>NZ_JBFAKX010000024.1:0-79879 GCF_040655935.1 Promicromonospora sp. NPDC050262 | reverse complement strand
GAGAGGCGACTGACACGCTACCGCGCTGGGTTCAGGCGCCGGACCGCCCCCGCACGTGTCGGACGTACAGGTCACCCGGGTGACCTGTACGTCCGACACGTGCGGGGACGGGGCGGTCAGCCGATCAGGTGGTTCAGGGCGAGCTGGTGCAGACGGACCAGGCCGTAGTCCCGCTCGGCCAGGGCGTCGACGTCCGGGTCGGCCTCGGCGAGGAAGGAGTCGAACGACTCGCCCTCGGCCAGCGTCGACTGGCCGAGCTCGAAGATCCCGGCGTGCTCGAAGGCGGCCTGGACCTCGGGGTCCTCGCGGTACTGCTTCGCCTTGGCGGCGAGCAGGTCGTACGTCTTCATGTTGGCCGCGGCCGACTCCCACACGCCGTCGAGGTACTCGGTGCGCGAGGGCTTGTAGTCGAAGTGGCGCGGGCCCTCGTAGCGGGGGCCGCCGTTCGGGAAGCCGTTCTCCAGCAGGTCCACCGTGAAGAACGCGGAGAGCAGGTCACCGTGGCCGAACACGAGGTCCTGGTCGTACTTGGGGCCGTGCTGACCGTTGAGGTCGATGTGGAACAGCTTGCCCACGTGCAGCGCCAGGGCGATGCCGTGCGTGTAGTTCAGGCCGGCCATCTGCTCGTGGCCCACCTCGGGGTTGAGGCCCACGATGTCGGCGTTGTCGAGCGAGTCGATCAGCGCGATGGCGTGACCGATCGTCGGCAGGAAGATGTCGCCGCGCGGCTCGTTGGGCTTGGGCTCCAGGGCGATCTTGAGCCCGTAGCCCTTCTCCTTGATGTACGAGGCGACGGTGTCGATGCCCTCGGCGTAGCGCGCGTGCGCGGCGTTGAGGTCCTTCGAGTTGTCGTACTCGGTGCCCTCGCGGCCACCCCACATGACGAACGTGGACGCGCCCATGTCGGCGGCCAGGTCGACGTTGCGCAGCACCTTGCGCAGGCCGAAGCGGCGCACGTCGCGGTTGTTGGACGTGAACGCGCCGTCCTTGAAGACGGGGTGCGTGAACGTGTTGGTGGTGACCATCTCGCAGACCAGGCCGGTGTCGGCGGAGGCCTTCTTGACGGAGTCGATGTGCTTCTGGCGCTCGGCGTCGTCCGAGCCGAAGGGGTAGACGTCGTTGTCGTGGAACGTGAAGCCCCAGGCACCGAGGTCGGCGAGCTTGCGGACCGACTCGGCCGGGTCCAGCTCGGGGCGGGTCGCCGTACCGAAGGGGTCGGCGGCGGGCCAGCCGACGGTCCACAGGCCGAACGAGTACTTGATGTCGCTCACGGGGTCTCCTCATCGAGGGCGGCCCCGGCATGCGGCGCCGCATTTGTTGTACGGATGAACTATTACGCGGGCCTCGGCTAGAGTCAAGGCGTGACCATCGCCGGGACCGCACACGAGACCACGACGCGGACGGGCCCCGCCGCGGCCCGCCAGCACTCCCTGCGCGAGCACAACCTGGAGCTCGTCGCCCGCGCCGTGTTCGAGGTGCCGGAACCACTCTCGCGCGCGGGGGTGGCCGCCGCGACCGGTCTGGCTCGCGCCACGGTGTCCACGCTGGTGGACCAGCTCGTGGCCGCCCGGCTCGTCCGCGAGCTGCCCGCCGTGACCGGCGGCCGGGCCGGACGGCCCGCCGTCCCGCTGGTCCCGGCGCCGCGGTCCGTGGTGGGCCTCGGGCTCGAGGTGAACGTCGACTACCTCGGCGCACGTGTGCTCGATCTCACCGGCGACGTCGTGGTCGACCGCGTGGTCCCGGGCGCGCTCCACGACAGCGACCCGGCCGTGGTGCTGCGGCGGCTCGGCGAGCTCGCCCGCGAGGTGTCCGACGGCGTCGCCGCCTCCGGCATGACCGTCGCCGGCGCGCGGCTCGCCCTGCCCGGCCTGGTGGACCCTCGCACCGGCCTGCTCGAGGTAGCGCCCAACCTGGGCTGGTCCACGCTCGACCCGGTCCCGCTGCTCGGCCTCGGCGACCTGCCCGTCCGCATCGCCAACGAGGCCAAGCTCGCGGCGCTCGCGGAGCTCGCCGGCGGCTCCGACGTCGCGGCGCCGGACTCGTTCGTCTTCGTCTCGGGCGATGTCGGCATCGGCGCCGCCATCGTCGTCGACCGGGCGCTCTTCCTGGGGGAGCGGGGCTGGAACGGCGAGATCGGGCACGTCGTCGTCGACCCCGCCGGGCCGCGCTGCTCCTGCGGCGCGTTCGGCTGCCTGGAGCAGTACGCCGGCAAGGAGGCGATGATGCGCGCGGCGGGCCTGCCGCCGGACGCCCCGCTCGCCGCGCTCGTCGCCCTGCTCACCGAGCGGGACGCCGCCGCCCGCGGCGGTTCTGGCGTCGTCGCGCGCGCTGGGTCCGCCGCCGCAGCCCTGCCCGCCGGCCGCGCCCTCGGCTCGGCGCTCGCGGACTTCGTGAACCTGCTCGACGTGTCCACCATCGTGCTGGGCGGCGCCTACACCGAGCTGCTGCCGTGGCTCCGGGCCGACGTCGAGGCCGTGCTCGCCGACCGCGTGCTCGCCGCGCCGTTCGTCGACCTGGAGGTGCGGGCTGCGCAGGCCGGCCCGCAGGCCGCGCTCACGGGCGGCGCGCGCGAGGTGCTGCGCGCGGTGCTCGCGGACCCGGCCGCCTGGGTCTGACGCGGGGCCGCCGCCGGGCCGCGGCGGGCCTGGCGCAGGTCCGACCAGCGGTTACATCTCGTCCGGGGCGTCGATCGGGCCGAGCGTGATCGCCGGCGCGTCGGCGGGCTCCTCCAGCGTCTCGACCGGCTCGTCCTCGCGGCCCAGCAGCCGGGCGACGGCGCCGTCGAGCATCTCGGTGATGACCGTGACCAGGCCGTCCTCGTCCCGGGCCTCCAGCCGCTCGACGATCACGGCGTGCGCGTCGGCCGTGTCCTTGCGCACCACGTACTCGTCGCTCACGGAGAACGTGGCCATCCGCACCTCGACGATGAGGGTGGTCATCCAGCGGGTGAGCCAGGGGTTGCCCGTCGCGGCGACGAGCGCCCAGTGCAGGTTCAGGTCGGCGCCGCCGACGCGGCGTGCGTCGCCCGTGCGGTTCGCGTCCACGAGCTCGTCGTGGGCGCGGCGCACGGTCGCCAGGGCGTCGTCGTTCCCGGACCGGACGAGCAGGCGCGCCGCGGTGATCTCCACCGACTTGCGGGCCTCGTAGAGGGCCGGGAGCCGCTCCCGGGAGATGGTCGCCACACGCATGCCGCGCCCCGGGGTCGCGACCAGCAGTCCCTCCTGGACCAGGCGCTGGGCGGCCTCCCGCAGCGGGCCGCGGCTCACGCCGAGCTGGGTCGCGACCTCGACCTCCCGGATCGGCGAGCCGACGGCGAGCACGCCCGCGTACACGGCGTTGCGCAGCTCGGTCTGGATCAGGTCGACGGTCGAGGGACGCGTCACACGCGAGAAGGACGGCGCGGTCGCCAGGGTGGCCCGTGGCGGGTGGGACATCGGTGCTCCTTCCGTGGGCGCAACGTCGATGACGTCGATGACGACCATCATCGCCGGTGCGCGGACATCTGTGTGGCCACGGCGGTAGCAGGGGTGGCGCCGGCCGGGTGAACTTGCAGATTGTAGACAATCCTAATGTCGAACACTAGATTGTCTGAACGTCGCCATCCCGCTACGGTGGCGAGTCGTCCGTGAACTCCAGCCCACCCGGTCTTTGCCATGTCCGCCGGGTGGCGTGAAGGGAACCATGTCTAGATCAAGCGTCCGCCCGCTCCGCCGGGCCGTCCTCGCCGCAGGGTCCGTACTCACCCTGGTCGCGCTGGGCGCGTGCACGTCGACAGCCCCGGAGGATGCCGGTGGCGCCCTGCAGCAGCTCCAGGACGACGGTGCCATCACCGTCGCGTTCAACGGTGAGGAGCCGTACTCCTACGAGGACGGCGGCGAGCTGACCGGAGCCACCATCAAGCTGAACGAGGCGATCTTCGGCGAGCTCGGCATCGACACCGTCGAGGGCGTGCAGACGGAGTGGAACTCGCTCATCCCCGGCCTGACCGCGGGCCGGTACGACGCCGTGAGCGCGGGGATGTCGATCCTCCCCGAGCGCTGCTCCGAGGCCATCTTCTCCGAGCCCGAGATCATGTACACGACCGCGTTCCTGACGCCGACGGGCAACCCCGACAACCTGACGGACATGCAGTCCGCCAAGGACGCCGGCGTGAAGCTCGCCGTGCTCAGCGGCGCCATCGAGGAGGGCTACACCACGTCCCTCGGGATCGAGACGGTCAAGGTCGGCTCGCCGCAGGACGCGCTCGACGCCGTCACCTCGGGCCGCGCCGACGCGTCGGCGCTGACCGCCATCTCGCTCAACGCGCTGGTGGCCCGCTCGAAGGCCGACGTCGAGGTCACCGACTCCTTCGTCGCCGTCATCGACGGCGTGCCGCAGATCGGTGCGGGTGCCACGGTCTTCCCGAAGGGGGAGGAGGACCTCCGCGACGCCTACAACGAGAAGCTCGCCGAGATCGTCTCCGACGAGGACCGCTGGATGGAGATCGCAGGCCCGTTCGGCTTCACCGCCGCCGAGCGTCCCGTCGAGGGCCTGACCGCCGAGAAGCTCTGTGAGGGCGACCTCGAGTCGCTGGCCAAGGACCTGGCCCCGGAGCTCGGCCTGGACGGCTGACCCGGCACGTGTCCGACAACATGCAAGAGCTCGTCGACCTGCTGCCGCAGCTCGGCGAAGGGATTCTCGTCACTCTCGAGCTCACGATCGCCGGTGCGGCACTCGCCCTGATCATCGCGTTCATCCTCGGGCTGGGCTCGCGGGCCCGGACCAGGTGGGCGCGGGTGCCGTCCCGGGTGGTCGTGGAGTTCTTCCGCGGCACCTCGCTCGTGGTGCAGATCTTCTGGCTGTACTACGTGCTGCCGCTCCCGCCGTTCTACGTGGAGCTCGACCCGCTGGCCTGCGGCATCCTCGCCCTCGGCCTCAACTACGGCGCCTACGCCGCCGAGGTGGTGCGCGGCTCGATCAACTCCGTGCCCACCGGGCAGTGGGAGGCGGCCACGGCGCTCGACCTGGGTGGTGTGCACCGGCTGCGCCGCGTGATCCTGCCGCAGGCCTGGCCGCTGATGATGCCCATGTTCACCAACCTGCTGATCCAGCTCGTCAAGGGTTCGGCCCTGGCGGCCTACATCACGCTGCACGACCTCAACTTCTTCATCGGGGAGCTGCGCAAGGGCACGACGGACACGGTGTTCGCCTACACGGTGGGCCTGCTGCTCTACTTCGTGTTCGCCTACGCGCTCACGCTGATCATGAACGCGCTCGAGGCCCGCGCCAAGAACAAGGTCGGTCAGGGACCGTCGCTGCGCGAGATCCTGCGTCTGACCCCCGCGAGGACCACCGGGACGGAGGTGCGCTCATGAACGGCCTCTGGAGCTGGGACCACGCCGCCGCGGTGCTCCCCGACCTGCTCAAGGGCCTGGGCATCACCGTCCTGGCGACCGTGGTGGGCATGATCATCGCCGCGGTCCTGGGGCTCGTCGTCGCCGTCGTGCGCCGGTCCCGCGTCCGCGCCGTCACCATGCCGGTCGGCTTCCTGGTCGAGTTCATCCGGTCCACGCCGCTGCTGGTGCAGCTGGTGTTCGCCAACCTGATGTTCACGCAGTTCCCGTCGCTCGCCGTCGGCTGCGTGGTGCTCGGCATCCACTACGCCACGTACATGTCGGAGGTCTACCGGGCCGGCATCGACGCGGTGCCGGGCGGCCAGTGGGAGGCGGCGGTCGCGCTCGACCTGCCGAGGAGCCGCACCTGGCGTGCGGTGATCCTGCCGCAGGCGATCCGGAACACGCTGCCCGGCCTGGGGAACTACGCGATCTCGATGTTCAAGGAGACGCCGTTCCTGGCCTTCATCTACGTGGTCGAGATGTACGCCGCCGCCCAGGCCTACGGCGGCGCGAACTTCCGCTACATCGAGGCGATCACGCTCGCCGGCCTGCTCTTCCTGCTGGTGAGCTACCCGACCTCGCTGCTCGTCCGCCGAATGGAGAACCGCCTTGCCTGACAACGACCTCACCCCTGCCATCGAGTTCCAGGGCGTCGGCAAGCGCTTCGGGGACAACGTGGTGCTCGACGGCCTGGACTTCACGGTCGCCAAGGGCGACCGCGTCACGCTGATCGGGCCGTCGGGCTCCGGCAAGACCACCATCCTGCGCCTGCTCATGACGCTGGAGGAGGCGAACGACGGCCTGATCCTCGTGGACGGGCAGCCGTACACGCACGAGATTCGTGGCGGAAGGCGCGTCGCGATCCCGGAGAAGCGGCGCAGCCTCGTGCGGCGCCGCGTCGGGATGGTCTTCCAGCAGTTCAACCTGTTCCCCAACATGTCGGTGCTGGAGAACATCATCGAGGCGCCCGTCCATGTGCTCGGCATCTCCAGGGCCCAGGCGGTCGCCCGGGCCGAGGACCTGCTCGAGAAGGTGGGGCTGGCCGACAAGCGGGACGCCCGGTGCACCCAGCTGTCCGGCGGGCAGCAGCAGCGGGTCGCCATCGCGCGGGCCCTGGCCATGGAGCCGGAGATCCTGCTCCTGGACGAGGTGACCTCCGCGCTGGACCCGGAGCTCGTGGCCGACGTGCTCGGGGTGCTCCGGAACATCGCCGAGACCACGGACATCACCATGCTGATCGTCACGCACGAGATGCAGTTCGCCCGGGAGGTCTCCAACCGGGTGCTGATGTTCGACGGCGGCAAGATCATCGAGGAGGCCGACCCGGAGTCGATCTTCACGTCCCCGGAGCACGAGCGGACCCAGGAGTTCCTCCGCGCGGTCCTCTGACCGGACCGGCCACCTGACTCGCCACACCTCGACCACCGAGTCAGTGGGTTAGGCCGACCACCCCACTGACTCGCCACCCCTGGTGGGCCGAGTCAGGTGGGTAGTCCGACCGGGCGACTGACTCGGCGCATTCCGCGCGGCGAGTCAGTCGCCCGGTCGTCTCCCAGCCCGGTCAGACCCCCGCGCCCACGCCGCCCAGCGTGCCCACGAGCCCGGCCAGCTCCGGCACCTGCTCCGCCTCCTGCAGGGCCTCGTGCAGCGCGCGGTCGTGCGTGGGGCGCGCGGCGAGCAGCAGCTTCTCCCCGGCCGCGGTGAGCTCGGTGTAGATGCCGCGGCGGTCGTCCTGGCACAGGACGCGCGTGAGCAGTGCGCGGTCCTCCAGGCGGTTGACCAGGCGCGTCGTGGCGCTCGGCGAGAGCGCGGTCGCGCGGCCGAGCTGCTGCATGCGCATGTGCCAGCCGTCCTGGCGGGACAGTGCGTCCAGCACCGTGTACTCCACCACGGACAGGCCGTGCTCGGCCTGCAGCGCGCGTTCGAGCGCGGTGTCGATCATGCCGTGCAGTGCGGCGAGCGTTCGCCAGCCCTGGGCACGGATCTCGACGGCGTCGTCGGCGATTCCCATGGGCCCTCCTCGTCGGGCGTGATTCCTGTCTCCAACTATAGCGCTTGTGCAACTAGTGCGCGCGTGCAACTATCTAGGAGGCGCGTGCAACTAAACGCGTCCGCCAGGTGTCCGCGTACGCACAGCGGGCACCGTTCGGAGAACAGCAAGGAGCCCTCATGTCATCCCCCGTCGAGACCCGCGCCTCCGCGGCCACCTCCGCCGTCGCAGCCGCGGCCACCCCCGCCGTCGCGCTCCCGAACGCCGCCCACGCCGGCGCGACCATGCCGCAGGTCGGGTTCGGCGTCTTCCAGGTGCCCGACGCCGAGACCACCCGCGCCGTCGGCCACGCGCTGGAGGCCGGCTACCGCAGCGTCGACACCGCCGCCGTCTACGGCAACGAGGCGGGCGTGGGCCGCGCCCTCGCGGAGTCCGGACTGGCCCGCGACGACCTGTTCGTCACCAGCAAGCTGTGGACCGACTCGATGGCGCGCGACGCCGTGCGGCCGGCCCTCGAGCGCAGCCTGGAGTTGCTCGGGCTCGACGCCCTCGACCTGTACCTGATCCACTGGCCCGCGCCGGGCCTCGGCCGGTACGTGGCCGCCTGGGAGGGGCTGATCGAGGCCCGCGAGGCGGGCCTGGTCCGCGAGATCGGCGTCTCGAACTTCCAGCCCGCACACCTGGGCGCGATCGTCGCGGCCACCGGCGTGCGCCCCGTCGTCAACCAGGTGGAGCTGCACCCTGCCCTGCAGCAGCGCGAGCTGCGCGCCCACCACGCGGGGCTGGGCGTCGTCACGGAGGCGTGGAGCCCGCTCGCGCAGGGCGCCGTGCTCGACGAGGCTCCCGTGACCGACGCCGCCGAGGCGCACGGCGTCTCCGCCGCGCAGGTGGTCCTGCGCTGGCACCTGCAGCACGGCACCGTCGTGATCCCCAAGTCGGTCACGCCGGCCCGCATCGCGTCGAACCTCGACGTGCTCGGGTTCGAGCTCACCGCAGAGCAGGTCGCGGCGATCGACGCCCTCGACCGGGACGGCCGCACCGGTCCGCACCCGGACCGCTTCGACGGCTGACGAACCCCCCGCCGGCACGAGCCGGTCACCCCGCACCACCCGCACCTCAAGGAGCACTGTCATGCCTGTCGCCCTCTGGGCCCTCGCCATCGGGGGCTTCGGGATCGGCCTCACCGAGTTCGTCATCATGGGCCTGCTGCCCGAGGTCTCCGCCGACTTCGGCGTCACCGAGACCGTCGCCGGGTACCTCATCTCCGGCTACGCGCTGTCCGTCGCGGTCGGCGCGGTCGGCCTCACGGCGGCCCTCACCCGGGTGGACCGCAAGAAGGCCCTGCTCGGCCTGATGATCCTGTTCATCGCGGGGAACCTGGTGTCCGCGATCGCGCCGACCTACGAGCTGATGATGCTCGGCCGGGTCGTCGCGGCGCTGTGCCACGGTGCGTTCTTCGGCATCGGCGCCGTGGTCGCGGCCGACCTGGTCGCCCGGGACCGCCGCGCCGCCGCCATCTCGATCATGTTCGCCGGCCTGACCGTCGCCAACGTGCTCGGTGTCCCGTTCGGCACCCTGCTCGGCCAGGCGGCCGGGTGGCGCTCGACCTTCTGGGCGATCACCGGCATCGGCGTGCTCGCCTTCGTGGGCATCGCGCTCCTGGTCCCGGCGCGCGTCGGGGTGCCCGACGGCGTCGCGGGGCCGAGCGGGCAGGCCGGACCCGGCCTGCGCGGCGAGCTCGCGGCCTTCCGGGCGCCGCAGGTCTGGCTGTCCATCGCCGTGACGGTGCTCGGCTACGGCGGCATGTTCGGCGCGTTCACCTACATCGCGTTCACGCTCACCGAGGTCAGCGGGTTCGCGAGCTCGACCGTGCCGTGGCTGCTCATCCTGTTCGGGGCGGGTCTGTTCGTGGGCAACCTGGTGGGCGGCAAGGCCGCGGACCGCAACCTCGGGGCCACCCTGCTCACCCTGCTCGTGCTGCTCACCGTGGTCCTTGCGGTCTTCGCGCTGACCGCCACCAGCCAGGTCGCGACCATGATCAGCCTGGTGCTCATGGGCGCCGTCGGCTTCGCGACGGTGCCGGGCCTGCAGATGCGGGTCATGCGCCACGCGGCTGCGGCCCCGACCCTCGCGTCCGGCGCGAACATCGCCGCGTTCAACATCGGGAACGCGTTCGGCGCCTGGGTGGGCGGGCTGACGCTCGCCGCGGGGCTCGGGTACACGTCGCCGCTGTGGGCGGGCGCCGTCGTGACCCTGGCCGGGCTGGCGGTCATGGTGGTGGCCGTGCTGGTCCGGGGCGGGGAGCGCGGCGAGCGCGCGGCGGCGCGCCGCGAGGTCGTGGGCGACGAGCGCCCGGCGGTACCCACCGGGCAGCTCGTCGAGTAGAGGTGCGCCTGGGCAGACTCGAACTGCCGACACCCGCTTTAGGAGAGCGGTGCTCTATCCACTGAGCTACAGGCGCCCGCGCCTCACCTGGTGGGAGAGCCGCGTGCGGCGGCCGGGCTGAGCCCGGACCGGCGCACACAGCCTAACGTCCGCCCGGCCCCGCGCGCTAAGCGCCGGGTCGGGCGTAGGTGTCGATTGCGCAACATAGGTGACAAACCTTGACCAATCCCTCTCCGACCCACAACGATGCTCAGCAACCCGGCGCGACGACGCGCCTGGTCCGCACGACGGCCGTGCGGGCGGAGAGGATCGACGATGTTCCTTCGACAGACCAGGTCCCGGGGCGTGGTGGCCCTGGCGGCGGCCACGGTCGCCGGCGTGCTGCTCGCCGGCTGCTCCGGTGGCGGTGGGAGCGCACCCACGACGTCCAACCCGTACGCGTCCGCGGAGGGCATGGACTCGGCCAACGCCCTCGTGGCCGAGTACCCGCGCGAGGAGACGCTCTTCACGAGCGGCACCCAGTGGGGCCCGCCCACCTCGTGGAACCCGATCCCCAGCTCCGGTCACGCCACCGGTGCGCGCGGCCTGCTCTACGAGCCGCTGTTCCAGTTCGACCCGATCACCCTCGAGCTGACGCCCTGGCTCGCCGAGGGCGGCGAGTGGACCGGTGACAAGACCTACGAGCTCACGCTCCGTGAGGGCCTGACCTGGCAGGACGGCGAGACGCTCGACGCCGACGACGTCGTCTTCACCGCCGAGCTCGGCAAGGTCGACGCCGTGCCGTACAGCAACCTGTGGACCTGGCTCGACAAGGTCGAGGCGACCAGCCCCACCACGGTGGAGTTCACGTTCTCCGACCCCCGCTACCAGGAGTGGGACAACTGGCTCTACAGCACGATGGTGGTGCCGGAGCACATCATGGGCGACTGGTCGGACGAGGAGCTGCTGTCCAACCCGAACGAGGACCCGATCGGCTCGGGCGCGTTCAAGTTCTCCGCCGTCGGCCAGGACCGCATGGTCTGGGAGCGCAACGACGACTGGTGGGCCCGCGGCGAGCTCGGCCTCGAGATGCCGATGAAGTACATCGTCGACGTGGTGAACACCTCCAACGAGGTGGCGCTCGGCCTGATGCTGTCCGGCGGCCTCGACCTGAGCAACAACTTCCTGCCCGGCGTCAACCAGCTCGTCGACACCGGCCAGGTCAGCACCTACTACGAGGGTGAGCCGTACATGCTGGCGGCGGCGTCGGCCAACCTGATCCCGAACCAGACGCGCCCGCCGATGGACGACGTCGACTTCCGGCAGGCCCTGGCGCGCTCGATCGACGTGGACAAGATCGTGACGAACGCGTACGGCGGCCTCGTGGCGAAGGCACACCCGTCGGGCCTCGTGCCGGCGTTCGAGGAGTACTACGACGAGGCGGTCGTGGCCGAGCACGGCTTCACCTTCGACGCGGAGGAGGCCAAGTCGATCCTGGCCGACGCCGGCTACGAGGACAGCGACGGCGACGGGTTCGTCGAGACGCCCGACGGCGAGGCGATCGACCTGAAGCTGATCGTCCCGGCCGGCTGGACCGACTGGATGGAGGCCGCGCGCGTGATCGCGGAGGACGCCTCCGCCGTCGGCATCAAGGTGACCGCCGACTTCCCCGACGCGGGCGCCGTCGACGACGCCCGGGCCACCGGCGACTTCGACCTGGTGATCAACGGCAACGCGGGCGTGAGCAACACGCCGTGGACCTACTACAACTACGCGTTCTACCAGCCGATCCAGGAGCAGATGCTGGCGGGCAACTTCGGCCGCTACGAGGACAAGGAGGCCTGGGACCTGGTCGAGGACCTCTCGCGCACCGAGAGCGGCACGCCCGAGTTCTCCGAGACCCTGTCGAAGGTCCAGGAGAAGTTCATGACCGACCTGCCCGCCATCCCGCTCTGGTACAACGGCGCGTGGGCCCAGTACAACGAGTCGCAGTGGACCAACTGGCCCAAGGAGGGCCGCGAGGACGCGTACTTCCCGATCATGTGGAACGGGTACGTGCAGATGGGTGGCATCAACACGCTGCTCGCCCTCGAGCCGGCCTCCTGACGTATGCGCGGCTATCTCGCTCGCAAGACCGCGATCTACGGCCTGACGTTCGTCGTCGCGGTCACGCTGAACTGGCTGATCCCCCGGCTCATGCCGGGGGATCCGGTCCAGCGGATGGTGGCGCGCGCCGCCGTCCAGCACCCCGAGACGATCGCGGCCATGACCGCGTACTACGAGCGGACGTTCGGGCTCGACCTGCCGCTCTGGCAGCAGTACCTGAACTACTGGGCCGCGCTGTTCCGCGGTGACCTGGGCACGAGCGTGTGGCTGTTCCCCGCGCCCGTGAGCCAGGTGGTGCTCGACGCCGTGCCGTACACGCTGGGCATCATGATCCCCGCGATCCTGCTGAGCTTCGTGATCGGCAACAGCGTGGGGGCCATGGCGGCGCGCAGCCGCTGGCTCGACAACGTGGCCCTGCCCGTCGGCTACCTGATCACGGCCATGCCGTACATGTGGCTGGCGATCCTGCTGGCGTGGGGCCTCGGCGTCGCGCTCGGCTGGTTCCCCGTGGCGGGCGGCTACGACTTCGGGATGGTGCCGCAGTGGTCGTGGGCGTTCGCCGGCGACCTGCTGCAGCACTGGGTGCTGCCGTTCCTCTCGCTGTTCCTCGTCTCGCTGGGCGGCTGGGCGATCGGCATGCGCAACCTGATCATCTACGAGCTCGAGTCCGACTACGCGAACTACCTCTCCGCGCTCGGCGCGCCGAAGCGGCTCGTGCGGCAGTACGCGTTCCGCAACGCGATGCTGCCGCAGATCACGGGCCTGGCGCTCCAGCTCGGCACGATCCTGGGCGGCGCCCTGGTGACCGAGATCGTGTTCGCGTACCCGGGCCTGGGCAAGCTCGTGCTGTCCGCCATCCAGAACCAGGACTTCTTCCTGCTGCAGGGCACCCTGCTGTTCGTGGTGATCGGCGTGCTCCTGGCCAACTTCGTGATCGACATCGTCTACGTGCTGGTGGACCCCCGCACGCGGACCGGACTGACGGGGGCTACCGCATGAGGCGCAGCGGAGCCGCAGGCTCGTGCGGAAGGGGAACGTCATGACGGCGACACAACCCGCGGCGGCACCGGGGACCGAGGTGGCCGAGCAGCCCGGGGCGACCCCGGCGCCGTCGGCCGGCCGCAAGCCCGGGGGAGACGCACGCGAGACGCTGTACTTCGCGCTGCGCAACCCCAAGGTCGTGATCGGCTCGGTGGTGGTGCTCGCGTTCCTGTTGCTGGGGCTGCTCGGGCCGCTGTTCCTCAAGTTCGCGCCGATGGACTACGCGGGGCCGCCCATGGCGCCGCCGTCCGCGGACTTCCCGTTCGGCACGACGACGTTCGGGCAGGACGTCTTCGCGCAGTTCGTCGCCGGCCTGCGCTCCACGTTCCTCGTGGGCCTGCTGGGCGGCGGGGTGGCCGCCGTCATCGGGATGACCATCGGGTTCGTCGCGGGCTACCGCGGCGGCATGATCGACGAGCTGCTGAACATGCTGACCAACGTGGTGCTGGTGATCCCCGGCTTCGTGGTGCTCATCATCATCAACGCCTACCTGGGCGTGCGCAGCGTGCCGATGCAGGCGCTGTACATCGGCGTGTTCTCCTGGCCGTGGGTCGCGCGCGCGGTGCGGGCGCAGACCCTGTCGCTGCGCTCGCGGGACTTCATCGACCTGGCGCGGCTGTCCGGGGTGGGGGTGGGCACGATCCTGCGGCGCGAGGTGGCGCCCAACATGTACTCCTACCTCTTCATGACGTTCGTGCTGCTGTTCGGTGGGTCCATCCTGACGGCGGCGTCGCTCGACTTCATCGGGCTCGGGCCCACCAACGCCATGTCGCTGGGCCTGATGATGAACCAGGCCGTGCAGTGGAGCGCGCTCCATCTCGGGCTGTGGTGGTGGTTCATCCCGCCGGGCCTGGGGATCACGCTCATCGTGGGCTCGCTCTACATCATGAACGTCGGCCTCGACGAGGTCTTCAACCCCAAGCTGCGGGAGATGTGATGACCCTTTCCGTGACCGACCTGAGGGTCCACTACCGCACCCTGCGCGGCCCCGTGAAGGCGCTCGACGGCGTCAGCTTCGAGGTGGCCGACGGCGAGATCATGGGCATCGCCGGGGAGTCCGGCTGCGGCAAGACGACGCTCGGCAAGGCCCTGATCCGCCTCGACACCCGCATGGAGCACGTGGGCGGCACCATCGCCCTCGACGGGGAGAAGCTCCCCATCGCCGACGACGGCGCGATGCGCCGCCACCGCTACCGCGAGGTGTCCCTCATCCCGCAGTACGCGATGTCGGCGATGAACCCGACCCGCAAGATCGGCAGGATGATCCGCGACCTCCTCGCGGCGCACAACGTGCGCTACACGGAGGTGCTGCCGGAGCTCGAACGGCGCCTGGAGCTCGTCGGCCTCGACACGGACGTGCTGAAGCGCTACCCGATCGAGCTGTCCGGCGGCATGAAGCAGCGCGTGGTGCTCGTGCTGTCCACGCTGCTGAACCCGTCGCTGCTGATCGGCGACGAGGTGACGTCCGCGCTCGACGTGTCCTCGCAGAAGGCCGTCGCCCGGGCGCTCGTCGAGTTCCGCGACCACGGGTTCGTCCGGTCGATGATCGTCATCACGCACGACATCTCCGTGCTGTTCCAGGTGGCCGACACCATCCTGGTCATGTACGCCGGGCACCTCGCCGAGAAGGCGCCGGCCCGGACGATCATCGACGAGCCCCTGCACCCGTACACGAAGATGCTCATCGGGGCGCTGCCCAAGGTGGGCGACCGGTACGAGGAGCAGCGGCTGGAGGGCATCGAGGGCCGGCCGCCGTCGCTCCTCGACCCGCCCGCCGGCTGCCGGTTCCGGGACCGCTGCCCCCTGGCGCACGACCGGTGCGCCGAGGCCCCACCCTTCCGCGAGGTCGCCGAGGGCCACCAGGTCGCGTGCTGGGCGGTGAGCTGATGCTGACGCTCGACGCGCTCGACAAGGTCTACAAGACCGGCACCTTCGGCACCTCCGACCTGCACGCCGTGCGTCAGGTCAGTCTCGACGTGCAGCGGGGCGAGGTGGTCTCGCTCATCGGGGAGTCCGGCAGCGGCAAGTCGACCATCGGCAAGATGGTGCTCCACCTGCTCGACTCCACGGGCGGCAGCATCACGTTCGACGGCCGCGACGTCACCCGGCTCGGGTTCCGGGCCCGGCGCGACTACTACCGCAAGGTCCAGGGCGTGTTCCAGGACCCCTTCAGCTCGTTCAACCCGATCTTCAAGGTGGACCGGACGTTCGAGACGCTGCGGCGCTCGTACTTCCCCCGGGTCTCCGGCGCGGCCTGGCGGCAGAAGCTGGAGGAGGCGCTCGGGGCGGTCACGCTCGAACCCGGCGACATCCTCGGCAAGTTCCCGCACCAGCTCTCCGGCGGGCAGCTCCAGCGGCTGCTCATCGCACGCGCCCTGCTGCTCGACATCGAGCTGCTCGTGGCCGACGAGATCATCTCGATGCTCGACGCCTCGACCCGCATCGACGTGCTCAACCTGCTGGGCGAGCTCAAGTCGCGCGGCCTCGGGATCCTGTTCGTCACGCACGACCTCTCGCTCGGCAACTATGTCTCCGACCGGGTCGTCATCCTCTACAAGGGGCGCGTCGTGGAGCGCGGCGCCACCAGCGCCGTCTTCGACGACCCGCTGCACCCCTACACGCGCGACCTGCTGGCCTCCGTGCCGCACCTGGACCGCACGTGGGAGGAGGTCGAGGCCGAGGAGTCCCGGCGGTCCGCGCGCCTGGCGGGGCGGTGCCTGTACCACGAGGCGCTCGCGGCGCAGGGGCGGTCGCTGGGGGAGGAGGCCGCCGCGGGTTCGGCGAGCGGCACGGCCGACGACGTCGGGCTGGTCGAGCACGCACCCGGCCACTTCGTGGGGTGCTTCCGCAAGGCGGCGGACGAGGAGTGCCCGGCAGGCTGACCTGCCGCCTCGCTAGGCCCGGACCAGGACCGGCACACCCGGGTCGAGGCCGGTGAGCCGCTCGAGGCCCGCGCTCGTGAGGCGGATGCAGCCGTTGCTGACCGACTGCCCCTGGCCCTCGCCCGCGTGCAGCGCGGTGGCGGCGTAGTCGGTGCCGTAGAAGCCGTCGAGGGACTCGCTCTGCATCGACAGGAACACCGACATCCCGGTGTTCACGGCCTCCGTGACCGTGAACACCTGGGTGAGGCCGAGCGGCGTCGGCGTCTCGGGCGTGCCGACGCCGGCAGGAAGTACGTCCCGGGAGCCGTCGTCGTGCGTGACGGTCACGGTGCGGTCCGACAGGTCGACCACCACCGAGCGCCGCTCCTTCTCCAGCACGACGTCGTCCGCGCGCAGCCAGCCCGAGACGCCGTTGACCCGGTCCGGGTCGTCCGACGGGAGCGCGCCGCGTCCGTACGGGACCAGCACCTTGACCCAGCCCGGCTCGCGCTCCAGCACGAGCCAGCGGGCGTCGGCGTCGTAGTAGTCGGCCTCCAGGGCGAGCACCGGCGCCTCGGTCACGTCGGGTGCCGCCCAGACCGGGATCCGGGCCTCCCTCGGCTCGGCGACCGAACCCGGCAGGCCCCGGAGCGTGTCGAGCTTGGTCACGGGCAGCTCGGCGGGCAGCAGGGCGTCGATGTCCGGCCGGGGCAGGGCGGCGAGCGAGTAGCCGGCGGGCGTCGGCGTCGGCTCGGGCGTGGGGCTGGCGGACGGCGACGGGCTCGCCGACGGCGCGGCCTCGACCGGGTCGAGCCCGGTCCGCAGCCCGAACCAGGCCGCCGTCCCGACGACCGCGACCGCCACGACCGCGGCCACCCAGATCCAGGCCTTGCGCCTCTGCGACATCTGCTCGTCCTCCCCTGTGCGACTGCGCTGCTCACGCCCGGTCCCGGCGTCGTGCCCATCGTGCCCTGCGGGGGTGCTCCACGCAGCCGAGCCGTCGACGATACCGGGTTGTCACAGTTGTCCGATATCTTCGTGCCCGCCCGCATCACGATCCGAACTGTTGTTCGGCTCCGGCGCGGGACCTGATCCGACAGGCACCTGACGAAGGAGAGATCACCGTGGCCCCCGCCGACCGGGCGTTCCCCGTCACGACCGTCCCCACGCGCCGTTCCCGCAACCTGGTGCTCACCGGCGCCGTGTCCGTCGCCCTCATCTCGACCGGGTCCGCGTACCTGGCGATGGTCCAGTTCGGCATCGACGTGCTCGCCATGAGCCAGGGCACCGCCTACGCGACCGCCGGCGTCTTCGAGCTGTCCCTGGTGACCGTCGCGCTCCTGGCCCGCGAGGCCGCCCGCGACAACCGCCCCGGCGGCACCCTGCTCGCCCTCACCTGGGCGCTCTCGTCGGCCTCCGGCGTGTTCGCCGCCTGGCACGAGGCCTACATCGGCCACCCCGTGGGCGCCGTCGTGTTCCGGTTCATCGTGCCCCTGCTCGCGGCGCTCATGTGGCACCTCGCTCTGATCGGCGACCGCCACCTGGCCACCGGCACGTCCTGGTCCGCGCTGCGGCAGTCCGCACGCATGCACGCCTTGTTCCTCACCACCGAGGACCTGTTCCGGGCACAGAGCCTGAACGACGGGTCGCGCGCCGCCCGCCGCCGGCTCGCGCGCGCCGAGGCCGGCCGCCGTCGGGCCCGCTCCGTGGCGCTGCGCACCGTGCCGCCCACGGACATGCGGGCGCAGGTCGCCGCCTGGTGCGAGGCGCTCGCGGCCGTGGGCGACGGGACCGCCGACGTCGCCCGCCTGCACCTGGCCGACCGGCAGCGGCTGACCGGGATCCTCGTCGACGAGCCGATGGACACCCGGGAGCGCCCGGAGGTCGGGGCGCCCGACTACGAGCGCTGGGCCGCGGACGCGGTGGCCGCCGAGTTCGGGGAGCGGTTCGACGGCGCGGGCGAGCCCGAGCTCGACCTGGAGCGTGGCGCCGGACGCCGGACCGCGGCCCTCGACATGCCGCGCCAGGGAGTGAGCGAGCGTGCTCCCGAGCCCGAGGAGGCCCAGGAGCAGCCGGTCGCCGATCCGGTCGAGGCGGCGGACCGCGCCACGGCCAACGTCCGGGAGGCGCTGCCGGCCCGCCGTCCGCCCCGGCGCAACATCGGGCTGGGTACGCGTGAGGCCGACCGCATGCTCGACCTGCGTGCCGAGGGCCGTCCGGTCCGGGAGATCGCGAAGGAGGTCGGCGTGAGCGAGTCGACGGTGCGCAAGCGGCTGCGTGAGTACGAGGCGACGGGCCCGATCCCGATCGTCGGGGTGCGCTGAGCCTGCTGTGCGAGCGCTGCCCGAGTCCTTCCTTCGAGGCCTAAGTTTCTTGGCTTTGGACGGCTCCAAAGCCAAGAAACTTAGGCCTCGAAGAGGGGTGTGACCAGGCCCGTCAGCTAGTCCGTCGCGCGGGCGTGGGCGATGTGGCCCAGGGACGGCCAGACCAGCGCGAGGGTGATCCCGGCGCCGGCGCACGCGAACCACCACGGGGCCACGAGGCCCCAGTGCTCGGCGATGACGCCGCCGATGCCCTGCCCCACCACGAGTCCGCCGAACACGCAGATCATGTTGATGGACGCGACCCGGCCCTGGAACGCCTTGGGCACCGCGCGCTGCCGCACCGTGGTGGACAGCGTGCCCCAGACGAAGGCGTAAACGCCGAACTCGAACATGATGAGGATCGCCACCCAGCCCGTCGTGGTCAGCGCGAACGCCCCGTGGGTGAGCACCTCCAGCGTCAGGCAGACGCGGATGAGCGTCGCCAGGTTCACGTGCCGCTCCAGCCAGCCGTACGAGAGCACGCCCACGACGCCGCCCACCGCGCTCGCCGTGGTGAGCAGGCCGTAGCCGACCTCGCTCATGTGCAGGTGGTCCAGCGAGTACTTCACGAGCACGCCCCACGGTGCGGCCCAGGTGATGTTGAAGACCAGGATGACGAGGCACAGCGTGCGCACGGGCGGGTGGTGCCACACCCAGCGCAGTCCCTCGGCGATGTCCTTGCGGACGTGCGTGTCGGCGTCGCGCACGTTGACGAACGACGTGCCGGGCGGGGCCGTGATGCGGGAGACGAGCACGATCGCCAGCGCCGCGCAGACCACCTGGATCGCGAACGGCCAGACCATGCCCGCGGCGAAGAAGAAGGCGCCCAGGGGCGGGCCGATGAGCTGGTTGGCGCCGAGGAACCCGGCCTGCATGCGCTGGTTGCCCGCGCCGAGGTCGGCGGGCGCCACGAGGGTGGGCAGGAGCGTCTGCTGGGTGGTGTCCGCGAAGACCTCGGCGGTGCCGTAGAGGAACATCGCGGCGAGCACCATGCCGATGCTCACGGTGCCGGTCCCGATGAAGACGCACAGGACGGCGATGACCAGTGCCCGGAACGCGTTGGCGACGATGACGACGAGGCGCCGGTCCAGCCGGTCGGCCAGCGCCCCGGCCCAGAGGCCGAACAGGAGCCACGGCAGCCGCTGGAGCATCGCGGCGAGGGCGACGAGAAAGGCGCTGTCGGTCTGCGACGCGACGAGCAGGGGCCCGGCGGCGAGCGCGATGCCGTCGCCGATGTTGCTGGTCCAGGATGCCGAGACGAGCCAGCGGAACGGCCGGCCGAGCCGGCGGGGGAAGACTGCCTCGACGAGTGCGCTCACAAACGTTCGAGTTTAGGAGGCGCCGTCCAGGCTTTTTTCCGGGTCCGGCCGGAGGTGCCCGGAACGGCGAGATATCGCGGTTGCGAGGGTCTCGGGCGAGGCGAAAACTTGCACCTCAACAACGTTCTTGTGACCTGTTTGCCGCAACCTGGACGATCGTCCGAGTCGGTGTTGACGTCCGCCAGGAACAGGTGCAGACTCTCACAAGACGGTGCGCATCGCCCGCCCCCTGCGCGGTGCGCACCGTCATTTCCCCGGTGGGCCTCGGTCCACCTGCTGAGCCCCTTCGGACCCCCTGCCGGAGGGGCTTCTGCATACCCTGGACCACCCCGCAGAACGGGTCGGACGCACAGGTCACCCGGGTGACTTCTGGGTCTGACACGCCGGGGGGCACGGGGTGCGGCGTGTCGCGCGGCGTGGCGTCCGGCCCTTGCGGACGCCGCGCGGTTAGTTTGCTGGGGTGAACGCTGCACGCCGCCAGACCGCAGCCGCTCCCGAGATCTCGGTCGACGTGTCCGAGGAGGTCTCGGCCGCGCTGAAGGACGAGAACGTGGACCCAGCCGCTGAGCTGGCCGCGTCGGAGGCCCCGGGGTCCACGCCGGACGCCGTCCGGGACCCCATGGCCGAGTCGGTCGCGCAGTGGCGCGCCGGGCTCGTCCGGCTCGCCGGCGGGTCCTCCCTGGCCGACGTCGGACTGCTCGGCGAGGCCGTGATCGACCTGTCCGCCGCGCACCCGTCGGGTGTCGCCCAGCTCTTCGCGGGCCGGCCCACCCGGCTGTCCAACCTCGTGCGCGAGGCCGGCGCGCTGCCGACCGCCCGCCGTCGGGCCCGCGCCGTCGCCGCGCGCTCCGCGGAGCACGCGCAGCGCTACGGGGTGTCGCCCACCTACCTCGCGATCGGGGTCGCGACCTGGACGGAGCGGCCCACCGCGGGAGGCGGCAGGAACGGCGCCTCGGACGACATGGAGGCCCTGACCCGGGTGCTCGGCCCGTCGGGCACGGGGTCTGCGGGGTCGGCGGCGTCCGCTGCCGAGCCGGGCGGGGACTCCGCCGACAGCCCTGCCGACGCGCCGGCGCTGACCGGGTCCGTGCCGATCGTGACGCTGGCGATGCCCGCGGGCGGCGCTCCGGCGTCGGACGAGGACGACCAGGAGCCGCGCGTGGTGCGCGCGCCCGTGATCCTGCGGCCGGTCATGCTGACGCCGCGGAGCGACGGCGAGGGCGACTACGACATCACGCTCGACTCCACGGCCGAGATCAACCCCGTGGTGGCGCGCACGCTGCGCGCCCACGGCGCCCTGCTCGACCCGGTCGCGCTGGCCAGGGCGACGTTCACCCTCGCGGGCTTCAACCCGACCGACGTGCTGGACCGGGTCGCGAGCCTCGGGTCCGCGGTGCTGGGCGAGTTCCGGCTGGACCGGCGGGTGCTGGTGGGTACCTTCGTGCACCCCGGCCAGGTGCTCGTCGACGACCTCGACGAGCTCGCGTCCGGCCTGGCGGACCACGAGGTGGTCTCGGCGCTCGGCGGCGTGGACGCGTCCGTCACCAGGCTCGGCAAGGTGGAGCTCCCCGAGTCGCGCGTGGGCGACGCCGACCCGGCGCACGAGCGCGGCGTCGGTGACCTGGACCCGCACCAGCGGCACGTCGTGGACGCGCTCGCGACGGGCAGCCACCTGTTCGTGGACGCGCCCGTCGGGTCCGACGTCGCGGGCACGCTGTCCGCCGTGGTCGCCGAGGCGAACGCGAGCGGCCGGTCCGTGCTGTACGTGCCGGGGCACCGCCGGGCCGCGGACGCGCTGGCCGCCCGGCTGGACACGCTCGGCCTGGGCGGACTGCTGCTGGACATCGCGCCCGTGCCCACCTGGCGCACCTCGACGTCGCGCCGTCTGCTGGAGGCGATGGCGCCCGCGCAGGAGCGCATCGACACCGACGAGGTCGCGCGCGTCCGGGACGCCCTGATCGGGTCGCGGGCGCAGCTCTCCGGCTACATCGAGGCGCTGCACCGGGTGCGCGAGCCGTGGCGGGTCTCGGCCTACGACGCCCTGCAGGCGCTGGCCCGGCTCACGTCCGAGCGGCCGGCACCGGCCACGCGTGTGCGGCTCGGCTCCGAGTCGGTGCTGGCCCTCGGCGCGGAGCGGCGCGCCGAGCTCGCGGCGGACCTCGAGCGGGCGGCCGAGCTGGGGGCGTTCACGCTCAAGTCGTCGTCGAGCCCGTGGTTCGGCGCGCACATCCTGACCGACGACGACGCGCGCTCCGCGCTCGCCCGTGTCACGCGGCTCGGCGAGCACACGCTGCCGGAGCTGCGCAAGCAGATCGAGTACGTCTCCCGGGTGAC
Source organism: Promicromonospora sp. NPDC050262 (assembly GCF_040655935.1). Classification (NCBI taxonomy): domain Bacteria; kingdom Bacillati; phylum Actinomycetota; class Actinomycetes; order Micrococcales; family Promicromonosporaceae; genus Promicromonospora; species Promicromonospora sp. NPDC050262. The sequence continues at coordinate 58,126 of NZ_JBFAKX010000024.1, read as the reverse complement.
GGGCCTGGTCGAGGCCTCGACGGCCCGGCAGTGGGGCGAGCAGCTCGCGATGCTCGGCGGCATGCGGGGCACGCTCGACGTGTTCCAGCCGATGGTCTTCGAGCGGACCGCCGCCGACATGGTGCAGGCCACGGCGTCGCGCAAGCAGCGTGCCGACCAGGGTGCCGAGATGGGCTGGCTGGAGCGGCGCCGGCTGAAGCGGCGCGCCCGTGAGATGGTGCGGCCGGGCGTGCGCGTGCCGGACATGCACGCCGCGCTCGTCGAGGTGCAGCGGCAGCGCGAGGTCTGGCAGGCGCAGTGCCCGCGCGGCGGCTGGCCCACGCTCCCCGAGGGCCTGGCGGGCGTGGAGGAGACCTACGAGGCGGTGCGCATCGACCTCGAGGCGCTCGAACCCGTGCTGCGGTCGTCGCAGGCGGGCGGCGAGCTGCTCGACCTCGACCTGTTCGCCCTGGTCCAGCGGCTCGCCGCGCTGTCCGAGACGCAGGACGCCCTGGCCCCGCTCCCCGAGCGGACGGCGGTGCTGCGGCGCCTGCGCGCGTCCGGGCTCGGCGAGCTGGTCGACGACCTCGGTGAGCGCCGGGTCGAGGCGGACCTCGTGGGCCCGGAGCTGGAGCTGACGTGGTGGTCGTCCGTGTTCGAGCAGATCCTGGCCGTCGAGCCGGACCTCGCCGGGCAGGACGGCGCCGGGCTGGACGCACTCGCGGGGCGGTTCCGCGAGCTCGACCGGCGGCACGTCGACTCGCTGTCGGCGCCGGTGCGGGCGGCGGTGCGGGCCCATCTCGGCGCGGCGATGCGCGACGAGCGGGAGGACGCCGAGGCCCTGTACGCGACGCTGGTCGGCGGCGGGCTGAGCTCGGTGCGCGACCTGGTGACCGGGCACGGCTCGACCGTGCGGCGGCTGCGGCCCACCTGGGTGTCGACGCCGACGATGGTGCCGCACCTGCTGCCCGCCGAGCGCAGCGCCGACCTGGTGATCCTCGACGCGGTGCAGCACGTGCCGGTCGAGGTGGTCGTGCCCGCGCTGGCGCGCGGTCGGCAGATCGTCGTGGTCGGCGACCCGCGGTCGGCGTCGGGCACCGCGGTGCGCGACCTCGCGCGGCTGCTGCCCCGCGTGCCGCTGCAGCCGGAGCCCGCCCGGCGGGACCCCAGGCTCACGGCCCTCCTGGCCGAGCACGGCTACGAGGGGATCATGCGGCCCGCGCCCCTGCCGCGCACCGAGGCACTGGTGCACTTCTCGCTCGTGGACGGGACCGGCATGCCGGACCCGGTCTCCGGCACCGTCGAGTCGACGAGCGCCGAGGTGGAGCGGGTGGTCGACCTGGCGATCGAGCACGCGATGACCCGGCCCGAGGAGACCTTCGGCATCGTGACCGTCACCGCCGCGCACGCGGACCGCATCCGCGAGCGGCTGCTCGCCGAGGTCCGCGCCAATCCGGCGCTGGCGCCGTTCTTCGCGGGCTCGCGCCCCGAACCCGTGGTGGTCGCCGACGTCACCGGCGTGGCCGGCCTCGCGCGGGACACGATCGTGCTCACCCTCGGCTTCGGCCGCACGCCGCACGGCCGCGTGCTGCACCGGTTCGGGGTGCTCGGCGAGGCCGGCGGCGACGCGATGCTGCTCGGTTCGCTGGGGGCGGCGCGCAAGCGGCTCCACGTCGTGTCGTGCTTCCCGGCCTCCGACCTGGACCCCGAGCGGCTGCGTGGTCCCGGGCCCCAGATGCTGGCGCGGGTGCTGTCGTTCGCGCAGGAGCGTTCCGGGCTCGCGGACCAGGTGGAGATCGGCAACGGCGTGGACGTGGCGCGGTCCGTGGACCGGCTGGTCGTCGACCTGGGGGAGCGGCTGTGGCGCTCGGGCCTCGTGGTCGAGACCGACTACGGGCTGCCCGGCGGCGATCGCATCCCCCTCGCCGTCGGACACCCCGACCTGCCGGGCGAGCTGCTGGTGGCGGTCCTGACCGACGACGCCGCCTACGTGGCCGAGCCCTCGATCCGCGTGCGGGACCGGCAGCTCGCCGAGCGGCTCGAACGGCTGGGCTGGGTGGTGGCGCAGGTGTGGTCCGCGGCCGCGTTCCTGGACCCGGACTCGGAGGCCGAGCGGGTGCGCCGCGTGGTGCTCTCCGTGCGGGACGCCCGGGTCGGGCTGTCCGGGGGAGTGGCGCCGGCGGCGGAGCTGATCGTGCCGCAGGTGCTGGACGACTGACGCCGCTGTTCGGTGCTGGGTCGGGTCCCGCGGCGGACCCTTGCCCTGTCGCCCCGGGGCGGGGGCGACAATGGTGCGGTGAGCGAGTCCAGGGATGAGTCGGCCGACACGGCGGCGAGCGGCGACGCGGCTGGGCCGAGCGAGGGCGCAGCCGCGCGGGACGGCCGCGTGGCCGCGCCCGCTGAAGCTGTCCCGCGACGGCGGGCCCCCCGGCGGGCCGTGCGGCGCGGGACCGAGCGTGAGGCGGTGCTCGGCGTGAGCGCCGACGAGCGTCCGGCCGGCTGGGGCGAGGGGGCCGACGGCGGCGCCGGCTCGTCCGACGGCGGTCACGGCTCGAACGACGACCAGCTCCGCCGCGACGTCCCGCCGCACTGGGGCTGACAGGCGGCGGCTCGCCGCGTGATCGGCAGTACGCCGGGTGATCGGTCAAAGGTCAGGTGATCGGCAGTCCGAGCTGCCGATCACCTGACCTCTGACCGATCAACCTGATCCGCCTCTGCGCGGCATCGGGCCGGCGGGTCAGTTGGAACGGGCGTCCGAGGGTGCGCCGGCCTGAACCCGGAGCAGGTCGCGGATCTCGGTGAGCAGCACGATCTGCTCGTCGAGAGCCTCCTCGACGGCCTCTTCCTCGACGGACTTCTTGCGCAGCTCGCTCAGCTTCCTGATCGGGAGGATCACGAAGAAGTAGATTGCCGCCGCGATCAGCAGGAACATGATCAGGCCCTGGATGAACAGGCCGATCTGGAACTTGGTCTCGTCGCCCTGCCAGTTCGGGACGTAGAACGCGATCTCGCTGAAGTCGGGTGCACCCACGAGCCACCCGATGAACGGCATGATGACACCGTCGACGAGGCCGCTGATGACCCCGGAGAAGGCAGCGCCGATGACGACCGCGACCGCGAGATCTAGCACGTTGCCGCGTGTGATGAATTCCTTGAAGCCGTTGAACAGGTCACGCATGGATCCCCCTGGGTGTCTCACGTTGGTGTGGTTCGGCGTCGGCCGGAACCTCGACGGAGATTGTGGTGGAAAATCCGTTTAGGCGCATGTCGAACTGGACATTCGTTCTGTATGAGCGGTGCCGTTCTTGGACGTATTTCCGCGGCGATCACCGGGTTCGTCTACGGCACCAGCACCGCCGTCACCGAGCCCCAGCCGGAGACCGCCGACAGCTCCGGAGCCTCCTCCGGTGTCACCGCGACGAGCGTGACCGGCCCCTCGCCGTCCGACACGGGGCCGAGCAGCCCGCCGGTGTCCTTCGGCTCGCGCCCGGCGGGTACGGGCAGCACGCGTGCGCCCCGGGCGAGGTATCGGGGCTCGCCGTCCGGCTCGCTGCCCGACGTCGTCCCGGCGAGCAGGTCCACGCGGTCGCCCGGACGCAGCAGGGCGGCCACGGCGTCGTCGGACAGGCGGACCGGCACCACCACCGTGCCGCGCGGGGCGGCGGCGGAGACGCCGTCGTCGGACACGAGGGTGGCGTGCAGCGGAGCACCCTCCGGCAGCCCGACCACGGCGGCGCGGCCCAGCAGCTCCCGCACCGAGTGCAGGACGCCGGGCGGAGCGAGGTCGGCCGCGACGGCGCGCACTGCGACGTCTTCCCTGGTCAGCTGGGTTCCGGCTGCGACGGGGCGGGCGGTGACGGCGACGTCGACCGTCGGGGGTGGCGGCGGGCGCAGCAGGTGGACCGCCAGAGTGGCGGCGAGGCCGAACAGGGCGGCGGCGAGGGCGAACCGCCAGCGCCACAGGATGCGCCGTGCCCGACGGGACGCCGGCGAACCGAGCCTGCTCCAGGGCGTGCGCGGTCCGGATCCGCGCGGTCCGGAGCCGCGCGGTGCGCCGTGACGTGCGGCCGGCTCGGCGAGCGTGTCGAGAAGTCCCATGCCGCCGACGTTAGACAGGCGGCGCGGCGACACGGAGCCGCCGTCGGGCAACGTGTGCACGAAGGCGTGAAAACCGTGCCTGTGGTCGGGCTCGTGCGCCTGCAAACTCGTCAGGCGTGCCGGTCGATCACCTCAGGACGAGGCGGCCTTCGACGTGCTCGACCCGCTCGACCCGGTGGACGAGGAGCTGGACGAGCTCGCCGACGAGCCCGAGGAGGACCCGGAGTCACCCGAGCCCGAGGACGACGAGCCCGACGAGGACGAAGACTCCGACTTGCCCGCCTTCACCGTGCTGCTCGTCGACGTGCTCCGCGAGTCGGTGCGGTAGAAGCCGGAACCCTTGAACGTGACGCCCACGGAGCTGAACACCTTGCGCAGGTTGCCCTGGCACTCCGGGCAGACGGTCAGCGACTCGTCGGTGAACTCCTGGTGGATGTCGAACGCGTGGCCGCAGTCGGCACACCGGTACGCGTAGGTGGGCACGTGCACTCCTCTGGGACGTCAGGGCGGCCGGGGCGTCGCGCGCTCACAGGACCGTCGCCTGGCACTCGGGGTTTCCGAGTGCCAATAGTAACGGTCGAGCGGCGGGGGATAGTCCCAGGATCTCCCGAGGCTGTTCACCCAAGCGCGTTCACCCAAGCCCTGGGGCGGACGGTAGTCTCCACTGCGTGTCCGCGACCACTCCCGCAGAGCCTGTAGAGCCCGTCGAAAAAGCCCCGTCCACCGGTGCACGGCCCGCCAAGCGCCGTCGGACTCGCACCACCCGTGTCCGCCAGTTCCTGGTCGGAACCACGGTCGTCGTCCTGCTGGCGCTGGTCGCCGTGACGACCTTCGGGTGGCTCACCGCCCGCCGTCCGCTGCCGGAGACCTCCGGGGAGGTGCAGGTCGAGGGGCTGAGCGCGGACGTGCGCGTGAGCCGCGACGCCCAGGGCGTACCGCAGATCTACGCGGACACCGCCGAGGACCTGTTCCGCGCGCAGGGCTACGTGCACGCGCAGGACCGCTTCTTCGAGATGGACTACCGCCGCCACGTGACCGCTGGCCGCCTGGCCGAGCTGGTCGGCAACAACGAGGACGCGATCCAGGCCGACATGGTCACGCGCACCTTCGGCTGGCGGCACGTCGCCGAGGAGGAGTTCAACATCCTCGACGACGAGACCCGGCAGTACCTCCAGGCCTACGCGGACGGCGTGAACGCCTACCTCGAGAACCGCAGCCCCGGCGAGACGGCCGTGGAGTACACGGTGCTCGACGTCAGCGTCGAGGTGAACGAGCCGGAGCCGTGGGACCCGATCGACTCGCTGGCCTGGCTCAAGGCCATGGCCTGGGACCTGCGCGGCAACTACGACGACGAGCTCGACCGGGCCCTGGCCTTCAGCACCCTCGACGACGCCTCGCGCGTGGCCGAGCTGTTCCCGGCCTACTCCGGCACCGGCAACGCGCCGATCCTCGACCCCGCCGAGGCGGGCGCGCAGGCGAACGTCCCGGCGGGTACCGAGACGGCGTCGGCCACCAAGGACGTCTACCAGAGCGCGAACCTCGCCGACGCCCTCGAGTCGGCGCAGAAGGCGCTCGACGCCGTGCCCGTGCAGATCGCGCGCGGCGAGGGCACCGGCTCCAACTCGTGGGTGGTCTCGGGGCAGTACACGGAGTCGGGCAAGCCGCTGCTGGCCAACGACCCGCACCTCGACCTCGCCGCCCCCGGCATCTGGGCACAGGTCGGCCTGCACTGCAACCAGGTGGGCCCGGAGTGCCCGTACGACGTGGCCGGCTTCTCGTTCTCCGGCTTCCCGGGCGTGATCATCGGCCACAACGCCGACATCTCCTGGGGCCTGACCAACATGGGCGCCGACGTCACCGACTTCTTCATCGAGCGCGTCCGCAACGACACGTACCTGCGTGGCGCGGACGAGTGGGTCCCGATGGAGAAGGAGACGGAGGTGATCCGGGTCGACGGCGGCAGCCCGGTCGACCTGGAGGTCCGGCGCACCGTGCACGGCCCGATCGTCTCGTCCGTGATGGACGAGAAGGAGATGGACGCGGTGCGCGGCTCGCCCACGGAGACCGGCACCGAGCTGGGCCAGTACGAGATCTCGCTCCAGTGGACCGCGCTCCAGCCGGGACACACCGCGGACGCCGTGTTCGAGATGAACCGCGCCAAGACCCCCGCGGACATGAAGGCGGCGGCCGCGAAGTTCGAGGTCCCCGCCCAGAACATCGTGTTCGCCACGACGGACGGGCACATCGGCTACCAGGCGCCGGGCAAGATCCCGGTGCGCGCGAGCGTGCCCGGCGCTGTCGAGTCGGACGGCACCTGGCCGCGTCCCGGCTGGGACGCCCGCTACGACTGGACCGGCTACGTCGACCCGGCGCAGATGCCCGGCGTCGTGGACCCGAAGGAAGGCTTCGTCGTCGCGGCGAACCAGGCGGTGCTGCCCGGCGGCAACGGGCCGTTCCTCAGTCGTGATTGGGACTACGGGTACCGGTCGGAGCGCATCCGCACCCTGCTCACCGACCGGATCGCGGAGGGCCGCAAGCTGACGGCCGCCGACATGTCCGAGTTCCAGATGGACCAGTGGAGCGTGTTCGCCGACACCCTGGTGCCCGTGCTCCTCGCGGTGGAGCTCCCGGCCGGCTACGACTCGGACGGCCAGGCACTCCTGGCCGACTGGGACTATTCCATGGACGAGGACTCCGCCGCGGCGGCCTACTTCGCGGCGGTCTGGCGCAACCTGCTGCGCACCACCTTCAACGACGAGCTGCCCCAGTCCATGTGGCCCGACGGCGGCAGCCGCTGGCTCGCCGTCATCCAGGGCATGCTCGACAACCCGAACGACGCCTTCTGGGACGACCAGTCCACGGTGGCGGTCGTCGAGAGCCGGGACCAGGTGCTGACGGAGGCGCTGGTCAGCGCCCGCCAGGACCTCACGGTCGAGCTCGGCAAGGACACCAGCGACTGGGAGTGGGGCACGCTGCACCAGCTCCGGCTGGAGCACCTGGTGCTCGGCGGCTCGGGCGTCCCGGCCCCGATCTCGACCTACATGAACCCGGCCCCGGTCAAGGTCGGCGGCGGCTCCTCGATCGTGAACGCGACGTCCTGGGACGCGGCCAGCGGCAGCTTCGAGGTGACCAGCGGCCCGTCGATGCGCATGGTCGTGGACCTCGCCGACCTGGACGCGTCCACGTGGGTGGTCGTGACCGGCACGTCGGCGCACCCGGCGTCGCCGCACTACGACGACCAGCTCGGCGCGTGGGCGTCGGGGGAGACCTTCCCGTGGCCGTTCACCACCGAGGCCGTGGGGCGGGCCAGCGAGGACGAGCAGACCCTGACGCCCTAGCGGCGTCGTGCGCCCGCCCTGACGCCGTCCGGCACCCTGCCGGGCGGCGTCCGGCGTCTGCGCCCGCCTCAGCCCAGCCAGCGCCAGTCGGTCGTGGTGGCGACGGCGTGGACCAGGATGTCGTGCTCCTCGCGCGGCAGCGGGTGGTCCGCGGCGTCGTACACCTCCTCAGGGAAGACGACGGCGACCACCTTCGCGCCCGGCCGCAGGTGGGTCAGGGCGCGGTCGTACCAACCACCGCCCTGCCCGAGCCGCACCCCGCGGGTGTCGACGGCGAGAGCGGGCGCCAGGACGACGTCGGCCAGCTTGACGGCGTCCGTGCCCAGCGCGGGGCCGCCGGGCTCCGGTGGGCGGCCGGGGGCGCGTTCCAGCAGGTCGTCCGGGCCGCTGTAGTCGGCCCAGTCGCGGGCGAGCCCTGCGCCGAGCACCGGCAGCAGCGCGCGGACGCCGCGGTCCGCGAGGCGGTCCAGGAGCGGCAGCATGCCGGGCTCGGCGCTGCGGGCCGCGTACGCCGCGACGCAACCGGCGTCGCGTACCTCGGGGATGGACTCGATGACGTCGGCGAACATCGCTGCGGCCTCCGCCCGGCGCCGGGCGGACCGCAGGCCGCGCTGGGCGCGGATCGCACGGCGGAGCTCCTCCTTGGCGTCACCTGTCTCCATCCCGGGATGGACGGGGTAGGGCTGTGGCGTCGGAACAGAGATGCCGCTCATGACCGCTATTGTGCCAAGACTCCGAGACTGGATTGTTACGAACGGCGCACGAAGAAGGCGAGAACATGACCGAGCGGCTGCTCGACGGGTCACAGGCCACCGAGCGTGGTAGACCCTCCTCCAGCGAGGGAAACCTCACGGGGCGTGGCAAGGGGCGAACGATGTTGCCGTCGAGTAGGTCGGACGTGCCGGAAGGCACCACGGGAAAGTTTGTGAAGGGGTGGACGGTGGCCAAGCCATGGCCGGTGACGCTGCGTGAGGACACGCCGGCGGGAACTGTCGTGCTGCGCCCGCTGCGGCGCCGGGACGCGACCGACTGGTCGCGCCTGCGGGCCGAGAACGCGGCCTGGCTCGAGCGCTGGGAGGCGACGTCGCCCGGTGCGAACCGGTACATCGCCTCGACGTTCGGCGAGTACGTGCGATCCCTCTCGGCGCAGGCCCGCGCGGGCACGTCGCTCCCGTTCGGCGTGGAGCTCGACGGCGCCCTCGTGGGGCAGCTGACGGTCGCGTCCATCACCTGGGGCTCCATGTGCTCCGCGAGCATCGGCTACTGGGTCAGCCAGTCCGTGGCCGGGCGCGGCGTGATCCCGACGGCGGTCGCGATGGCCACGGACTACGCCTTCTTCCTGGGGCTGCACCGCATCGAGATCAACATCCGGCCCGAGAACAAGCCGAGCCTGCGCGTCGTCGAGAAGCTCGGCCTGCGGGACGAGGGCGTGCGCGAGCGGTTCCTGCACATCCAGGGTCAGTGGCGCGACCACCGCACCTTCGCGGTGACCCGCGAGGAGGTTCCCGAGGGCCTGCTGGCGCGCTGGCAGCGTCTGCGCGAGGCGCTGTGACGGCAGGACACGCCGTGCGTGGTGCGGCGGGGCGCGGTGATGCTCGCCTACCGTCGTGTCGTGGAATCGACCGCGGGACTCACAGCCGTAGCGCTGTTCGTCCTGTGGCTGGGCTACTGGCTGCCGAGCATGGTGCGTCGACGGGCGGAGCTGGCCGACGCCCGGGTGCCGGACCGGTTCTCGGGCGGACTGCGCATCGTCGCCATGAGCGGCTCGGGTAGGAGAGGAGGGGCGATGGTCAACGACGGCAACCGGCGAGGTACGAGCCAGGGCGTGCCGCGCGTCGCCCACCCGACCCCGAAGCAGGGCCTCCCGCTCCAGATCATGGTGCGCGGCCGCCCCCTGACGGCGGAGCGCATCCGCCGGGTCGAGCGCCGCGCGCGCCGGGCCGCCCGGGCGCGCCGCCGCTTCATCGTGTCGATCTTCCTGCTGGTGTCCAGCGTCGTGGCGTGGACGCTCGTCGGCTTCGACCAGCTGCACTGGGGCGCCGCCGTCGCGTCGTCGGCCATGCTGCTGTTCGTCCTGTTCCTGGGGCGTCGCGCGGCCCGCGCCGCCCGCCGGGCGGACGCGCGGTGGCACGCGACGGTCCGGGCGGCGCGGCAGCGCGCCACGCAGGCCCGGGCCCTCGCGAACGGTGGCCCGTACGCGCCGCGCAACCGCGCGCAGGTCGTCGGGCTGGCGACACGCGGCTCGGATACGGAGACGCAGGCGATCCCGCGGGTGGGCGGCAAGAACGTGCTCGACGAGATCCTCGACGGCCCGGAGAAGCCCCGGGTCATCGAGGTCCCGGCGGAGGTCGTGGACGAGGCGCCCTCTGGTGCCGGGTCGACGGCGGACGCGCCGGCCTCGGCCGACGAGCCGCCGAGCGGGCGTGCCTGGGACCCGGTCCCCGTGCCGCTGCCCACGTACGTGACCAAGCCCAGGGCGCCGCAGCGACAGCCTGCGGCGCTGCCTCCTGGGACGGCCGCGCCGGCGTCCGGGAAGGCGTCTGCGGGCACCTCCGGGCGTCCGGGCGGTTCCGGGCCTTCGGGATCGGGCTCTTCGCCCGGTGCGGCTTCTGGCGCGACGTCGGCGGCTGGTGCCGCCGAGGCAGGTGCCGACGCGGTCGCCGAGGACGAGCTGCTCCGGGGCGAGCCGCCCCGTATGAAGTCGGAGACGCTGGGACAGCCGCTCGAGGAGATCCTGGCCCGACGCCGCGCGGCGGGGTGACCTGCCGCACCCCGCCGCCGGCGTCGTGGCTGGTCGGTGTCGCGGGGGTCACGCGTTCGTGACCCGCGCGACACCGGATCAAGTTGCGGAGCCCCGGCTGTGAAGTGCTAGTCTTCTGCAGTCCGAGGGGCTATGGCGCAGTTGGTAGCGCGTCTCGTTCGCAATGAGAAGGTCGGGGGTTCGAATCCCCCTAGCTCCACCGGTAGAAACCTCGTCTGACCAGGGCAAACGCTCTGAGTCAGGCGGGGTTTCTTGCGTCTCAGGCGTGGTTGCGAGCATCTCGCGCACCCCCCGCGCTCCCCAAGTCGTTGTTCAGCCTGTTCAGACCGGCCTTGTCGGCGTCCGTGCCGAGGAAGTGCAGGTACCGGTTCGTCGTCGCGATCGACTCGTGGCCGCACCACGCCTGGACCGTTCCCGGCGCGACGCTGCGGGAGAGCCAGAGGCACGCGGCGGTGTGCCGCAGGTCGTGCAGCCGCCGACCCTGTCCGGTCTTCTCCCACCCCAGGGTTCGGAGCGTGTTTGACCGCCAGAGCTGAGCATCGGTCGCCGTTGTGAAGAGCAGCTCGTGCGCAGCCCGCCCCGTGGCGAGTTCACGGACTATCGGCAGTACGCGATCCGCGAGCGGGACCCGGCGCATCGACCGGCCCTTGGTGGCCTTGATCGGGGAGCCCTCCGGCTGACTGCGACGCACCATCAGACCTGGCGTCGGCACCTCAACGAAGTTCGCGACCTGCATCGCGCGGACCTCTCCCCAGCGCAGGCCTGTCCAGCCCATCACGAGCAGGATGTCCGCCAGCCGTTCGTCCTTCATCTTCCAAGTCAGGTACGCCGCTTCGAGGCCGTGCTCCGTGAACGGGTCCATCTCCTCGACCACACCCGAGCCCTTCGGAACCTTGACGCCGGTCACCGGGTTCCGCACGATCAGCTTCTCTCGCACGCACCAGGCGAAGAAGGACGACAGGCTCGCCCGATACCGCACCACCGACGAGTCCACCAGGCCCCGAGCAAGCAGGACCTCGAACGACCGGGCGACCTCCCGCTCCGAAATGGCCGACAGGTGCACGTTCTGCATGCTGGTGGGCATGAGCCGCCGCAGGTCCGCGTCAGCGCCATAGGTCTTCTTCGCGACCGTCGTCTTCCGGATCGTCAGCCAACGATCCAGCACGAGCCGCACCCGTTCCTTGCCCGCGCGGGGATCGATACCGCCGTCGAGCGCAGCCCGTTCCCGGTTCAGCCAGTTCTTGGCTTCTGTCTTGGTGTCGAAGGTGCGCGACCCCACGAACTGCCGGCCGTTCTTCAACTGGGCGCGGAACCGACCGTTGGCCGTCTTGGTGATGCTCATGCCGCCACCGCTTTCAGCCAGGCGTTTACGTGCTCACGTCGGTAGCGAGGGAGCGACGGCGAGAGCCATGTCACGCGCGGGCCCTTCCCGGCCATCCGCCAGCGGCACACGGTCGACGGCGCGACTTTCAGCCAGGCCGCGACTTCCTCAGTCGTCAGGTACTCGTCCATCACTTCCCCTTCCACACTCACACGTCGTTGTCAGGCCGCACGGGCCGGGTGCTTCTGTGCTGCCTTCCACTGGGCGTATTCGCGGGCTCGAGCTGCGGCAGCCTCCGCGAGTTCCTTCTCGCCGTTGGTCGGCCAGCCGGTCCCGACGTAGGACCACGCCCCGTCGACTACGAGGGTCGTTTCTTCGTCGTCGGCCAGCAGCCGGCGTTCCAGGTCGGTCACGTCGAGCGGTTCGCCGGCGCGCTGTGCTTCGGCCTGGAGGCGGGCGAACCGTGCCCGAGCTGAGCGGAGGCGCCCGAGGGTGACGGAGTAGCGCCGGCTCTTGGTGGAGAAGTGACCCCGGAAGCCGAGCATGTGCGCCCACTTCGCCAGCAGCCGGTACGGCGACTCGATGCACGTCCCGCACACGCACCCGTCCTCGTCCTCTTCCGGCTCGTACCCGTCCGGGCGGCACGCCGTGGCGGCGCGGTCGGCCAGGCGGCGGCATTCCCTTGTGATCCGGGCCAGGTGCGGGCGGGGTGAGGCCGGGTCGACGTCGGTGCTCTTTGTGGCGTACTTCGCGAGATAGCCGGCGACCTGTTCGGGCACGAGGGTGTCCGAGGTGCGGGCGTCGTCAGCGGCAGCATCCGGTAGGCCAGTGCGGACGGTCCGCGCGTCGAGCTGGGACCCGAAGGCCAGCACACGCGGCACGTCTGCACCATCGACCGGAGGAGCCTCCACCCGAACACCACGCGCCGCCGACTCGATCAGGCCGGCCAGCGTGACGCCGTCGACCGGAGCGGGTGAGCCGGGGCCGGTGGGTCCGTCGAGGCGGACCAGGGCGTGGAAGTGGATCAGCCCACGAGCCTGGTACTCCCCGACCTTGGCGTACTGCACCGACGCCGCGTGCTTCAGCTCGGAGTCCGTCAGCCCGAGGTAGCCGGCCAGGGCACGGCGCAGCGCGATGGTGAAGCGGCGCCACAGCTCCGGGGCGTGCCACTGCCACACCACGGCGGAGGTCCAGTCGTAGCAGTCCCAGCACAGCGGCGAACCGACGGCGGGGTCGGTCTCGGTGTGGGCGCGCATGCACGACTCGGAGCGGCCGTGCTCGCAGACCTTGGCGCGGTCGTAGGGGCGGCAGGTCCCGCCGGCCTTGTGCCCGTTCTTGGCCCGGATGCCGTGGACGTGCCCGAACGAGGGGGCGGTCAGGGTCGCGAAGACGAGGGGGTTGTCGGCCACGGTCTCGGGCACGGTCTTGCCGCCCAGGAGGCCGGAGCGGATCATCGCGAACGTGTCGCGGGCGTAGACGCGGGAGCAGGCCGGGCAGACGTCCTCACGCCGGTTCCCGCACGGGCGGTACAGGAGGCCCATGGGTGCGTCGTCGGAGGAGTACTGGCCCACGACCTCGCCAGTGGTGGTGTCGACGGTCATCGAGGAGCCGGAGAGCCGTACGGGGTGGGAGCAGTACCCGACCGCGGCGGCAGTCTCGGAGAACGCTTCGAGGGCACCGCGCACGGACCGGCCCCGAACACTCTGGGTGGCGAAGCCCAGGGCGCCGGGACCGACCTCCAGCGGTGCGTGCTCCCCGAACCCCGGGAACGTGCTCGGTGGTGCGGTGTTCATGCCGCCGCCAGGGTCGGGGCGGTGTCGGTGAGGTGGTCCAGGAGCTGGGCGCCGATGAACTGTGTGTAGGCCGGCGGGATGGCCTGGGACAGTCCACGTCCGGTCATCCAGTCGATCCCCATCGCAGGACCACCGATGCTGGTGCCGATGTCTCCGGTCACGGAGATGTTCAGGCCCGCGTCCCAGTCGGTGCGGCGCTTCTTCGTGGACGTCTTGACGCGGTGCCTGGGGTGGGGCGGCAGGGCGAGGAGCGTCGGGCCGGCGACGAGGAACTTGCGGTGGCGGTAGACGCGCAGGCCGAACATCGACCCGCACAGCACCATGTCGGTGTGCATGGGCGCGCCCATGACGTTCTCGACCACGTACGTCTCGAACAGGGTCGGCAGCAGCTCCAGCGTGGCGCCCAGTAGCCAGCCGGTGCCGTTGGTGCCCGCACGGGACTTGAGCGAGGTGTGGTCGTGGCACGGGGGTGAGGCGTGTACGGCGTCGAAGTCCCCCGCGTACCGGGCTGCGAAGTCCAGCGCATCGGCCTGGACGAACTCGAACGGGTAGTTCGGCTGCGGGTCGATGTCGACGCCCACGACGTCGAACCCGGCCCGGTGGTAGCCCATGCCGGCCCCGCCCTGGCAGCAGAACAGGTCCAGCATCTTGGGGCGCCTCATGCCGCCATCCCCACCGCAGCAGTGCCGGGCAGTTCGAGGCCGGGCAGGGTGTCCTGCTCGGGCGGGTCGGGGATGGTGTAGTCGGCGCCGGCCCAGAACCCGGCCGTGGTCTTCGTGGTGGCGACCTCGCGGGCGCACAGGGCCAGGACCGGGCAGGCGGCACACACCGCGGCCATGGCGGCACGCTCAGTGAAGACGGCGGTCTCGCTGATCCAGGACAGGTGCTGGTTCTCAGGGCGGGCACAGGCGGCGGGGCGCATCTGGTCGGCCGAGGCGATCATGCGTCGGCCCTCACCATCAGACCGGGCAGGTCCAGAGCGTCCTGAGTGACCGGACGGACACGGCCCAGACGAGGCCGGCGAGCAGCCGGAGCAGCGACCGGGGAGCGCTCCGGCTCGGCCGGAACGGGGACAGGGTCCGGAGCCGGCGCGGGGTTCACGCCGACGGGAGCGGCCGACTCGATGGCGGCCGGGACCGCGGCGTCGACGGGCTCAACAACCGGGACCGGTACCGGGTCGACGGCGGGCGTGTGAGCAACCACGAGGGACGCCAGGGCGTGCGTCGAGGTCAGCACCGAGAGCGGTGCGAGGGCGACCAGGACGACGCCGACGATGGTGCGCAGCTCGGGGCCGACGTCGTAGGCGTGTGCAGCGTTGGCGCCGATGGACACGACCGTGAAGCCGAGCATCAGGGTCCAGGCCCACACCGACGAGGAACCCCGGGCCCGCAGGACGAGGGCAACCAGGCCGTAGACGAGGACGGAGGCGTCGATGACAACCGGGACGAGGAAGGCGAGGGACTCGGGCACCCGACCCCACAGCGCAGCGTCCCGCAGGGACGCGAACGAGAGGGCGAACGACGCCAGGGCGACGGCCACGGTCAGGACAACGGTGAACACCAGGACGGGCCGGGAGTCGGCGGCAATGCGGACGGCGGGCCGGGCGGTGGGGCGGTTCATGACTGGACCTCCTCAGAGGATGCGGCCGAAGCGGCCGGCCGGGGTGCGCGGGGCGCACGAGGCTTGCGGGGTGCCCTGGGCTTGCGCTGCCGGGGTGCCGGGGCGGCGACCGGGGCCGCGTTGTCGTCGTCGGACAGGCGTCCGGCTGCCTTGGCCGATGCGGTTGCCCAGGCGTTGACGGCGTCGTCGCCACTCCGTGGCAGCGGTGCGGCGTGCTCGGCCGGTGCGGCGTAGTGCACCGCGGTGGTGCGGATCAGTTCGTCAGGCCAGTAGTCGAAGCGGACGAGCTGGGGTGTGCCGTCCTCGGTGACGAGGTAGGCGGTGCCGGGGTCGTTCTTGTTGATCGTGTGCGCCGGAGCAAGCGGCGCGAGCCCACCGAGCACCATTTCGGTCTCGGAGTCGGAGTCCAGACGCAGTGCGATCTTCTGGGTGTAGAGGGAACGGGTGCCGCCGAGGGAGTCCTGCCGGGGGTTCTGCACGCAGGACAGGACGACGACCCCGAGGGCGCGGCCCTGGGTCAGGATCTTGGAGACCAGCCGCTCGGCCTCACGACGGATCTCCGAGTCGGAGTACGCCATGAGGTCGGCCAGCTCGTCGATGATCAGGACGTGCAGCGGATCACCCGAAGCGGGGACGTGCAGCCGGGAGACGCCGCGCATCTTGGCGCCGCGCTCGTCGATCACGCGCAGCAGGGCGCGCAGGACGTCCAGGGCATCCTCGGCGGAGTAGGCGGCGTGCCCGAACAGGCCCCGCCCGGTGGCGACCTCCAGACCCTTCTTGAGGTCCACACCCCACAGCCGGACGACACCAGCGTGCACGGCCGGAGCGAGCCCGCCGACGACGGACCACAGGACCGAGCCCTTGCCCGCGCCGGAGGCACCGACGACGAGGGTGTGCCGCCCGATGATCTGCATCGTGCAGGCGTCCCCACCACGGGTGCGACCGACCGGGACGACGTCGGTCGTGATCGCGTCGGGGTGCGGCAGGACCGCGGCACGCGGGGCGAGGCGCGCGGTGGTGAACAGGACCAGGTCGAGGACACGGGGCTTGATCTGCACGGTGTCGTACCCGTGGGCGCTGTACGCGGTCGCCAGCGCGGGAGCGGCGCGCCGGATCGTGTCCATCGTCTGACCCGCGAACGTCTCCACCCGCAGCGTCACCGTCCCGGGCGTGTGGGTGACCTTGCGCAGCCGGGAGACGAACACCGTGCCGTCTTCCTGCCGGCGGTAGATGCCGCACGCCTTGGCGACCTCGGGCCACGCACGGCGGATGTCCCGGGCGTTCTTCTTACGCCGGTAGTGCGCCGGCGCAACGGCAGCCCACAGGCCGAGGAACAAGCCGGGGACCATGAACGCGACCAGGAGCACGAGGGGCCCGGTGGTGCGGTCGCCGGGCCACTCCGCCAGGGTCAGGGTGCCGTGCCAGAGGAGCGCGAGCACGAGGCCGACCACGGGCAGGACCGGGTGCTTCACCGCCCAGGTGCCGGACGCCCGGGTGAACAGCCACAACCGGCGAGCCGTGAAGCTGGCGACGCGGACGAGGACCCGCCAGGCCGCACCAGCCTTACCGGGACGGCCGGTCGTGGCGGCGATGATCCGGGCACGTGCCTTGGCGTCGTAGTCGCGGAAGGTGGCGCGGGGGTTCATCGGCCCTCTCCGTCCTGCTCGGCGGCCAGGCGGGCGCGCAGCTCGAACCCGGCATCAGCAGCCCGGACCCAGGCGTGGTTGACGTCGTCGGCCAGGTCGTTGTGCAGCCGGGTCTCTGCCTGGACTGCATCCATGGCCTTCGCGGCCTTGCGCAGTTCGTCGGTGCCGCGCTCAGCGGCGCGGGTGGCGTTCTCCAGTGCTTCCACGACACGGCGGTTGATCCGTCGTGTGGTGCGCGTCGTGCGTGCCATCAGCTCTTCTCCGTTCCCGTATCGGTGGTGCGGGTGGTGGCCCGTGCCGGGCCGAGCTGGGGGGCGGGAATCAGTACGCCCGCCCCCCGGGGTGCTAGCCGTGGAAGGTCAGGCAGCCTTACCGGCGTCCGGGCGGGCAGGCGTGGCGACGTCGGCCTTGCCGGGCTCGCACAGGTCGTCGGCCTTGTACGACCACGCCAGGCGCGGCCGGGTGCCGTTGTCGTCCACGTACGGCAGCGCCGTCAGGCCCACGAACTCGATCGGCGTCCACGGGAACGGCGTCTTGTTCGCAGGGGGAACCGGCTGGTACTTCGCCGCGATCTTCACCGTCACGGCCGTGTCCTTCTTCCCGGCCTCCTCGTCAGCGTCCAGGACCACCACCTGCCACAGCGGCAGACCCGTGTCCTTGTCGAGCTGCTGGGGACGCGAACCGTCCTCCCGCTTGGGGCCGTTGAAGTCGGCCACCGGCTCGACCTCACCCTTCAAGAACGCGCCCTTGGGGAAGACGTCCTCGTGAGCCACCGCAAACCGTCGCTGCATCGCCATGTCTGCATCTCCTTGGTCGTCGTGACTAGCTTGGCTAGCCAGGCTGTACAGCAAGAGATTGCACCAGCCTGGCTAGCCATGTCAAGAGGCGGAGACGAACTTGGTTAGCCGGGTTGGCCATGTCGCTACGATTGGAGGTATGGAACTGGACCCGGACGACCCGCGCCCGCCCTACCAGCAGGTGGCGGCGGCACTTCGTGCAGCGATCCTCCGGCGCGAGTTCCAGCCCGGTGAGCAGTTGCCGTCCCAGAACGACCTGGCGACGATGTTCGGCGTCGCGCGGATGACCGTGCAGCAAGCCCTGCGCATCGTCCGCGATGAAGGCCTGACCGTCTCCCGCCAGGGGAGCGGCGTCTTCGTACGCGAACGAGCCGCACGGCCTGCCGGACTGCGCCCGCACATCGAGCGCATTTTCGAGGCAGAGACGGTCACCATCGACTTCGTCGGGTACACCTCAGAGACGCTGCACGGCGCGATCACCGAACCGCTCGACAAGATCCGAAGCGGACGCTTAACGCCTCGCGAAATCCGGTTACGCGTCCTCCTGCCGGACATGACGCGCCCCCTCGCGCTGCCCGTCGCCGTATCCGGTGACGAGGCCGACAGTGCACGAGCCCGCGCACGCATGGCCGCGATCAGCACCCGCCACCTCGGAGCGATCCGCGACAGCGTCGAGGAACTGCAAGACCTCGGCCTCGTCCGGAGTGCCACCGTCGAGGCCCGAGTCCACGGATCCGCCCCGCTGTTCAAGGCCTACATTCTCAGCAACACCGACGTGTTCTTCGGCTTCTACCCCGTCCGCGAGCACGAGGTCAGAGACGGAGACGACCGACTCGCCACCTACGACTCGCTCGGCAAGGACGCCGAGCTGTTCCACTACGCCGACGACGGCGACGCTGAGTCGCTCGGTACCCAGTTCGTCGCGCAGGCACGCCTCTGGTTCGACAGTGTGTGGGAGACCATCGCGACCAAGGCCACCTCGTGAGCCACGCGGCCGAGCTGCTCGCCGCAGCCGATGCGGTCTTGCTGGACTTCGACGGACCTGTCACGCCGCTGATCCCCGCACCCGCAAACCTCGAAGTGGCGGACGCGGCACGGGCACCGCTGCTCGCGCACGGCATCACCCTAGACGAGCGCATCGGCACCACCAGCGACCACCTCGCCGTTCTCCGATGGGCTGCCGCCAACGCGCCCCACGTCTTGGCCGAGGTCGAGGCCCTATGCGACGGCGCCGAGACCGCCGCGGCATCCACCGCTGAGCCGACCCACGGCGCGCACGACCTCCTCGCCAAATGCCGCCGGAGTGGCAAGCCCGTGCTCATCGTGAGCAACAATGCCGAGGTCGCGATCCGCGCCTACCTCGAACGTTGGTCGCTGGCCTCCCATGTCGTCGCAGTGATCGGCCGGCCAACGGGCAGGCCCGACCTCATGAAGCCCAACACGTACACCGTGGACGAGGCGCTCCGACTCCTCCGCACCGAGCCCAACCGAGCCGTGTTCATCGGCGACTCCGTCTCTGACGTTGAGGTCTCACGAGCGGTCGGCATGCCCTGCATCGGCTACGCCAAGACACCGCGCCGAGGCGATGAGCTGCGGGAAGCTGGCGCGGACGCTGTGACCGCCGATGTCGCGGAGATTGGTGCCACGATCCCCACGATCTAGCTAGGACTTCAGGCGTCAGCGGCGTGGCCGGTCCGAGCCGGACCCGGTCGCAAAGAATCGTCGGACGGTCACGGTTCTCCAGTGTGCAATTCCGATGCATGCGCATAATCGTCTACCCAGTTCGGTGATTCAGCACTAGGACGTGGCAGGGGTCGACTCCTAGTTCACCCCATACCCAGAGGGTGAACTAGTCGATGGACCCTTGGTCGGGCGATCTGCGCGGCGTAGCCTCATTGCGCGGCCGTGACCGCATTAATAGTCCTGAGCCATCAAGGGAGATGCCATGACGCAAAGCAAGGTCGTATTCATCGCGTTCGCAATTGAGGATGAGCGTCAGCGCGACTTTCTTAAGGGGCAGTCGCTCAATGCTCGTGCGCCGTATGAGTTCATCGACATGTCAGTCAAGGAACCGTACGACTCCAACTGGAAGGACCGAGTCCGGACGCGCATTCGGCGGTCGCACGGAGTTATCGTGCTCGTCAGCAAGAACTCTCTTACTTCAAGCGGGCAGAAGTGGGAGATCGAATGCGCGAAGGAGGAGGAGAAGCCGATCCTTGGAGTCTGGGCATACACGGACGACCGCACCTCTATCAGTGGTGTCTCCACCGTTGTGTGGAGCGACACCAACATCGCCGCTTTTATCGACTCCCTCTAAACATGCGCAAAGCCCTGATCGTTGGGATCGACTACTATTCCCACATCACAAATCTAGGCGGCTGTGTCAACGACGCTCTCGCCGTTCGAGGCGTGCTGGAGCGCAATGCTGACGGTACGCTCAACTTTCCCACGCCAAACGTTCTGATCGGCACCAATGATACCCAGCCGGTCACCAAGACAGAACTCAAGAGCGCTGTAAGGGAGCTCTTCGTTGACGATTCTGATGTCGCGCTCTTCTACTTCGCCGGACATGGCTACCTGGAGGACACGGGAGGGTACCTGTGCACGAGCGACTCTGTCGATGGTGATGATGGGTTAGCGCTGAGCGAAGTGATGACCTTCGCGAACCAGTCGAGCGCCAAGAACAAGGTGATTATTCTCGACAGTTGTCACGGGGGAAGTGCCGGCAGTAATGCGATAGCCCGTACGATGACCGAAATATCGGACGGTGTGACCATTCTTACTGCCTCGACCGCAACGCAATATGCGCTAGAAACAGGTGACGGATCGGGCGTCTTTACAAGGTTGTTCGTCGATGCCCTAAACGGCGCCGCAGCAAACCTCGTGGGGGATATCACGCCCGGCAGTGTCTACGCGCACATCGACCAGTCGCTTGGTACATGGGCTCAGCGACCAGTGTTCAAGACAAACGTCAAGAAGTTTGTCTCGCTCCGCAAGGTCGATCCGCCGATAGCCCTCGCAGATCTACAGGCGCTGACTACGCACTTTCCGACTGCCGATCACGATTTCTTGCTCGATCCGGCTTACGAGCCTGAGCGATCTCCGGGCCAGGAGAATGATCCGTCGATTCCGCCTCCCGACCCTGAGAAGAACGCGATTTTTCAGGTTCTGCAGAAGTATGTGCGGGTAAACCTCGTTCGGCCAGTCGATGCTCCGCACATGTGGCATGCTGCTATGGGCAGTAAGTCATGCGAACTGACTGTGCTCGGACAGCACTACTGGAAGCTTGTTTCGGAGGGGCTCATCTGATATGTCGTCGAATGACAAACTGCTTCGATCGCTTCGTGACAAGCGGCTCGTCGAGGAATTGGCAGAGATAGAGCACGAGCGATGGGCTCACTGGCAGCAGTATTTGCATGAGAGATGCACGCCTGGTGCGGATGGATCGCTGACGATTCCCGCAGAGCTCGTCCGCAAGTGGACGATCCAGCTGAGAACTCCCTACGCAGAATTGTCGGAGTCTGAGAAGGAGAGTGATCGAGAGCAGGTCCAGCGTTATCTGCCGGTCCTTGAGAAACGGCTTACAGGGAGCGACGCGAAGAGGCCTCGTTGATCTACCCGCGTGACTGGCCTGTGAGGACTTTCTTTACTGGCTCAAGGCGCGGCTCCGGCGCGCGGGGCCGTCCGGCCGGCGGGGGCCCGCGATGGGGACCCCCGCGCTCCGGGCGCTCCGCGCCCTACGCGCGACCCCACCGCACCCCGACGGCCTACCGGCCCCAGACATGACAAGAGACGGTCCCGACTCAGTAGTCGAGACCGTCCCTCGATAGATCACCCCTTGCTTACATGGGCACGTGCACGCACGGGTGGCACCATCGGCCGCATGGAAACCGAGGACCAGAAGCAGGACAGGCGCATCCGTCGCAACCTGCTGTTCTGGTCGGGCCTCACCGCAGTCGTGCTACTGCTCGTCGGGCTCAGCAGCCTGATCCGAGGGTAAGGACCCGGACAGCGTCCGACCCACAGGCAGTGCCTCCGGCGGGCACCAACCGAACACCAGAGGGGCAGGGAAACGCCCGTGGTGCCCCTGTCCCTCCGGCATCCATCGGCTTGACCGGGACCCTGACACCGAACCCGCCGGTAGTGCAACAGGTCCCGCCGACCAGGAGCACCACCGCACCACGAGCTGGACGGGCGGGACCTGTTGCACTGCCAGCAGAACCGATGTCCGAGACGTGCCCCGCGCCGCCGGATGCCGGAGGGACAGGGACCCCACGAAGACCGCCTATGGGCAGAAGTCGAGCCACAAACCCGCGATAACAGCGCCGATTTTCGTGCACCCCCCGCGCACCCCCGACTGGCGACCACGGTGTTTCGGATGCACGACATGCACCCGGGAAATGGCTCCAGCAGTCGTTAAGGCAGGCCCCGCCATCCTTCGCAATGAGAAGGTCGGGGGTTCGAATCCCCCTAGCTCCACAGACGGAAACCCCGCTTGACCAGGGCAGATGCTCCGGCCGAGCGGGGTTTCTTTGTTGCCTAGGAGGGCGTTCTCCGCGTCTCGGGTACTCCCGGGGTACCCCGTCCCGTCATTCAGGCGAGCCCCTTGGTCGCGAAGTGCCGGTAGACCGTGGCCGCACCGACCTCGGCACGCCGGGCGATCTCCCGGAGAGGCACGTCCAGGCCGCCGGCGCCGAGATCGTCCTCGGAGACCTCGCAGACCCGGCGTCGCTGCATGCGGCTTTCCACGGCGTCCACGGCGTCTTCAGCGTCCAGTCAAGCTCGGGCCACGTGGGAGCCGGACTGAGCCATGACGGCGAGATCCGCTACGGCACCACCGCGGCCGAAGCCGCCGAGCCCAGCGGTGTGAACCATCTATTCTACTGTTCGATGATCGCCGCCGGACCGACACCGACAGGCGTGCGCCACTTCGAAGTCAAGAGTCATGTCGAGGACCGTGTCCGGCGTCTGGGCATCGCCAGCACCATCGTCCGTCCGGTGACCAGCTCGACGCCCAGTGCCTCGAGCGCTCGGGCCCGGTCGGTGGCTACGTCACGCACCAGGGCGCGCACTGGAACTCCGGCGGCGAGGAGTGCGCGAGTGGTCGCGCCGCCCTGCTTGCTGGTGGCGCCAGTGACCAGCACGGGTGCGGTGTCTTGGGGCATTGGTGCGGTGGGCATGGGTGCTCCTCCATGCCCGTTCGACAGGTGGCAGGGCTCGAAGAGCGTGTCCCTGGTTCAGATGCCGGCACCGCTGTCGAGCAGCCAGTGGTATCGCATCCGCAGAGCGCGTTCGGTGGCGCCTACGGCAGCGCCGAAGCCGAGCGCGACGTTGAGCCACAGCGGCAGATGCACGGGAGACACGAACGTGCCGATCGTGTCCGCGATGGGTGGAATCTCGGAGAGCGGCTCCGCGAGCTGCAAGAGGTTCAGGCCGATGCCGATGAGCAGCAAGATGATAGAGACGGCGCCCATGAGCCCGCTCGCGGCAGGATGCTCGCGCGCGAAACGCATACGGCGCCCCTCTGCGGACTTCGGGTCTGGCTCCAGTCGATGCTCCGTGCCGTCGTCGGCGACGAAGTGCGCTCGACGCATCCCCGCCTCGCTCGTGCGCACGTCGATGTGCCCGCCCGGGACGGGGAAGAGCGCCGGCACTTTCGATTCGGCTACGTGCCGGCCGTCGCGGTAGAGGCCTGCCAACACCTCCCACGTCTCAGGATCGCCGCCGTGCTTGACCTCGATCGTGTACACCGACGTCTCGCCTCCAGGCGTCGCCGGGTCAGTGGGCAGGGCGATCGACAGCACCGACCGCCGCGTCATCTGCCACCAACGGAACGGGGCCAGCTGCCGCCCGTCGCCCGGCTTCACGCGCTTGACGAGGCGGCGGTCGTTCCAGCGTGCGGTCATGGCTCCGGTCTCCTTCATGCTTCTGCAGCGGCGACTCACCGCGGCGCGTTCCCCATACCCGCGCTCACGTGTTTCATTCGGGTCCCGTGACGATCTGGCGTGCGCGGTGCAGCACGTCGAGCTGTGCGCCCGGCTGGGACAGCACGGCCAGCTCCGGAGAAGCAACGTCCACTTGCTGGTCGGCTCGTGATCCTGGGAGGGGGCGTCACGTGCGCGCCGGACCACGGCGCCACGTGCGTGCCGCATCTGAAGGCGGTGGAGCCGTCGAGCTCACCGGCGGGTGGAGGACCAGGACGATGACGACGACCACGAGGATGGCGGCGGTCAGGCTGACCGGGACGGGGATCACCGGGTCGCACAGGACCAGGACCGCGGCCACCGGGACGACGGTGTTGACGAGCGGGTCCGCGTGGTCACGGATCGCGATCCACCACGTCCCGGCAAGGAAGACCGCGATGGGAACGGTCACGGTGAAGGAGGCCGCCAGGCTGCTGAGTTCACTGTGTCCGGTCAGGGCGTCGATCTCGACCTCGATGCCTGCGGAGAGCGCGCCGGCGGCGGCGAACACGAGGTAGTGGACGTAGGCGTAGCGCAGTGATCCGCCGGCACCGGTGATGGCCCGGTGGTGCGGCGGCCAGAAGTAGATCCACCACAGGGCACCGGTTGCGACGAACGTGAGCGCGGCGATCGAGATCAGCGGTCCGAGGGTGTCGGTGTCATGGACGGCCTCGATGATCGCGTTGGCGGAGGCGAGCAGGCTCTCGCCGAGCAGGATGAGCGTGAACAGGCCGTAGCGCTCGGTGATGTGGTGCGGGTGCCACGGGGCGCTGCCACGCCGTTGAGCGATCACGGGGACCGTGACCTCGGCGCCGATGAGCAGCACCAGCATGATCATGCCCGGTGCTTCGGGCAGGGCGAGCTGGGCCAGCCAGAGGACCTGGACGGCGGCGATACCCGCCGCGTAGACCTGCGCGGTGCGGCGCACGGACGGGTGCGAGCGGGCGGCCCGCAGCCACTGGGCGACCATGGCCAGGCGCATGACCACGTAGCCGATGACCGGCAGGGTGTAGTCCTGGTCGGTGAAGGCGGGCTCGATTCCCGTGGCGAGCACGAGCACGCCGGCCATCTGCACGATGGTCAGCACGCGGTAGAGCCAGTCGTCGGTGTCGAACGAGGTGGCGAACCAGGTGAAGTTCATCCAGGCCCACCAGATCCCGAAGAACACCAGACCGTAGGTGGCCAGGCCGTCGAGCACGTGTCCCTCGGTCAGGGCGTGGTGGAGCTGGACCGAGGCGATGCTGACCGCGACGACGAAGACGAGGTCGAAGAACAGCTCGAGCACGCTGGCCGACCGGCCCGGTTCGCGCGGGTCGCGCGGTGCCATCGGGACGAGGCGGAACCTGCTCGCCGGGGGAGAGGGTCTGGTCATCGTCGCGGTCCTTCATGTCGCAAGCTCGACAGGTGTCGTGGCGGGCAGCCTGGCGCGTTCTTGTGCCCGGTTCGGGTGGTGCGTGGTTCAGATGGTGCGTGGTTCAGCGCAGGGCGCGGACGTGCTCCCGGCCCACGGGGTCGGTGGCGTCGTCGAAGTCGTGGTGCGTGGCGAGCCATTTCTTCACGTAGGGGCAGACGGCGACGATGCGGTGCCCGGCCTGGACGCTGGTGCTCAGTGCGGTGCGGGTGAGGGTGCCGGCCAGGCCTCGGCCGCCGAACTCTTCGAAGACGACCGTGTGGTAGAAGATGCGCTGCGTCTCGCCGATGTCCTTGTAGACGGAGAACCCGGCGTGGGTGTCGTCGACGAAGACGTCGAAGCGGGTCTCGTCGGGGTTGTCGCGGACGGTCGCTTCGTACTGGCTCTGATCGTTCATCGCTGTGGTCCTCTCGTTGTGGGCAGTGGCGTGCACAGGTTCACGCCACGGGGTGCCCGCTGGCCGTGAACCCGGTCGAGACGAGGTCCTGCACGACGTCCCAGTGCTCGACGATGCGACCGTTCTCCAGGCGGAAGATGTCGACGATCACCACCGGGCCGGGCGCCCATCCGTGGACGATGCTGTGGGTGAAGACGAGATCATCCTGGGCCGCGATGCGTTGTAGGTCCCAGGTGGATCCCCGCAGACCGGGCGCGGCGGGGCGCAGCATCTCCAGACCATCGGACGCCTGAGGGCTGTGCCGTGCATACGGCTCTGCCCCGTAGCGATACACCCCGGTGAGGTCCCTCTCGGCGAAGAGTTCTCGCAGCGCGGTGAGCACGATCTCGGTGGTGCGCTCGGTCTTGCCACTACCGACGGCGCTGCGGTCGGCGACGGGGACGTCGGTCACCTCGGTGATGGTTCCGACGAAGTTGTACAGCGTGCCGTCGACGGTGACGTTGGAGTACACCGTCGCGTTCGCGAGATCCACCACGTGGGTCACTGTCGTGCCGCACGCCTCGGCCCACGAGTTCAGGTAGAGATCGTCGCGGATCTCCTTCAGATCGAGGGCGACGGTCTCGGCGTGGCCGTTCGGTGTGAGCCCACCGCCTTCCTCCACGACGAACCTGCCCTGCGACGATGAGCTGAAGGTGAACCGCATCCTCAGCCACCCCATGTCAAACCGGTAGGTCTTGCCGACCATCGGCACGGTCATGACGATCCTTCCTCTCGATACCGGCAGCTCCGGTACTGAGTTGACTGCTCACGTCAGAGCGACCCGGAGCGCCTTGCAGGCTCTCCCCCGGTCCGAACCGAGCTCGAACGCTTGGCGCGCTCCACGAGCCAGACCATGACGACGACCAGGACGTTCATCACCATGAGGATGATGAGGGAGGGGCCCGGCCCGGATCCGACGCCGCGGTCGATCACCGACGAGCCGCCGCCTGCGAAGAGGGCATTCACGATCCCGGCGACAACGTTGTTGGAGACGTGGAAGGCAATCGCGGCTTCCAGCCCGCCGCTGATCAGACCCATGATCGCCGTGCACGCGGAGAAGACGAACAGATAGCTGACGAGCCACGGGTCCAGGGACACGTGAACCGCTGCGAAGAGCGCCCCAGAGACGACGATGCCGAACACCATGGCAAGCCGGACGCTGCGGAACCAGGAGCCGGCGGCGGGGATCACCGCTCCTCGGAAGGCAATTTCCTCACCTGCGGACTGCAGAGGAGTGAAGAGAAGAGTGGCGACGAGAGTGGCGATGGTAGTCGCTCCGATCTCGAACGCCCCCCGTCCGGTAGACCCCGGCGCGACGAGTGTTGTCACGATGCCGGCGAGACCGACCAGGACCGCGGATCCCAGGAGATAGACCCCGACGCGTCGCCAGTCGAAGGTACGGGTGTGCCGGAACACCGCACGCCACGGCACCTTCGCCATCCTCGCGACCAGCACCGTCGCGAGCAACGCGGTGATGGCGGTGCTCAGTCCCGTCGCGACGATCGTGAGCGGTGTGAGTGCAGGCTTGTTCGGATCTGCCGGCCCCTCGATCAGGACGACCGGTTGGAACACGATGATCTGGACCAGGAGCAATATCACCGGTACCGCGACCAGGACGACCAGGGACTTCCAGCGCGACATCCGGAAGTGGACACCGAACGGCCGGTCGGGCGATGTCCCAGGCAGCGCGACCTCTGCATCACCGGCGCGAACGGGACGTGCGTAGCCCTGGTCTGCGGGCCCCGTCACTGTCCGGCTCCCGACGAGAGCGACCCCTTGTCGCCGCCTGTGACGGCCTCTGGTGTGCGCACGATGAACAACCTTTCCTGAGGACGGGTCGAGTGATCCGCTCGTGAGTAGACAATCTGCCGTGGGGGCAAACACAAACGTTCGACGGTGCTAGACCATCGAGGTCTGCGGAGCCTCTGCCGACGCCGGCGTCAGGACCGTCCCCGTGTGTCGCGTACGGATCGCCACGACGATGACGGCGCCGATGATGAGCGGAACAGGGATGAGGGCGGTCAGGTCGATCGCGGCGGCGGAGCGGTCGGTGGCCACGGTGGGGTCCACCTGGAGCGCGGCGTCGATGACGAACTGGGTGGTGTTGTACACCGCATGGAGCACGACGGCGATCTCGAGCCCGCCGGTACGCCAGGTGATCCACGCGGTGCCGGCCGCGAAGACGATGTACCAGAGGTTCAGCAACCCGCTCGTGGAGACGTGGACCAGCGCGAAGAGCACGCTCGAGATGATGATGGCGAGCACGAGTCCGAGGCGCGCACTGTGCGTCCAGCTGCCGACGACGCGGAGGATGAGACCGCGGAAGCCGTATTCCTCGCCGGCGGCCTGGAACGGCGTCAGGGCGAGTGCCGTGGCGGTGAGAAGGAGCGTGTCGTCCCATGTCCAGGTCGTCTGCGGCAACGGCGTCTGGTAGTACACGATCTGGAACAGGACGGTCACCGGAAGGAGGATCACGAGGGCGCGGCCGAAGATGTCGAAGCGGAAGTGCGACAGCACCGACGACAGCGACCCGCCCCGCACGCCGTAGAGCCAGCGCTGGATCAGCATGCTCCACGGGATCAGCAGTGCCACGGAGAACGCACCGACAGCGTTGACGAGCGGCGTGTACCCCGGCCTGGCCTCCGTGCCGATTGCCGTGTCAATGAGGGTGGCGATGATCGCGAGCGCAAGAATGAAGAACTGCATGCCTCCGACAAGGAGGGCGATTGCGAGGACGCCTCGTCCGATACGGCGTTTGTCGCTGACGAGCCCGCGGTGATACTCCACAGGCGTGATGGGGTGTTCCATCATGTTCTCTCTCTGTTCTTCATGGGTGGACGCGAGGTCGGTATGGCGTAAGTCGTCAGACGCCGATGCCGTCGAGGAGCCAGTTGCATCTGAGGTGGAGCACACGCTCTGAGACCAGTTCCGCTAAGCGTTGTGCGCTCGTTCCACACATTCCAGAGGTGGCACTGCCAATATTCGCGAGGATAGTGACGCGCCCGATCACGGTGTTGTTCATGATGGATCTCCTTGGCAGGCTGCCGGAGGCCGTGTGGTCACGCCGGCCGGGACCTGTTCCAGGCACGACGAACCGGCGTCGACGGAGTGGGCCGGAGCCCTTCCCGCGGCGTGGCACGACGCTATGGCGGGCGTCCGGCAGACGTCCAAGACTTGTCCCGACGCCGGACGATAAGAACTGTCTATCGATCAGCAGGCGCCCCGCGTCGATACCTCTCCGCCCAAGGGTTCCCGACCGGGCACGCCGTAGCGTTCGTAGGCGCGCTGGAACTTCGCGCGGCGCGCGCCGGAGCTGAGCAGCACCAGGAC
Organism: Promicromonospora sp. NPDC050262; assembly: GCF_040655935.1. Taxonomy (NCBI): domain Bacteria; kingdom Bacillati; phylum Actinomycetota; class Actinomycetes; order Micrococcales; family Promicromonosporaceae; genus Promicromonospora; species Promicromonospora sp. NPDC050262. The sequence goes on along the minus strand of NZ_JBFAKX010000024.1, from coordinate 29,633 downwards.
GGTCACGACGAGGAAGTTGCCGGCGATCGCGACGATGAGCGGCTGGACGAGCTCGGGCACCTGCCCGAGGAGGTTCTGGAGGGTTTCGACGAGGTCCATGATGTGCTCCTGCGGTTGCGGCCGTCGGGTGGTCCCCGGTCCTGACTCCAGTCCACCGCTCGCGAGCTCCGCCCAGAAGTGTCGGCCTGTCATCGCCTTCCCGGTGCATTGCACACCCCACCCATGACATGGGTCATGCCCCTCACCCGAGAGGATGAGCAGCCCGCCCGAGCGTGCCACCGCCTCGTCGCCGGCAGCGGAAGGCCGCACCACGCTACGGCTGTCCCGACGCATCAACGCGACCTGTGCGGGATGTCGCCTCGACGAGCCCGACCGGGCGCGAGGTGACGTACCCGATCGCTACGCGATCGGACCCGCTGGCATGAGGAGGTCCGCTACGAGGCACCGCACGGCAGGCGTGTCACTATCCTCGCGGATAGTGGCAGAGCCGCCTCTGGCGTCCGTTGATCGTGCACGCGACCCTGAATGAGAACTGCTCATCCGCGCGCGTCGCGAACTCAGGACCACGATGAGGAACACCCACATGACTGATCTGATGAAGGCCGTTGTGCTCACCCGATTCGGAGGGGTCGATGCCTTCGAGCTGCGCGATGTCTCCGTGCCGGAGGTCGGACCCCGCCAGGTGCGGGTGCGCGTCCATGCGACTGCCGTCAACCCGCTCGACTTTCAGATCCGTCGCGGAGACTACGCGGACCATGTGCCGCTCCCGGCGGTCATCGGGCACGACATCTCCGGCGTGATCGAGGAGGTCGGCTCCCACGTGACAGAGTTCCGTGCAGGCGACGAGGTCTACTACACCCCCAGGATCTTCGGCGGTCCCGGCTCCTACGCCGAGCAGCACGTCGCCGACGTCGACCTCGTCGGCCACAAGCCGCAGAACATCAGTCACCTGGAGGCGGCGAGCCTGACTCTCGTCGGCGGGACGGTCTGGGAGGCCCTGGTGACGCGAGCTCAGCTCACCGTGGGGGAGACGGTCCTCGTCCATGGGGGCGCGGGCGGTGTCGGCACGATCGCGATCCAGGTCGCGAAGGCGATGGGCGCACGGGTGATCACGACCGCCAGAGCCAGCGAGCACGAGTTCGTGCGCTCTCTCGGAGCGGACACGGTGATCGACTACACCTCGACGGACTACGTGGGTGCGGTGGCCGAGCTGGCGCGAGGCAAGGGGGTCGATGTCGTCCTGGACACGATCGGTGGCGACACGCTCACCAGGAGCCCACTGACGCTCGCTGATGCCGGACGCGTCGTGAGCATCGTCGACCTCGCGCAGCCGCAGAACCTCATCGAGGCGTGGGGCAGGAACGCCGCCTATCACTTCGTCTTCACGCGACAGAACCGAGGAAAGCTGGACGCGCTCACCACGCTGGTCGAGCGTGGCCTGGTCAGGCCGGTCATCGGTGCGACTCTTCCGCTCGCCCGGATCGGCGAGGCTCACGAGCTCCTGGAGAACAGGCGGTCGTACGCACTGCACGGCAAGGTCGCGATCGATGTGGCGGGCGAGACGGTCGCGCTTCCCCCTCGGATCTCGTAGCAGAACGAGCAGCCTGGGCGCCGATCGCGGTGGTCAGCTCCGCCCGGCGAAGGTGGCGCGGTACTCCGAGGGGGACACGTCCAGGAGCCGGCGGAAGTGCAGCCGGAGGTTCGATCCGGTTCCCAGGCCGACCTGGTCCGCGATGCGGTCGATCGACAGCCTGGTGCTCTCCAGGAGCTCGCGGGCGGTGTCGACCCGCGCCCGGAGGATCCACTGCATCGGCGTGTTGCCGGTCTCTTCGGCGAAGCGGCGCAGGAACGTGCGGGGCGAAAGCCGTGCGTGTGCGGCGAGCTCGGCGACCGTGAGCTGCTGGTCGAGCCGCGCCATGGCCCATTCGCGCGTCGCCGCGAGGGTCTCGCCATGGACCGCCGGGCTGGTCTTCGGCAGGTACTGGGCCTGGCCCCCGTTCCGGTAGGGCGCGGTGACGAGTCCTCGTGCGATCTCTGTCGCCTGGCTCACGCCGAGGTCGCGCCGGACGATGTGCAGGCACAGGTCGAGTCCGGCGGCGGCACCCGCTGAGGTGAGGATGGATCCCTCGTCGACGAAGAGCACGTTCGGCTCGACCGTGATCTGCGGGTGCTGCTCCGCGAGCTTCTCCGCGGCGTCCCAGTGCGTCGTCGCGCGCAAGCCGTCGAGCAGGCCGGCATCCGCGAGGGCGAACGCGCCGTAGCAGATCGACGCGATGCGCGCCCCGCGGGACGCGGCGGTCCGAAGCGCTTCGTGCACCTCCACCGGTATCGGCCGACCGGCCGGGACGTACCCCGGGACGATGATCGTGTCCGCGTCGGCCAGTGCCTCCAGGCCCCGCGGGACCGTGAAACCGAAGTCTCCGTGGGTTGTCACCGTTCCGGCGGTGACGCCGCAGGCTGATACCTCGTAGGGGAACCCGGACTCCGGATGGAACACCTCCGCCGGGATCCCGACGTCCAGAGGGCGCGCCCCGTCGAGCACGAGGACCACCACCTGATGCGGTCGCTGCACAGCCGACTCCGATCTGGTCGACGCGTACCGACCTTGTCATTACCCTCGCACCCAGGCGCATTATTGTCAGCCGCGCCTACCCGCCTCGGGGCGGCGCAGCGCAGCAGGGATGATGCGGCTCAGATCACGGGCCGCTTGCTGTCGATGTGGCCGAGTGTCGCGCCGGTCTCGGCCAGTGCTGCGGCGGCTTTCGCCCATCCGGTATCGGCGGGGTCCAGAACGCTGCGCAGGTAGGTGGTCGTCAGTCGCTGCAGGACCGCGACGCGTTCCGGGTTCTCGTCGGTGGTCTCGGCAGCCTCCCAGCTCGGGATGCCGCCCAGGGAGTGCTCGGCGTCGAACAGGGTCAGCAGGTCGGTGGCGCCCGGGCTGTGGGTGTAGGCGTCGGTGAACCAGTCCGGGCCGCGGCTGGACATCTTCGACTGGTCGTGGTCACCGGCCACCACGAGTGTGGGCGTGGTCAGCTCGCTGAACGACGGGTTCATGAACGGGAAGTGCTCCTGGGCGAACGGGTGCAGCTCCTCGCCCCCGATCCCGGTCGCGGCCAGCAGCACGCCTGCCTGCACACGCCGGTCCGCGTAGTCCTGGGCGGCCTGGCCCGCGGCGTCGAGCACGCGGGCGCCGAGCAGCATCTGCACGGTCTGGGCGCCCCAGGAGTGTCCGGCAGCGACCACCCGGCGCCGGTCGACCCGCCCGGCAAGGCCTGGCACCGCACGTTCGATCGTCTCGAGCTGGTCCATGGCCCGCACGAGGTCGGCGCGCCGCTCGGTCCAGACCTCGCCGAACCGGGGGTCGTCGAACCCGATGCCGTCACGACGGGAGTCCAGGTGCGTCGGCTGGACGACGACGAACCCACGAGACGCCCAGAAGGCCGTCAGGGGTGCGTATCCGTCGAGCGACCACCCGTTGCCGTGGGAGAACAGCAGCACCGGCAGGCGCTGCCCGGTCACAGGGGCAGAGACGCGCACGTCGAGGGGGAGCGCTCTGCCCGGCGCGTCGAGGCGCACCGGGGCGACCGAGACGACCGGATCACCGGCGCCGACGACGGCGTCGAGGGCGCGGACGACCGGGGTGTCGGTCGTCGCTGGAGCAGCAGTCACGGGAGATCACACGTCCTTTGCGTTCGAGGCCTCCGCCGAGCACAATCTAAGCGGAGCGCCGCTCCGAAAGGATACGGAGCAGCGCTCCGGTTTGCAAGTCTCGACGAAGGGTCCCCATGACGACTGCCGGTCCTGCTGGCTCGACACCCCGCGCCAAGCGCGTCGATGCCCAGCGCAACGAACAGGCCCTGCTGGAGGCCGCCGCCGCTGTCTTCGTGACGTCCGGCGTCGATGCGCCCGTGCGGCTGATCGCTGAACGCGCGGGGGTGGGCATGGGGACGATCTACCGGCACTTCCCCACCCGCCCCGCCCTGGTGGCGGCGGTGTATCAGCACCAGGTGGAAGCGCTGGCCGAAGCAGGCCCTGCACTCCTGCGCGAGTCCGGCGACCCCGGGGTCGCTCTCCAGCGATGGGTGGCCGGCTTCGTCGACTTCCTCGTGACCAAGCACGGGCTCGCCGGTGCTCTCGGGTCCGACACGGAGGGCGTGAACACCCTGCACCACTACTTCGTCGACCGGCTCGTCCCGGTCTGCGACGCCCTGCTCGACGCCGCACTCGAGCCGGAGGCGTCCGGGCGGCTGTCCGGGTACATGCTCATGCGCGGCATCGGCAACCTCTGCATCGGCGCCGGTAACGACCCCCGCTACGACGCCGCCCGCCTGGCCACCCTTCTGGTGACCGGGGTGCTCACCGGGGCACGACACGACCGCGACCCGGGCACCATCGCTCCGGAAGGCGACCGCAAACCGCCGCGCGACAAGATGTGACCCCACCATGGGGCTGCGGCACAGGTCGATCTCGAAAGTAGTGGCCGGCCGGACTCCACATCTCGGCGGTGAGCGGCGTCTTAAGGGGGCAAGCACATCCGACTCTCCTGGAGATCCACGTGACCAGCATCCCCAGCACCGTTCGCTCCACGACCTTCCGCCTCACCGCCATCGGCGTCGCGGCCACCACCCTGTGCGTCGGCAGTGCCGGCTTCGTCGCCGCGGCCAACCCGGCCTCGGCCTTCGGTCAGGCGGTCGGCACCGCGGTGCACGCCGCCGGCGTCGACTGGTCCGACATGCCCGACGGCTACACCCAGGCGCAGTACGAGGCCTTCTGGGGCGCCGAGTACAGCGGTGAGGACCTGGTCGAGCTGCAGGCGCTCTGGTCGCTCGACGAGACCGAGACCAAGTCCCGCGCCGGCCAGATGATCCTCGACGGCGAGCAGTTGCCATTCGGGCCCGGCACGCACACGACGCCGGAGCCGACGGCGGGCGAGCAGGCGGCGATCGTCGCGTTTCTCGACGCCGGCTACACGTCCGAGGACGTCGACACGCTGAGCGCGCTGTGGGACACCGAGTTCGTGGAGACCAAGGCACGCGCCGGCCAGATGGTGCTCGACGGCGAGGAGCTGCCCCTGGACGCCGCCACGACGTCCGGTAGCTGACCCTTGCGCCCGGCACCGCCGACGACTCGCCAGGAGGCGACCATCAACACCCTCACGCTGCGTATCGGCTTCGAGGTGGAGCTGCTCGCGCCCGCCGGTTCCGACCGGCAGGTGCTCGCGGACGCTCTCGCGAGCCGCCGCGGCGGCCGGGTGCGCCGGTCCTTCCATACCGACAGCGAGCCGTCGGCGGTGCCGGGCGTGGGCGTGTTCCGGCACCTGTCGCCCGCGTTCGACGTGGTCGACGGCGCCGGCGCCCACGTCGTGCGCCTCGTGGACGACATCACCCTCGTGTCCGACCTGGCCGGCACGACCACCCGGCCCGGGCACCGCGGGTGGTACCGGGTGCTGTGCGACGAGCCCCGCCTGCTGCGCCTGGTCGAGCGGTCCACCGATCCGGACGCCACCCTGCCCGACGTGCTGGCACCGGTCGCCGAGCTGTTCGGCACCCGCGTGGAAGTGATGGGCGGAGCGGCGCGGGTGAACGACAGCGCGGGGGCCACCGTCGCTGTCGCCATGCCGCTGCCGGCCGGGCGCGAGCGGCCCTGCGAGGTCGTCACCCCGCCGATCGTCGAGAACCACGGCGAGGTGCTCGACGAGCTGCTGGGCACCGCGCGGGGCCTCGGCTTCACGGTGCCCGCCGAGGCGGCCGTCCACCTGCACCTGGACGGTGCGTCGTTCCGGCGGTCCGCGCCGTTCGCCAACCTGGTCCGCCTGTTCGGGTACTGGCGCGAACCGCTGTGGGAGGTGCTGGGCACCAACGAGGCGTGCCGCCGTCTGGCGCCGCTGCCCGCGGAGCTGCTCCGGCTCGTGGAGCGAGGCGACCAGTCCTGGGGCGAGCTGGCCGCGGCCGCACGCGGGATCGGCCTGACCAAGTACGCCGACGTGAACCTCACCCAGCTCGTCACCCCGCACCCCGTCCGGGACACGGTCGAGGTCAGGATCCTGCCCGGGGCGCTGGAGGCCTCCGACATCGTGAGACGTACCGCGCTCGTGGAGCACCTGGTGCGCAGATGCCTCGACGACGCCCCGGTACCACGGCCCGGCGGCGCGGCGGCCCACGATCCGGCAGGGGCGCTGCTGGCGCTGACGACGACGGGTGCCGACCGATGACCATCTGGCTCGAGACCGCCGGCACGGACAGCGCGCCCACGCCGCGGGCGGCGCCCGCGCCTGCGCAGGACGGCGCCCACCCCGCCCCGGCCCGATCGCTGGAGGAGCTGGTGCGGACGCACCTGCCTGGCCTGGTTCGCTACGCGACGGTGCTGGTCGGTGACCAGCACACCGCCGCGGACCTCGTCCAGGAGGTGCTGCTGCGGGCCCACCAGCGGTGGCACCGCATCACCCTGACCGACCGGCCCGACCTGTACCTGCGGCGCATGGTCACCAACGAGCACCTGTCGTGGCGGCGGCACTGGCACGTGCGCATGATCCGGCCCACCGCCGACGACGCCCTGGTCGACCACGCCGGTGCCAGCGGCGACCCCGCGGAGAACCTCGCCCAGCAGGACGCCATGTGGCAGCGTCTGGCCCGGCTCCCGGCGCGCCAGCGTGCAGTGCTGGTGCTGCGGTACTACGAAGGGCTGGCCGACGCCGAGATCGCGACGGTGCTCGGCACCTCGCCGGCCACCGTCCGCTCCCACGCCGCGCGGGCTCTGGCCACCCTGCGGCACACCGACCCGACCTTCATGGAGACGCGATGACCCAGGACCGCCGCACCGGTACGCCGGTGCCCGGACCCCGGCCGGGGGGCGACGACCGGCACGACGACCTCGCCGAGCGCATCGCGGCAGCCCTGCGCTCCCGTGAGCCCGATGCCGCCGACACCGCGGCCGTCGCGCTGCGGATCGCCGCGCGGATCGAGGCGGCCGACGCCCGGAGCGGCCTCGTCACCCCGTTCGCCCGGCGCGCGGGAACCATCGCGGTCACCGGCGTGGTCGCGTCGGCCTTGGGCATGGTCGGAGCGGGCGCCACCGCTGCGGCCAACCCGTACACGGACTTCGCCGCCGCGGTCGACGGCGTCGCGCACGCCGTCGGCGTCGACTGGTCCTCGATGCCCGACGGCTACACGCGCGAGCAGCACGACGCGTTCTGGGATGCCGGGTACAGCGCGGAGGACCAGGTGGAGCTGGCGGAGCTCTGGTCAGTCGACATCATCGAGGTCAAGGCCCGCGCCGGCCAGATGGTCCTGGACGGCGAGCGGCTCCCGTTCAAGCCGGGTACGCACACCACGTCCCAGCCGTCGGCGGAGGAGATCGCGTCGAGTCAGGCGTTCATCGACTCCGGCTACACGTCTGAGGACCTCGCTGCGTTGAGCGCCCTGTGGAACGTCGACGAGATGGAGGCCAAGGTCCGCGCCGGGGAGATCTTGCTCGCTGGGAAGCCGCTCCCGCTGCCCTGACCTCGCGCCCCCACCCGCACGTCGTCCCAGCACACCCCGGCCGCCAGATCTGGCCCTGTGGGCGGATACTGAGGCGATGAGGACCGATCACCCGCTACGCGACTTCCTGACGTCGCGTCGTGCCGCGCTTGAGCCCGAGGACGTCGGGCTGCCCCCGGCCACCGCGAGCAGACGGGTCCCGGGACTGCGCCGCGAGGAGGTCGCGATCCTGGCCGGGGTCAGCGTCGACTACTACGTCAAGCTGGAGCAGGGGCGTGTCGGGAACGTCTCCGAACAGGTGCTGGAGGCGGTTGAGCGCGCGCTACGGCTGGACCGGCTGGAGCGACTGCACCTGCGCGCGCTCCTCAACCCCGACAGCATCCATACCCGGCGGATTCCGCCCATCACGATGCGCGCCAGGCCAGCTCTGCTCTCGATGATCGAGGCACTCGACCCGGTACCGGCCGTCATTCATGGGCCGCACCTGGAGGTGCTGGGCATCAACCGGGCCGGCGCACTCCTGCTGGACGATTTTGATGCCATGCCGTCCGGCGAGCGCAACATGGCCCGCTGGATGTTCCTGAGTCCGCGAGCCCGGGTGGTCTACCGGAACTGGGACGAGATCGCCCCGCAGATGGTTGCGATCCTGCGCAACGCGGCTGCCGCCGGCTCCAACGACTACCTCGCTGCTCTGGTCGACCACCTCACCGTGGCGTCGGACGAGTTCGCCCGGTACTGGGGCGACTACCGGCTCTTCGAGCACACGCACGGCGTCAAGCTCTTCTTCAACGAGGACGTCGGAGAGCTGCGCCTCAACTACGAGGCGCTCCCCCTGCCCGCGGACAACGGGCAGACCGTCATCGTGTACAGCGCGGACCGCGGGTCTCCGTCGGCGGAGAAGCTGCGTCTCATGTCCCGCGCCAGGACGGCTGAGCCAGCCGTTTCGACCGCGCTCCGAGTGTGAACGGCACCGAGCGGGCAGGTGCCTCGCCCGCCCGATGCCCCGTTCAACTTCACTCACCGCCAGATCATGAGGCGTCTCCTGCTCCCGACGGCGAGACCGCGACGTCGTCGTGGTCCGTGGAGAGAGCGACCTCACGCCACGCGTCCAGGTCTGCCGCCACGGCCGTGAGCTTCGCCTCGACCGAGGCGACACAGTCCGAGCCGAGCTGCAGCCGCAGCGGTGCTCGGCCGGAGTCGATCGCGGACACGATCGCGGTGCCGGCCTTGACCGGGTCACCGGGCTGACCGTGGTTGACCCGCTCCGCGGTCAGCCGCATCGCTCCGGCCGGGCCCTCTGCGTAGTCGGCGATCGTGGCCGTGACGCGGTGGAGGCTGGAGGAGTCCAGGAAGTCGGTGCGGAAGTAGCCGGGCTCGACCAGCGTGACGGCGATCCCGAGCGGTGCGAGCTCCAGACTCATCGCCTCGGAGAAGCCCTCCACGGCGAACTTCGTCGAGGCGTAGATCCCCCACCCCGCCGAGCCCACGAATCCACCGACGGACGACAGGTTGACGACGTGGCCCGACCGCTGCGCGCGCAGCACGGGTAGCACCGCACGCGTCACCGTCAGGACGCCGAACACGTTGGTGTCGTACACGGCACGCACCTCGACGTCGTCAGCCTCCTCGACAGCGCCCAGCAGCCCCCGGCCGGCGTTGTTGACCAGCACGTCGACGCGGCCGAAGGTCGCGACGGCGACCTCGACCGCAGCCTGGACCTGGGCCAGGTCGGTGACGTCCAGAGCCACCGCGAGGAGTCGTTCGCCCGCATCCGGGAAGGCAGCCTCGACTCCGTGCGGGTCACGGGCGGTGGCGACCACGCTGTGGCCGCTCGCCAGAGCGGCGCGGACGATCTCGATACCCAGGCCACGGGAGGCACCCGTGATGAACCAGACAGCCATGCAAACCACCTTCTCTCAGTGGGCGAGACCGTCGCCGGTTCGCTCCGTGAGCTCGAACATGTTGCCCCACGGGTCCCGGAAGAACGCCAGCCGTGCGCTGATGTCCTCGATCTCGAACGGCGGGTTCACGATGTCGACACCGCGCTCGCGCAGCGCGGCGAGCGTGTCATCGACGCTGTCGACGGACAGGCACACGTGGTTGTAGCCGCTGGCCGCCAGGCTGGCGTCCACATCCTCGTAGACCGTCTGGGCGGCAGCCCCCGGTCCGGCGAGGATCTCGAGGTGGAACTCGTCCTGATCGGGCGGCATCACGTAGGCGAGGGTGAGGTCGCCGTAGGGCCAGGTCTGCAGGACCCGCCAGTCCATGGTGTCGACCCAGAACGCGCGAGCGGCCTCGAAGTCGGGGTACCGGATCGCGGTGTGGTGGCCGTGCATCGACGAGAAGGGTGAGCTGGTGTTGCGCGCGGGCGCGGCGGGCAGAGGCATTGATCTTTCCTTTCCGTGCTGAGTGGGCTCATGGTCTGGACCCACGACCATTGCAAGCCCGCACCCGGACCCGGCGGGAGTCCTTCGCTGGTACCCGTGATCCTGGCTTTGGCGGTACCACCTTGGATGTCGCCCCTCAGGGGCCACGGAGAGGTGAACTACTTCACGGAGAAGGCGCTCCGGCTCGCGCGGGGCGAGTCCCCTGAGTCAGGGGACTAGTGCCGCCCGCTTTCCGGTGGCCGCTCGCACGAGGAACGCCAGGCCCCGGCAGCGTGGAACGACCCGTCCGGTCAGCCCGGCTCGATGGACCCGGTGATCTCCCGGCCCTGCCCGGTGTGGGTCGCTCCCGGCGTCAGGGCCCGTTCACGCGCCCAGGCTACGAGCGATCGATGACATGGGCGTCGAGCTCGGCGGGCAGCTGAGCGAGGCCCGGCCCGCCGCCGCCGAGCCACGCCCCCAGTGCATCGGTCACCCGGTCTCCGGCGAGACGTTGGAACCAGACCGGCCGCGCGCCGCTCGCGCGCCCGGCGGCTGTGGGGCGCGCGACGACGACATCGCCGCGGTTGCACTCGTCCAGGCACTCCGACAGGGTCAGCCGCGCGACACCCTTGGCCTGAAGGATCCGCAAGCGCGCGAGCTGCCCGCCGGGCAGGGGGTCGAGATCGCCGAGGGTCTCTCCGGCGCAGAGGCTGCAAGCGGTGAGACCTGGCGATTCGGCGAGACGTTCTGCCGGTGCGGGGGTCGTGGTCACCGGAGGAGGATACCCCCATCGGGTATGGACCCCATGCGTCCTGTTGCCCCATTCCGTGTCCATACCGTTACTCTTGGGCTCGCCATGAACCTGACACGTCCCGCTCGCGCGCTGCTCGCCGAACCTCGGCGTGGGGTCACGAGCGTCCTGGCCGTCATGTTCCTCGTGCTCACCGTCGTGGGTGTGCAGCTGCTGTGCGGCGTCCACCTGGACGAGGCCGGACACGCCCACCGGGAGAGCGCCGTCGGGCAGCTCGCGGCATCTGGCGTAGCGCCCGCCGAGGCCGGAGGGCCCTCCGGTCACCACGGTGACGACCCGAACCACTGCTCGGAGAACCGCACGGTGACGGCCCGGTACGACCGGACCGTGTCGCCCTCCGCAGACCTGGCCGGAGAGCCGGACCTCGCCCTGCGGTGGCTGGTGCCCGACATCGCGCACACCCAGCGCGGGGCAGCCTCCGGCGTGGCCGTCGCAGCCGCACCGTCGCTGCATGCCCTGGGGATCTCCCGGACGTAGACCACCACACCCCTCGACACCACCCCACCGGGGTGTCGACCGGTTTCGCGCGCCCCGAACCCGGGGACGTGTGTGTGGTTCTACTCCGATCCGAAAGGTCCCAGCTTTCATGGAGCCCAGCTACAACCCTGACCCGACCGTCCGCGGTCGTGGTCGTCACCGGGCGGTCAGCCGTCCCGTCCTGGCCGACGTCGCCCGAGCCGCCACCGAACAGGTCACGACGCTCGCCGGGAGAACCGCCGTCGCGGCCGCGGCCGGTTCCGGCGTGCTGCTGTCCCTGGTCGCGACCCCCGCCCAAGCGGCCCCGGCACCCGCATCGGTCACCACGTCCCTGGCCGGCAAGTCCGTCCAGGGCGCCCTCAACACGGCAGACCTCAACGCCCTCGCGGCACAGGCCAAGGAGTCCGTCGCCGCCGCGCCGGTCGTGACCGTGGCCAACGACGCCGAGCTGAGGGTCGAGAAGGCCGCCGTCTCGGTCGTCTCCGCGGCGGAGAACGACGAGTACCAGGCACAGCTCGCCGCCGAGGCAGAGGCAGAGGCTGCCGCGGAAGCGGAGGCCGCCGCCGCGGAGGCTGCCGAGGCCGCGCTCGACGTCCCGGCCTCGGCGTCCGGCTCCGCCGTGGTGTCCATCGGGATGCGGTACCTCGGGGTGCCCTACCTGTGGGGCGGGTCGACCCCGGCCGGGATGGACTGTTCCGGGTTCACGTCCTACGTGTACGCCCAGGTCGGGGTCAACCTGCCCCGCACCTCGTCCGAGCAGCGGTACGCCGGGCCGGAGGTCTCGTGGTCCGAGGCGCAGCCCGGTGACCTGATCTGGTCGCCCGGGCACATCGCGATCTACGCCGGCGACGGCATGCAGATCGAGGCGCCGGTGCCGGGCCAGACGGTGCGCTACACGCAGATCTGGCAGTCCAACCCGACGTTCATCCGCGTTCTCTGACGCGCTCCGCGTGAGGGGCGGGCTCCGGCCCGCCCCTCACGCCCCCCGCCTTCGACCCTGCCGATCCCCAGGAGAAACACCCATGGCAACACCGACGCGAGCACGGTCCAGGCGGGGCCGGCACCGCAAGGGCAGGCACTCCGCCCCGACGAGCGGACCGCTGTCCGCGGTCACGGGGCGGTGGCCGTTGACGCTCGGGGTGGGGATCGCTCTCGTCGCCACCACCTCGGTCGCGGTGGCGACCGCGGGCGGGCCGGGAGGCGAGGTGCACGACCGGCCCGGAGCCGCCGTCGCGCTCACCGACCCGTCGTCCGACGCGGAGCAGGCAGCGCGCGACCGCGAAGGTGGCGCCTCGCGCAGCCAGGAGCGTGCACCACGTGGAACGGCCGACGCCGGCATCACCGTTCCTCAGGACGCGACGATGTCCGGCGGGGAGCGCGCGCCCGTAGAGGTCGAGGCTCCGCCCGTCCTCCCGGGCTGCGACGGCGAGGCAACCGGTGCTGGGGTCAACGGCAACCTGCCCGACGACGAGCTGTGCGACCTGTGGAACGGCTACCCGCCGATCCGGGCCGATGCCGCCGTCGCCCTGGCCCGTCTGAACCAGGCCTACACCGAGCGGTTCGGCGAGGCGCTGTGTCTCACGGACGGCTACCGCAGCTATGCGCAGCAGGTCACCGCGAAGGCGCAGAAGCCCACGCTGACGGCGACGCCGGGTCGGTCCAACCACGGCTGGGGCCTCGCGGTGGACATCTGCGCCGACGGCTACGCGGGCGAGCGCTGGGACTGGCTCAAGGCGCACGGCCCGGAGCACGGCTGGGACAACCCGGCGTGGGCGCGGGCCGGCGGCTCCGGACCGTACGAACCGTGGCACTGGGAGTTCACGGCGGCGTGATGCCGAGCGGGTGACGCCGCACGCCGCCTGCCCCTAGTCCGCCGCGGCCGCCTTCTTCCGCCGCCGCGCCCCCGCCGACCGCGGTGGCGTCTGCCGCATGTGGTCCCGCGCGCGGGCGAGGATGTCCGCGAGCGTCTCGACGTCGGCGCGGGTCAGCGGGGCGAACAGCAGGTCGTCGAGCACGGCGACGTGCCCCGGGAAGACCTCCGCGAGCACGGCGCGCCCCTCCTCCGTGATGGTCACGGTGACGCCGCGCTCGTCGTCCGACGACTGCGACCGGGTCACGAGGCCCCGCTTCTCCAGCGTCTGGGCCTGGTAGGTCAGCCCGCTGCGGCTGTAGACCACGCCGTCGGCCAGGTCGGTCATCCGCCGGCTGCCCGTCGGGGAGTCCCCGAGGGTCGCCAGGAGCTGGAACTGCACGTAGCTCAGGTCCCCGGCGTCCCGCAGCTGTTGCTCGACGGAGTGCTTCAGCAGGCTGCTCGCCTCGATGAGGGCGAAGTAGGCGCCCAGCTGCGTGGCGTCCAGGGGCGGCGGGGTCGAGGTCACGTCTCCAGCCTAGCCAGACCCGCCGATACTTCCAACTCGAAGCACTTGCTTCGAATTGGAAGCGGTGCTAGCGTGCTCATCAGTTGCTTCGAATCCGAAGCATTTGACCGAAGGGAACGACATCATGAAGGCAGTTCGGTTCCACGAGACGGGCACCGCCGAGGTTCTGCGCTACGAGGACGCCGACCAGCCGGTCCCCGGCGCCGGCGAGGTGCGCCTCCGGGTCGCCGGGTCGGCGTTCAACCCGGCCGACGGCGGCATCCGCGGCGGGTTCCTGCCGTTCCCCGTCGCGCTGCCGCACGTGCCGGGCTACGACGTCTCCGGCACGGTCGACGCGCTCGGTGACGGCGTGGAGGGCCTCGCCGTGGGCCAGGACGTCGTCGGCTTCATCCCGATGATCGCCGACGGCTCGGCGGCGCAGTACGTCGTCGCCCCGGCGGCCGACCTGGTGGCGGCCCCGACGCGCATCCCGCTGGCCGACGCCGCCGGGCTCCCGTCCGTGGGCCTCACCGCCTCGCAGGCGCTGTTCGAGGCCGGCGGGCTCCAGGCCGGTCAGCGGGTGCTGATCAACGGTGCCGGCGGCCCGGTGGGCGGGTACGCCGTGCAGCTCGCCAGGCGCGCCGGCGCGTACGTCGTCGCCACCGCGAGCCCGCGCAGCGAGCAGGCCGTCAAGGCGGCCGGCGCGGACGAGGTGATCGACCACACGACCACCTCGGTGCTCGACGCGGTGACCGAGCCGGTCGACGTGCTGCTCAACCTGGCTCCGATCACCGCCGAGGGCTTCGCGGCCCTGGTCGCCCGGGTCCGCGACGGCGGCGTCGTCGTCTCCACGACGCCGACCGTGACCACACCCGGTGACGAGGCGCGCGGCGTGCGCGCGGTCACCGTCTTCCTGCACCCCGACGCCGACGTGCTCTCGGGCCTGGTCACCCTCGTCGACAGCGGTGACCTGCACGTGGAGATCGCGCGGCGCGTGCCGCTGAGCGAGCTGCCCGCGATCCACCGGCAGGCCGACGCGGGGCAGGTCCACGGCAAGGTCGTGGTGGTCCCGCCCGCCGTCTGAGAGAACGGGGACCCCGCCGGGCCCGGAGCGGAAGCTCCGGGCCCGGCGGGGTCCGTGCGTGCCTGTGGACGGGTCCTCAGCGCACCATGCTGTTGTCGTGCACGGCCGCCAGCCGCGACCGCACGCTGAGCAGGGTCTCGATGATGAGGTCCTCGCGCCCGTCGCCGAGCCGGCTGATCGGCACCGCGACGCTCATCGCGTCCACCGCGTGGTGGCCGAAGGGGAGCGCCACACCGAAGCAGCGCACGCCCATGCACGACTCCTCGCTCTCGGTGGCGTACCCCTGGTAGGCCGCCTGGTCGATGATCTCGAGCACGGCCTCCTTCTCTGTGGTCGTGTGCGGGGTGATCGCGGCGATCGACTCGGGCACCAGGTCGCGGCGGGACTCGGCCGGCATCTCGGCGAGCAGGGCGCGCCCCAGCGAGGTCGCGTACGCCGGGAGCCGGCGCCCGACGGCGGAGTGCATGCGCAGCGGGTGCACCGACTCGCGCTTGGCGGTGTAGATGACGTCGGCGCCGTCGAGCCGGCCCAGGTGGACCGTCTCCTGGGTGGCGGCGGCCACCTCGTCCAGCACGGACTGGGCGCGGGCCAGCACGGGGTCGCCGTCGAGGTAGGCCGAGCTCACCACCAGGGAGTGGATGCCGAGCTGGTAGACGCTGCCCGTGGGGTCCGTCTGCAGCCAGCCGCGCTCGGTCATGGTCCGCAGCAGCGCGTGGAGGCTGCTCTTGGGGATGTTGAGCCGGTTCGAGAGCTGCAGCTGAGTTCCGGGGCCGCGGGCGGCGATGTCGTCCAGCAGGTCCAGGGCGCGGGCGGCGGACTTGACCGGCCCCGCGTCGGCGGCGCCGTTCGTCTCCCTCTTGAACTCCTTCTGAAGCTGCATGAACTCTCCTCTGGTCCTACCACGGTGCACCGGGCCCTCCCCGGGGGTGAATACGACACTACCGCGAGTTCGCATACATGGACAGGTTTCCGCCCCTTGACCCGTGAGCCGGATCACGTCTATCTTCAGACCAGTTCACATAGACGAACGCAGTTCACAGACGAACGCGATTCGCAGACCGACCGAGGGGCAGCTACGTGATCCAGGTTCGATACTCGACATCTCCGTCCAGCGCGGAGACGGCCACCACTGCGGACCTGCGAGAGAGCTTCCTCGTCGCAGACCTCTTCGAGAGCGGCGAGGTCCGGGGCACCTACACCCACGACGACCGGATGGTGATCGGCGGGGCGGTTCCCGACACCACCGAGGTCGCCCTGCCGGCCTGGTCCGACGTGCTGGGCACCGAGTCCCACCTCGAGGGCCGCGAGCTCGGCATCATCAACGTCGGGGCCGCCGGGCACGTCGTGGTCGACGACGAGAAGTACGAGCTGGAGCACCTCGACGGCCTCTTCGTGGGGCGGGGGAGCGAGGTGTCCTTCGGCGGCGCCGACGCCGCCTTCTACTTCGTGTCCGCCCCGGCGCACGCGACCTACCCGACCCAGGCGCTCAGCCACAGCGAGATCGAGCCGGTCCCGCTGGGCACGGCCGAGGCGGCCAACGAGCGCAACCTCTTCCGCTACGCCTGGGGCCAGGAGCTCAAGACCTCCGTGCTCCAGTTCGGGGTGACCGTGATCGCCAGCGGCTCGGTCTGGAACACGTTCCCGCCGCACCTGCACGACCGCCGCACGGAGATCTACTGCTACGTGGACCTCGACGAGCAGGACCGCGTCTTCCACTTCATGGGCCAGCCCGGCGCCACCCGCCACCTCGTGCTCCGCAACCGCGAGGCCGTCATCTCCCCGCCCTGGTCGGTCCACGCCGGGGCCGGCACCGGGTCGTACGCCTTCATCTGGGCGATGGCCGGCGAGAACAACGTCTACACGGACCTGAGCCCCGTGGCGCTGGAGGACCTGTGACCACCGACCCGGCCGCCACACCCGCCGGCGAGGCGCGCTCACCCTTCGACCTGCACGGCAGGTGCGCCGCGGTGACCGGTGCGGGGCGCGGCCTCGGCCGGGCGGTCGCGCTCGGCCTCGCCCGCGCGGGGGCCGACGTCGTGCTGCTGGGCCGCCCGGGCAACCAGGACGAGACCCGCGACCAGGTCGTCGCGCTCGGTGCGAAGGCCGACGTCGTGGACCTCGACGTGAGCGACCTCGACGCGGTCGAGCGGGTCTGCGCCGAGCTGACCGGCTCGCGGCAGATCGACATCGTGGTCAACAACGCCGGGATCATCGACCGCGAGGACTCCGTCGACGTCAGCCGCGACTCCTGGCAGCGCGTGCTCGACGTCAACCTCAACGGGCTCTTCTTCCTCACCCAGCAGCTCGGCCGGCCGATGGTCGAACGCGGCCACGGCAAGGTCGTCAGCATCGCCAGCCTGCTGTCCTTCCAGGGCGGCCTGCGGGTGGTGTCGTACGCCGCGAGCAAGCACGGGGTGGCCGGGGTGACCAAGGCGCTGGCCAACGAGTGGGGGCCGCACGGCGTCCAGGTCAACGCGATCGCCCCGGGCTACATGGTCACCGACAACACCACCGCGCTCCGCGACGACGCGGACCGCTCACGCTCCATCCTCGAACGCATCCCGGCCGGCCGCTGGGGCACCGCCGAGGACGTCGCCGGAGCGGCCGTCTTCCTCAGCTCACCTGCCGCCGACTACGTCAACGGTCACGTCCTGGCCGTCGACGGAGGCTGGCTGGCCCGCTGAGCCCGTCCCTCCCACATCAGTTCCACCGCCGGACACCGGCACCGAACGAAATCGAGGAAACGACAATGAAGTTCACCTCTCGACACACTGCCGCTCGAGGCACGGCCGCCGTCCTCGGCGTCGCGCTGGCGGCCGCCGCACTCACGGGCTGCACCGAGACGGCCGCCGGGGGCGGTGGCAGCGCCGAGGGCGGCGCCGCCTGCGACCCCGCCGACGTCACCCTGGTGGGCCAGGTGCGCAACGAGTCCAACCCGTACGAGGCCTCGTGGCTCGACGGCGGCGACGCCTTCGCCGAGCAGGTCGGCCTCACCCAGGAGCGGCTCACCTACGACGGCGACTCGACGCGTCAGCAGGAGCAGATCAGCCAGCTCCTCGCCGGCGACACCGAGTGCCTCGTCATGAACATCCTGCCCAACGGCGACTCCGACACCCCGCCCATCGTCGAGGGTGCCGAGGAGGCCGGCGCCTACCTGGTCACCCAGTGGAACAAGCCGGCCGACCTGAACGTCACCGACTACGACCACTGGCTCTCGCACATCACCTACAACGGCGTGGAGTCCGGCAAGCAGATCGGCGACGCGCTGGCCGAGGCCATCGGCGGCTCGGGGGGCATCGTCGCCCTCCAGGGCATCCTGGACACCGGTGCCGCCAAGGACCGGTTCGCCGGGCTCGAGGAGTCGCTGGCGGCCAACCCGGACGTCGAGCTGCTCGACGACCAGACCGCCAACTTCTCCCGCGCCGAGGCGCTGGAGGTCACCAAGACGCTCCTCACCAAGCACGGCGAGGACGTCAAGGGCATCTGGGCCGCCAACGACGACATGGCGCTCGGCGCGCTCGAGGCGCTGCAGCAGGCCGGCCGGGACGACGTGGCCGTGGTCGGCATCGACGCCGTGCCGGACGCGCTGACGGCGATCGAGGACGGCACCATGACGGCGACCGTCTCCAGCGACGGCCCCTGGCAGGGCGGCATCGGCCTGGCCATCGGCTACTGCGTGGCCACCGGCGAGCTCGCCGTCGAGGACATCGCCGACGAGGACCGCGCCTGGTTCGCCGAGCAGTTCCTCATCGAGCAGGACAACGTCGCCGACTTCGTCTCCCCGCAGACCGACGAGGCCGACTTCGCCTGCGACAACCTCTTCAGCCGTTCGCAGGGCGCGATCTCGTGACCATGGCACCCCCCGCCGAAGCCGACACCGACGTCGTGCACGCGCAACGCCCCCGGCCTCGGCGGGGGGTGTCCCTGCGGGACGCGGGACCGCCGATCGCGCTCGTCGTCATCTTCGGGATCTTCGCGATCCTCAGCCCCGGGTTCCGCACGCTCTCCAACGTGCAGAACGTACTGGACGCAGCGGCGGTCCTCGCCGTCGTGACCATCGGCATCAGCTTCGTGCTGATGATGGGTTCGATCGACCTGTCCGCCCCCGGGATCATGGGTGCGTCCGCCATCACGGTCGCCCTCCTGGTCGCCAACAACCGCAACGACAACGACTGGGGTCTGCTCGGGGTCGCCGTGGCGGTCCTGCTGGCCGCCGCGCTCGGCTGCCTCAGCGGGCTCGCCCTGGTCGTGCTCAAGGTGCCGTCGTTCATGGCCACCCTCGGTGTCTCCGCCGTGGGCCTGGGTGTGGCCACTCTCCTGTTCGCGGGCGTCCAGCCCAACGTCTCCGACCCGATGCTGGAGGGCTGGGCCGTGGACCGGTTCCTCGGCCTGGCCCACCTGACCTGGATCGCGCTGGCCTGCGTGGTCCTGGGCGCCCTGGTCCAGCGCTACTCGCGCCTGGGCCGGTACGCCTTCGCGATCGGCGGCGCCGAGGAGGTGCTGTCGCTCTCCGGCGTGCGGGTCGCGCCCTTCAAGGTGGCGGTCTTCACCATGGCGGGCGCGTTCTACGGCCTGGCCGGCGTGCTGGTCACCAGCCAGCTCAGCGCGGGTCTGGTCCAGGCCGGCAAGGGCTACGACTTCTCGGCCATCACGGCCGCCGTCGTCGGCGGAACCCTGCTCACCGGCGGCCGCGGAGGCATCCTCCACTCCACGGTCGGCGTGCTGCTGGTGACCGTCCTGACCAACGGCCTCGTCCAGGTCGGGGTGAGCCCGTACTGGCAGGGCGGTGTACAGGGCCTCATCGTCGTCGCGGCCGTCGCGGCCGCCGTCATCCCACAGCGTCGTAGGAACCAGGTGACCAAGTGACAACGAACCTGCGGACAGAGACCGCACCCCGCGTGCCGGAACCCCGGCACGCCCTCGAGGTGCGCGGACTCGTCAAGCACTACCCGGGCGTCAAGGCGCTCGACGGCGTGGACCTCGTGGTGCGCCGGAACGAGGTGCTGGGCCTGGCCGGCGAGAACGGCGCCGGCAAGTCCACGCTGCTCAAGGCGCTGGTCGGGCTCGTGCGGCCGGACGCCGGCGAGATCTGGGTGCGCGGCGAGAAGGTGCGGCTGCGGAGCGTCGTCGACGCCGCCGACCACGGCATCGGCATGGTGTTCCAGGAGCAGTCGCTCGTGCCCAACCTCACCGCCGCCGAGAACATCGTGCTCGGCAGCGAGGGGCCGGGCGTGCGCCGCGGCATCTACCGCTGGGGCACGATGCGCCGGCTCGCGCAGGAGCAGCTGGACAAGATCGGGTCGCACATCGACCCCCTCGCGCGCACCGACACCCTGAGCTTCGCCGACCGGCAGATGGTCGAGATCGCCAAGGTGCTCCGCATCGAGGAGCGCACCTCGCACCCGCCGGTGATCATCCTCGACGAGCCCACCTCCGTGCTGGAGTCCAAGGAGATCGAGACCCTCTTCACCCAGGTGCGGCGGCTGCGCGAGTTCGCGTCCGTCGTCTTCGTCTCGCACCGGCTCGACGAGGTGCTCGACGTCTGCGACCGGGTCGCCGTGCTGCGCGGCGGCCAGTCGGTGGGCGAGGTGCCCGCCGAGGGCGCGGCACCGGCCGAGCTGCACCGCATGATGATCGGCTCGACCGGGTCCGACGACCACTACCACGACGGCGCCGCCGAGCGGTCCGACGAGCCCCGCAGGCCCCGCCTCGTGGTGCGCGGCCTGTCCGGCAGGACGTTCCAGGGCGTCGACCTGGACGTCCACGCCGGCGAGATCGTCGGCATCGTCGGCGTGCACGGCTCCGGCCGCGAGGACGTGTGCCGGGCGCTCTTCGGCGCCGAGCCCACCACGGCAGGCGAGGTGGAGCTCGACGGCAAGCGGCTCGACCTGTCCGGCACCCGCGCGGCCTGCGCCGCGGGCATCGGGTACGTCCCGGCCGAGCGCAAGACCGAGGGCATGGTGGGCCCCATGTCGGTGGCCGACAACATGACGCTCACCAAGCAGCAGGCCCGCTGCACCGGACCCGTGGTCCGGCCGCGCAAGCAGGCGACGCTGGTGGACACGTGGATCGACCGGCTCTCGATCCGCACCCCGCACCGGGGCACCGCGATCCAGCGACTGTCGGGCGGCAACCAGCAGAAGGTGGTGCTGGCCCGCTGGCTGGTGGCCGGCGACGTCCGGCTGCTGCTGCTCGACCACCCCACCCGCGGCCTCGACGTCGGGGCGCGCTCGGAGGTGTACCGGCTCATGCGTGAGCTCGCCAACAGCGGCGTGGCCACGGTGCTGCTGGCCGACAGCCTCGAGGAGGCGATCGGCATGTCCGACCGGATCATCGTGATGAGCGATGGCCGCGCGACCACGGAGGTCGCCGCTCCCACGGGGAGCAAGCCGACTCCGCTCGACCTCGTCAAGGAGATGGTCTGAGCATGTCCACGCCCGTCCTCACCCAGCCGGCCCCCGGGCCTGCCTCCGAGCCCGCCGTCAAGGGCCGGCCGACCACGGCCCAGCGGCTGACGTCGTTCATGCCGGTCATCGCGCTCGTCGTGCTGCTGGCGGCGCTCACCATCGCAGACCCGAGCTTCCTGACCGCCAGCAGCCTCACGGCCGCGGTCCGCACGTCGGCGCCGCTCGTCGTGCTCGCGGCCGGCGCCACCCTGGTGGTCCTGTGCGGCGGCATCGACCTGTCGATCGCCGCGCTGTGCTCCCTGGCGACGGTGTTCTTCGCGCTGTGGCTGCCCGACCTCGGGGGGCTCACCACCCTGGCGATCATCGCGGCCACCGGCGCGATCGGGGCGCTGCAGGGCGTCGCCCACGTGCTGCTGCGCATCCCGTCGTTCATCGTCACGCTCGGCGGCATGAGCATCTTCACCGCGATCGCGCTGGTGATCTCCGACGCCGGGCCGATCCGGGTGGTCGACCGCGACGCCACCCACTGGCTCACGCTCTACGTGGCCGGCGTGGTGCCGATGTCGTTCTTCGTCGCCCTGCTCGTCGTGGTGGCGGTCTCCCTGGTGGTCCGGTTCACCCCGCTCGACGCCTGGATCCGCGCCACCGGCTACTCCGAGTCGGCGGCCCGCCTGGGCGGCGCCCCGGTCGACCTGGTCAAGGTCGCCGCGTTCACCGTCTCCGGCGCCTGCGCCGGGCTGGCCGCCGTCATGCTGGTGTCCCGCAATTTCAGCGGCAGCCCGACCATGGCCGACAACCTGCTGCTGCCCGCGGTGGCTGCCATCGTGGTGGGCGGTACCGCCATCACCGGCGGCCACGGCTCGCTGTGGCGCAGCCTCGCGGGGGCGCTCGTGGTGACCCTGCTGCGCGTGGGGCTGCCGATCGTCGGCGTGCCGTCGGCGTACGAGCAGATCCTCTACGGCGCGATCATCGTCGTCGCCGTCGCGCTCACCCTCGACCGGTCGAAGGTGCTGATCATCAAGTAGCCGCGGCCCACCTCGCCCCGAACCACTCCTGAGAACCCCGACACCCCGGAAGGCTCCCCATGTCCGAGAACTCCCTTCTCCTGCCCGCCGTCTCCTCGTTCCTGTCCTCGCCCAAGCAGCTGCTGATCGACGGCGAGTGGGTGGACTCCAAGGACGGCAAGACCTTCGCGACGGTGAATCCGGCGACCGAGGAGGTCCTGGTCCAGGTGGCCCAGGCGTCCGCGGTCGACGCCGACCGGGCGGTCACCGCCGCCCGCAACGCGTTCGAGTCGGGCTCACCGTGGTCGAAGATGACCCCGCGCGACCGCTCGCACCTGTTGTGGCGCATCGGCGACATGATCGACGAGCGCACCGAGGAGTTCGCCCAGCTGGAGTCGCTCGACAACGGAAAGAGCCTCGCGTCCGCCCGGGGCGACGTCGGCGTGGCCGCCGAGCTGTTCCGCTACTTCGCCGGCTGGGCCACCAAGCTGGAGGGCACGACGATCCCCATGTCGGTGCCCGGCCGGGACTTCCACGCCTACACCCGGCGTGAGGCCATCGGCGTCGTCGCCGGCATCGTGCCCTGGAACTTCCCGCTCACGATGGCCGCCTTCAAGATCATCCCGTCCATCACGGCGGGCAACACCGTGGTGCTCAAGCCGGCCGAGCAGACCCCGCTCACCGCGCTCCGGCTCGGCGAGCTGCTGCTGGAGGCCGGCCTCCCGGCCGGTGTGGTCAACGTGCTGCCCGGGTTCGGCGACGCGGGCGCCGCCCTGGTGGACCACGCCGGCGTCGACAAGGTCGCCTTCACCGGCAGCACCGAGGTGGGCAAGAAGATCGCCGCGGGTGCCTCGAAGAACCTCAAGAAGGTCTCGCTGGAGCTGGGCGGCAAGGCGCCCAACATCATCTTCGCCGACGCCGACCTCGACGCCGCGATCGCCGGCGCCGCCCTGGCGGGCTACTTCAACGAGGGCCAGTGCTGCGTCAACGGCTCGCGCCTCTACGTGCAGCGCGAGGTGTTCGACCAGGTCATCGAGGGTGTGGCCGCGGCGGCCAAGGCCATCCGGGTCGGCGACGCGTTCGACCCGGCGACCACGATGGGGCCGCTGGTCTCGCAGGAGCAGCACGAGAAGGTCATGGGCTACGTGCGGGGCGCGGTCGCCGACGGCGCCACGATCGCCGCGGGCAGCGCCGGTCCGGCCGCCGACCGCGGCTACTTCTTCTCCCCGACCCTCATCACCGACGTCACCGAGCAGATGGCGGTCCAGACCGACGAGATCTTCGGGCCCGTCATCACCGCCATCCCGTTCGACAGCGAGGACGAGGTGGTCGCGGCGGCCAACAACACGGTCTACGGCCTGGCCGCGGGCGTGTGGTCGCGCGACCTGAGCACGGCCCACCGGGTCGGCAGCAAGCTCCGGGCCGGCACGGTCTGGCTCAACACCTGGCACGCGGACGACGTCACCCTCCCGCGGGGCGGCTTCAAGCAGTCCGGCTGGGGTCGCGAGCTGGGCTCGTTCGGGCTGGACGACTACACGGAGCTCAAGACCGTCATCGCCGAGCTCCGGTGAGCCCGCGCCGCGGGCGCTGACGCCGCGCGGACCGAGCAGCACCACCGGGAACGTCCCACGAGGACCGAACCCACCCACCCGACAACCAGCAGGAACCACACAGGAACACAGCAACACCCAGTGACAGGTCTGGGCGGCCGACCCCGGGGCGGGGGATCGGCCGTCCGGGCTGCCTTCATGTCCATGAGAACCGTGCGAAAAGGGATCAACGATGAACCTGTTACGCAGACCTGACCGGCGCCACCACGCGCGTCGCTCCCGCCGGGCACGCCTGGCGGCCGTGCTCGCCGCCTCCCTGGCGGTCGTACCCTTCCTGGGCGGCGTCGCCCAGGCCGCACCCGCAGCAGCGGCCTCCGCGCAGGCCGCGCCCGGGTCCGTCGACGACGGCGTGCTGCGCGTGCTGCTGTTCTACAAGTCCAACTTCCACGCCTCGCACGTCCAGGCCCGCCAGGCCATCCGTGACCTGGTCGCGGACCTGGGCGTCGAGTACGGCCAGCCGGTCGAGATCCAGGAGACCGACGACCCCGCCGCCTTCACCACGGCGAACCTCGCGACCAAGGACACGATCGCGTTCGCCCAGACCGGTGGCGTGCTGTTCAACGTGGACCAGCGCGCCGCGCTGGAGGCCTACATCCGCGGTGGCGGCGGCTACCTGGGCCTGCACTACGCGGGCTGGTCGGTCGGCCAGAGCGAGCACGACGTGAACCCGTTCTACGCCCGGCTCGTGGGCGCGGCGTCCGAGGGCCACCCCGAGAACCCCGCGGTGCGCCCGGGCCGCGTGGTGGTCAAGGACACCTCGCACCCGCTGACCCAGGGCCTGCCGGCCGAGTTCACCCGCAGCGACGAGTGGTACGACTGGCTGGTCAACCCGGCGCCCAACGTGCGCACCCTCCTGAACGCCGACGAGTCGTCCTACGGCGGGGGCAACAACGGCACGAACCACCCGATCACGTGGTGCCAGGAGATCGACTCCGGCCGGTCGTGGTACTCGGGGATGGGGCACGAGGGCACGGCGTACGCCGAGGCCCCGATCCGCACGCAGATCAAGAACGGCCTGGCCTACACCGCGGGCCTGCTCCCGGCCGACTGCTCGGCGCCGAACAAGGCCGAGCAGGGCGCCTGGAGCGGCGTCACGCCCTGGCCGCTGGTGCCGATCAACGCGGCGCTGACGTCCGACGGCAAGGTCCAGTCGTTCGGCAGCGTCTCGTCGGGCTGCACCGACAACACGCCCTACGACTTCTACGGCAACTCGTGCGTCACGCAGGGCGGCCAGATGGAGATCGACGTCTGGGACCCGGACGAGGAGCGCACGACCGCCAACGTGAACGACGGCATCGTCACGAACTCCACGTACACCGACCTGTTCTGCTCGATGCAGGTCCAGATGCCGCACCGGCGGGCCACCATGACGGTCGGCGGTGACGACGGCCTGGGCGGCAACGCGCCCAACGACGCCGCCATCGGCGTCACCAGCTACACGACCAACCAGGGCCTGCGCAACGAGGCCCCGATGAACTACCCGCGCTGGTACCCCACGGGCACCACCCTGCCCGACGGCTCCGTCGTGGTGCAGGGCGGCAGCCTCAAGGGCGGCCCGGGCGGTCCCGGCGTGCTGACGCCGGAGATCTACACGCCGGACGAGGGCAGCTCCTGGAAGCTGCTGGAGGGCGCCACCAGCGCGGCCGCGTACGGCGACGGCGGAGGCGGCAACGGGCCCGACGAGAACCGCTGGTGGTACCCGCGTGCGTTCGTCGCGCCGGGCAACGGCAACATCTTCAACATCACCGGCACCCAGATGTACGAGCTCGACCCCTCGGGCGACGGTGAGGTGACGCTCCGGGGCACCCTGCCCGCGGACGTCGCGAACCAGGGCGGCCTCGGCAACCCGGTCGGCGCCACGTCCACCGCCACGATGTACCGCCCCGGCAAGATCCTGCAGGTCGGCGGCGGCTGGTGGGCCAACGGCGGCGGTCCGGACGGCGCCCGCGCCGGCTTCACCGTCGACATCACCGGCGGCACCGACGCGCCCGTGGTCGAGGCGACCGAGCCGATGCAGTACGCCCGGCACTGGGCCACGTCCACGGTGCTGCCCGACGGCGACGTGATCGTCACCGGCGGCTCGCGCGACAACAACGGCAACGGCGGCTACGTCACCAGCGCCGAGATCTGGGACCCCGACACCGGCGAGTGGACCACGGTGGACGTGCCCTACGAGCACGCCCGCCTGTACCACTCGACCGCGCTGCTCCTGCCCGACGGCCGTCTGATGGTGGGCGGCGGCGGTACGCCGGGCCCGCGCAACTACACGGACGTCGAGTTCTACTCCCCGTCGTACCTCTTCGACGGCGACGAGCCGGCGGTGCGTCCGGAGGTCACGGGCGTGCCGGAGAAGGTCGGTTACGACGGCACGTTCGACGTGCAGGCCGACGTCGACGTCTCCCGGGTCACCCTGGTCCGCAACGGCTCGGTGACGCACGGGTTCAACAACGACCAGAACTTCCAGGACCTGGCGTTCGCCCAGAACGGTGACACCCTCACCGTCGAGAGCCCGGTCGACGGCACGTACGCCCCGCCCGGTGCGTACATGCTCTTCGTCTTCGACGAGGACGGCACGCCGTCGGTGGCCGACATCTTCCAGATCGACCCCGAGGTCGAGATGGACGCCCCGGCCCCGCACCTGGTCGACCAGATCGAGTACCCCCGCCTGCCCGCGGAGTGGCGTTCCGCCAACCCGCCGGCCGTCGTCGACGTCGCGCCGGGCAACGGCCGGATGTCCCCGTGGGAGGTCGACAGCGAGGTCCAGCTCGTCCGTGCCGCGGCGCCCAGCCAGGGCGGCCTCGGCCTGACCGGCTATCACCTCGCCGTGGGCAGCGAGGGCAGCCTGACCCGCACGGTCAAGGGTCTCGACCCGGGCCGTGAGTACCGGGTCTCGCTGCGCTACGCCCGCGACAGCCGGTCCGCCGGCACGGCACCCGGCACCGCCGACCTCTCGGTCGGTGACCTGTCGACGACCCTGTCGGCGGGGGCCAACCTGTCGTCGCAGACGGCGTTCGGCACGTACGTCGGGACCTTCGTGGCCGGGGCACGGTCGCAGGACCTGACCATCTCCGCCGGGGACTCGGGCGCGGGCGTCATGATCGACGACCTGGTGATCGTGGGCTCCGACGCGGGCGCCTCCGACGTCCCCGTGCACTACGCCTTCGAGGAGGGATCCGGCACCCGGGCCGCCAACACCGGCACGGACGGGTCCGTTGGCGCTGCCACGCTCACGGGGACCACCGGTTGGAGCGAGGACGGCGTGTTCGGCGACGCCCTCGACCTCAGCGGCGGCAGCAACGCCAACGCGGTGGACCTGCCGGACAACCTGCTCCAGGGCGAGGAGAGCTTCACCACCTCGTTCTGGGTGCGGCCCGACACGAAGACGGGCTGGACCGGCCTGTTCCACATCGGGGACGGGCTCGAGGGAGCCGGCAGCTTCTTCCAGGTCCAGAT
Organism: Promicromonospora sp. NPDC050262; assembly: GCF_040655935.1. Lineage (NCBI taxonomy): Bacteria > Bacillati > Actinomycetota > Actinomycetes > Micrococcales > Promicromonosporaceae > Promicromonospora > Promicromonospora sp. NPDC050262. Next base: position 2,586 of record NZ_JBFAKX010000024.1, on the reverse strand, counting down.
GCAGACCAACGCCGCCGGTGCCACCGGTCTCGCGGCCACGTTCAAGGCCAAGGGGAACGCGCTGCAGGAACGGGTCTACGCGACGCCGACCCGTGACGTCGTGGCCGGCGAGTGGAACCACGTCGCGTTCACCCGCCAGGGTGCGACCGGCACGCTCTACCTGGACGGCGAGCCCATCGCGTCCCGCGACGACCTGACGATCGACATGTCCGACGTCGGGCCGACGGCCAACAACTGGCTGGGGCGCAACGGTTTCCCGGACCCTGCCTACGACGGCCTCATGGACGACGTCCGGGTCTACACCTCGGCGCTCGGTGACGACGCCGTGGCGGCCCTGTACGCCGACGGCAGCGCGCTCGCCACGACCACCACGGTCACGGTCGAGCCGGGCTCCCCGTCGCCGTTCGGCGAGCCGGTCACCGTCTCGGGTGCCGTCGCGGCCGCGAGCGGCGGGGCCCCCACGGGCGTCGCCGAGCTGTGGGTCGACGGGTCCCGCGTGGGCGGGCAGGTCGACGTCGCCGCCGGCGCGGTGCGGTTCACGGACGTGGCGCTCTCGCCGGGCGACCACGAGGTGCAGATCCGCTTCCTCGCCGACGACGGGTGGCGCGACTCCGCGCAGACCGTGGAGCACACGGTCGAGCGGCCACCGCCCGGCGAGGGCACGCCGATCCACTACACCTTCGACGAGGGTCAGGGATCGACGGCGGCCAACACCGGGCTGGACAGCTCGGTCGGGGCGGCGACGCTCACCGGGTCGACCGGCTGGTCCGGTGCCGGGAAGTTCGGCGGGGCGGTCAACCTGCCCGGCGGTGCGTCGGGCACGGGCAACCAGGTCGAGCTGCCGGACAACATCGAGGCCGGGATGGAGGACGAGTTCAGCGTCTCGATCTGGGCTCGCCCCGACGCCCTGCCCACGTGGGTGCCGCTGCTGCAGATCGGCAGCAGCACCGACACGTTCTTCCTGCTGCAGTCCAACACCCAGACCAGCGGGGCCACCGGCTTCGCGGCGACGTTCAAGGCGCCGGGCACCCCGGGCAGCGCCCAGGAGCGTCTGGTCCTGGGCCAGGGCAATGACCTGCCGCTCAACGAGTGGACGCACGTGGTGTTCACCCAGAGCGGCTCGGTCGGGAAGATCTACTTCGACGGCGAGCTCCAGGCCACGCGCGACGACTTCACCGTCACCATCGGTGACGTCGGGGTGGGCGGCCAGACGACGACCAACCTCATCGGCGGGACCAGCTGGCCCGACGGCCGCTGGGACGGCCTGGTCGACGACTTCCGGATGTTCGGTTACGAGCTGACCGCCGAGCAGGTGGGCGACCTCCACGCCGGGACGGCGTCGAACACGGCCCCGGTGGGTGCCGCCGACGCCTACGGCACCGTCGAGGACGAGCCGCTGGAGGTGGCGGCGCCGGGGCTCCTGGCGAACGACACCGACATCGACGGCGACGACCTGACCGCGACCGGGCTCACCCAGCCGGCGCACGGCGACGTCGCCCTGCAGGCGGACGGGTCCTTCACGTACACGCCCGAAAGCGGGTACTTCGGGACGGACACGTTCACCTACAAGGCCTCCGACGGCGCGGCGACGTCCGCGGCGACGACGGTGACCATCACGGTGGAGGAGGGCGAGCAGCCGCCCGTCAACACGGCTCCGGTGGCGGGCAACGACGCCTACTCGGCCGTGGGCGGTCAGCCGCTGACCCTCCCGGCGCCGGGTGTGCTGGCCAACGACACCGACGCCGACGGCAACGTCCTGACCGCGACCGCGGTGACCCAGCCGGCCAACGGCCGGGTCACGCTGGAGGCGGACGGGTCCTTCACCTACACCTCCGACGACGGGTTCTCCGGCAAGGACGTGTTCACCTACAAGGCCGACGACGGGGAAGACCTGTCCGCCGCGGCCACGGTGACCGTCACGGTGAAGTCGCCGACGGTGACGGCGGTGGCCGGCGTGGCCCTGCCCATCACCTACGGCACGGCGGGCACGGTCTCGGTGGCGGTCTCACCGGACACGGCCACGGGTGCGGTCGAGCTGCGCGACGGTGACACCACCCTCGCGACGACCACGATCGCGGACGGGCGAGGAACCCTCGTCCTGCCGGCCACCTCGCTGAAGCCAGGGGTGTACGACCTGACCCTGCGCTATGCGGGCGACGCCGACCACAAGGCCGCGACGTCGAAGGTCCGGGTCGTGGTCGACAAGGTGGTGCCCACCATGGAGATCACCGCGAAGAAGTCGGGCAAGAAGGTGGCCGTCGAGGTCTCCTTCACCGCCGCGAACGAGGTCCCGGTGACGGGGCAGGTGCGCATCGCGGTGAAGGACGGCCAGACGCTCCTCGGGACCATCCAGAACGGGCTCGCCCGCTTCGAGGTGGCCCAGCCCAAGGGGAAGGACCTGACGCTCACGGCGTCCTACCTCGGCAGCGAGCTGGCGCTCGCGGCGGAGACCAGGGTGACCGTCAGAGTGAGGTAGAAGAGGGCCGGGCCCGGAGGCTCGGGCGCCAGCTCGGGTGGAGTCATTGTTGAAATACCACTCTGATCGCTTCGGATGTCTAACCTCGGTCCGTGATCCGGATCAGGGAC
>NZ_JBFAKX010000023.1:0-82881 GCF_040655935.1 Promicromonospora sp. NPDC050262 | reverse complement strand
CAACAGCCCAACTCCCCCCAAAACCGCCGCGCGGGGCCGGGGGGCGCCCGGCCCCCCCCCCCCGCCCCCCGGGGCCCCCCCCCCCCCCCCCCCCCCCCCCCCCCCCCCCCCCCGGGGGGGGGGGCCCCCCCCCCCCCCACGACTCTGTTCGTACCCCCTCTGGCCACCCGCGCCGCCCCGGCCCCCGAGGCCGTCGTGAGCGCGGACCCCGTCACGTTCGTCGACGACGGCGCCGCCGCGACGGTCACCGTCACGGTCGAGGCCGCCGACGGCGCCGCCCTCTCCGGGCCCGTCACGGTCGGCTGGCGCACCGGCTCCGGCACGGCCACCGCCGACGCCGACTACGCCGCCGCCTCCGGCACCCTCGAGTTCCCCGCCGGCACACCGTCCGGCACCGAGCGGACCGTCCGGATCGCCACCCGCGCCTCGGACTCCGGCGAGACGGCGGAGACCGTGCCCGTGACCCTGGAGTCACGGGACGCGCGGGTCTCGCGCCAGCCCGCCGTCGTCGTGCGGGCGCACGGTCTGCCCTATCTGGACCCGCGCCTGTCCACCAAGAAGCGTGTCGCCGACCTCCTGAAGCGCATGACGCTCGCGGAGAAGGTCGGGCAGATGACGCAGGCGGAGCGCGCGAACGTCACGAGCGACCCCGCGATCATCACGGAGCTCGGCCTCGGCTCGGTGCTCAGCGGCGGCGGATCGACGCCCGCCGAGAACACGCCCGAGGCCTGGGCGGACGCGATCGACGGCTTCCAGACACAGGCCCTCGCGACGCGGCTGCAGATCCCGCTGATCTACGGCGTCGACTCCGTGCACGGGCACGGCAACCTGAACGGCGCGACGATCCTGCCGCACAACATCGGGCTCGGCGCCACGCGCGACCCCCTGCTGGTCGCGCGGGCCGAGCGCATGGTCGCGTCCGAGACGCGCGCGACCGGCATCCCGTGGACGTTCGCGCCCTGCGTGTGCGTGGTGCGTGACGACCGCTGGGGCCGCACGTACGAGTCCTTCGGGGAGCACCCCGCGCTCGCGAGCGTGCTCGGCGCGGCCGCCGTGACCGGCTTCCAGGGCAAGGACCTGGACAGCAGCACGTCGGTGCTCGCGACCGCCAAGCACTTCGCGGGCGACGGCGACACCACCTTCGGCACCGGCGAGGGCGACTACACGATCGACCAGGGCATCACCGAGCAGAGCCGGCGGCACGTCGAGCAGGTGGACCTGCCGCCGTACGTGGCGGCGCTCAAGGCCGGCGTCGGCTCGGTCATGCCGAGCTTCTCCAGCATCGACTGGACCGACGACGGCCTCGGCAACCCCGTGAAGATGCATGCGAACCGCGAGCTGGTCACCGGGTGGCTCAAGCAGAAGCAGGGGTTCGACGGCTTCGTGATCAGCGACTGGCAGGGGATCCACCAGATCCCGCCGCTCGCGGCCGACTCCCCGACCACCGGCCAGATCGTCACCGGCGTCAACGCGGGCATCGACATGTTCATGGAGCCGTCGCAGTTCGAGCGGTTCCACACGCGGCTGCTCGCCGCGGTCCAGGACGGGCAGGTCGGCGAGAAGCGCATCAACGACGCCGTGTCCAGGATCCTCGCCGCCAAGTTCGAGCTGGGTCTGTTCGAGGAGCCGTTCGCGGACCGGTCCAACGCCGACGACATCGGTTCGGCGGAGCACCGGGCGATCGCCCGCAAGGCCGTCGCCGAGTCGCAGGTGCTGCTCAAGAACAGCCACCGCGCCCTGCCGCTGGACGACGACGAGAGCATCTACGTCGCGGGCCGCAACGCCGACGACCTGGGCAACCAGGCCGGCGGCTGGACCGGCACGTGGCAGGGGTTCTCGGGCGACGTCACGGCGGGCACCACGATCCTGGAGGGCATCCAGGCGGCGGCCGACGACGTCACGTTCAGCGAGGACGCCTCCGCGCCGACCGACGGCGCCGACGTCGGCGTCGTCGTCGTCGGCGAGACGCCGTACGCCGAGGGGTTCGGCGACGTCGGCGGGCCCGAGTGGGCCTGGGACCCGGCCGACGGCGGGGTCCCCCGCGAGGAGAAGTCGATGTCGCTGCAGCCCGGCGACGCCGCGGTCGTGGAGAAGGTCTGTGCCGAGATCCGGACCTGCGTGGTCCTGGTGGTCTCGGGGCGGCCGCAGGTGCTCACCGACCAGCTCCGGTCGATCGACGCGCTGGTCGCGTCGTGGCTGCCGGGCACGGAGGGCGCCGGCGTCGCGGACGTGTTGTTCGGCGAACGGCAGTTCACCGGCAGGCTGTCGGTCTCGTGGCCGCGGTCGGCCGACGACCCGGTGGTGAACGTGGGCGACCGGGACTACGACCCGCTGTTCCCGTTCGGCTGGGGCCTGTCGACGGGCGGCCGCACGTCGCACCTCGACGAGCAGCGGCTCGAGCTGCAGGACGCGGTGCTCGACCCGGCCACCGGCGTCCCGCCGGCGGCATCGAAGGCGATCGCGACGTCGGACGTGGCGCTCCTGGAGGGCCACGAGTCCCTGGCGGCCCGGATCCTCACCCGGGCCGGTCGCTGACGAGGCGCTGAGATCTGGTGGTCGCGCCGAGATCTGGCGGCGCGCCGCCAGATCTCGGCGCAGCCGCCAGATCTCGACGGCCTACCCTGCCGCGGACAGGGCCTGGGTGACGTCCTCGATGATGTCCTGGACGTCCTCCAGGCCCACCGAGAGGCGGACCGTCGTCTCCGCGATGCCGACGGCGGCCCGGCCCGGCGCGCCCAGCTTGCGGTGCGTGGTCGTCGCGGGGTGGGTGATCAGGGACTTCGCGTCGCCGAGGTTGTTCGAGATGTCGACCAGCCGCAGGGCGTCGAGGAACGCGAACGTGTGCCGCTTCGCGGCGTCGTCGTCCGTGCCCCCGGGGACCGCCAGGTCGAACGTCACGACCGTGCCGCCGCCGCTCATCTGGGACCGCGCCAGGTCGGCCTGCGGGTGGGAGTCGAGGAACGGGTAGCGCACGGTGCCCACCGCGGGCAGCTCCTCCAGGGCGCGCGCCACGGCGAGGGCGCTCGCGCTCTGGGCCGCCACGCGCACCGGCAGCGTCTCCAGGCCCTTGAGCAGGGTCCACGCGTTGAACGGCGCCAGCGACGGCCCGGTGTTGCGGATGAACGTCTGCACGGGGCCGGTGATGTACTCCGTGGAACCGAGTATCGCGCCGCCCAGCACGCGCCCCTGCCCGTCGATGTGCTTGGTCGCCGAGTAGACGACCACGTCGGCACCCAGCTCCAGCGGCTTCTGCAGCAGCGGGGTGGCGAACACGTTGTCGAGCACCACCGTCGCCCCGGCGGAGTGCGCCAGGTCCACGACGGCGCGGACGTCCACGATGTCCTGCATCGGGTTCGACGGCGTCTCGAAGAACACCACGTCCGCGGGTGTCGAGAGCGCCTCCTCCCACTGGGACAGCACGTGCCCGTCCACGTAGTCGGTGCGCACACCCCACTTCTTGAAGATCTCCTCGAAGATCACCACCGAGGACCCGAACAGCGCCCGGGCGGCCACGATCCGGGAGCCCGACTCCACGAGCGCGGCCAGCGACGTGAACACCGCGGACATGCCGGTCGCGGTCGCGTAGCAGGCGTCGGCACCCTCGAGCTGGCGCAGCCGCTCCTCGAAGGTGTGCACCGTCGGGTTGCCGTAGCGCGAGTAGACGAACCGGTCGACGTCGCCCTTGAACGCGGCCTCGGCCTCCGCGGCGTTGTCGTAGACGTAGCCCTGCGTGAGGAACAGCGCCTCGCTGGTCTCCTGGAACTCGCTGCGCTGGTGGCCGCCGCGCACGGCGAGCGTCGCCGGGCGGACGCCGTCGGGAAGCGGCTTGCGGCCGGAACCACCGGGGTTCGCGTCCGGCGGGAACGCGCCGGTGACGGTCACGCGGGGCCCGCCGTCCACGGCAGCCCGGCGACCTTCCAGCCCTGCTGGTCGCGGACACCGTCGGCCCCGGGCGCACCCTCGAAACCCTCCAGCACGTTGTACGACGGCGCGATGCCCGACGCCGTGGCGAGCCGCGCCGCCGCGATCGAGCGCTGGCCGGAGCGGCACAGGAAGACGATGGGCCCGCCGGAGACGCCGGCCGCCCGGAGCTCCTCCAGGAACCGCGGGTTGGGCACGCCGCCGGCCTGCACCCACTCGGTGAACACGGGCTGCTTCTCCAGCGATGCCGTGTCCGGGATGCCGATCGTGCGCCACTCGCCCTCGGTACGGACGTCCACGAGCGTGGCGTCCGGGTCACCGGAGAGCAGGTCCCAGGCCTGCTGGGGCGTGATGTCGCCGGCGTAGCCGTCGGCCGGTCGTGCTTCGACGCGCGCGGGGTCGCTCATGATGCTCCTCCATCGGTCGTGGCGGTAGCACCCTCGTCCGTTCTCCGCGGCTGCGGGGAACGCTGGGTTGCTGCGGCGTCGTCGTGCCACGTCACTCGGCCGCTCGGGATGGTCGTTGCCAACCCTACGACATGGTGTCCGGTGGGTGGAACAGTGTCTCGACAGGCAATCCGACCAATCTGGTCGGGAAACCGCTTTTCGGTACGGTGGCGGCGATGCCAGGGCACGAGGAGCCGCTGACCGGCGGCAACATGAACGCGGTGGTGCGCGTGGGCGACACACGGTGCTGCGGACCGCCGGGCCGTGGACGCCCACGGTCCACGAGTACCTGCGCCACGTGCGGGGCCGGGGCATCACGGAGGTGCCTGAGCCCTTCGGGCTCGACGAGCGGGGGCGCGAGGTCGTCTCGTTCCTCCCTGGCGACGTCCCGGGCTGGCCGGCCCCGGAGTGGCTCTGGTCCGAGCGGAACCTGCGCGACGCCGGGCGCCTCCTGCGCCGGCTCCACGACGCGTCCCTCGACCTCGACCTGCCGGACGCCGTCTGGCGGCTGCCCGCCCGCGAGCCGGCCGAGGTGATCTGCCACAACGACGCCGCGCCGTACAACATGGTGTTCCGCGCGGGCCGGCTCGTCGGGCTCATCGACGTGGACACGGCGTCGCCCGGGCCTCGCGTGTGGGACGTGGCGTACACCGCGTACCGCATGGCCCCGTTCGCGGGCGACGCGTTCGCCGGGGTGGCCTACGACGTCGGGCACCTGGACCCGCCGGCCCGGCTGGACACGCTGGTCGCCGCGTACGGGGCCGGCTGGTCGAGTGCGGACGTGCTCCGCGCGATGGCGGAGCGACTCACGGAGCTCGCCGCGTTCAGCGAGGCCAGGGCCGACGACGGCGGGCCCGCCGAGCTGCGCGACCACGCCGCCATGTACCGCTCGGACGCCGCCCGCGTCGCCGGCCTCGCGACTCGCGCGACCCGACCGGATCGTGGGACCAGCATCTGAGACGTGCGTTGACAGGAGTTTTGCCCGCAGCACAGGATGGCCGCAGGTCATGAGCGCCAGCGTCAAGCCCCGGCTCGCTGGCCGGCAACCCTCCCTCCGCGGTGGGGTGCCCCGGGTGACGACCAGGCCGCGCGCAGCCCGCGTGCGGCAAGCGCGGGGGAACCTCCCCCAGGACTGTGCTGGAGGACGCCATGTCTGCTCCCACCCTCAGCCGTGCCACCGCGGTGACCGACCTCGCCCCGCTGCGCCCTGTCGTCGGCGGCGGCACGCTCGTCCCGCTCGTGGACGGCACGCGGGTCTCGTACGCGAACCTCGACGTCGCCGCGTCCGCCCCGGCCCTGCAGGCCGTCGCCGACCGTGTCACCCAGGTGCTGCCCCTGTACGCCAGCGTGCACCGCGGTGCGGGCTACCTCTCCCAGGTGAGCACTGCGCTCTACGAGACCGCGCGCCGCACCGTCGGCGCGTTCGTCGGCGCCCGCGAGGACGACCTGACGATCATCACGCGGAACACCACCGACTCCCTCAACCTCCTCGCCGGCTGCGTCCCCGCGCAGCCCGACGGCGAGCCCGGCCGCGTGCTGGTGCTCGACGTGGAGCACCACGCGAACCTGCTGCCCTGGCAGCGCACCACCGGCGCGACCGTGCTGACCGGCGGTGCCACCGTGGCCGAGACCGTCGCCCAGATCCGGGAGGAGCTGGCCGACGCCGCCGCGGACCATCCGTTCGCCCTCGTGGCCCTGACCGGCGCCTCGAACGTGACCGGCGAGTCCCTCCCGATCGCCGAGATCGTCGCCGTGGCCCACGAGTTCGGGGCGCGCGTGGCGCTCGACGGCGCCCAGCTCGTGCCGCACCGCCGCATCTCGCTGGAGTCCACCGGCGTGGACTACCTCGCCTTCTCCGGCCACAAGACCTACGCCCCGTTCGGCGCTGGTGTGCTGGTGGGCCGCCGCGACTGGCTCGACGCGGGTACGCCCTACCTCGCGGGCGGCGGCGCCGTCCGGCGCGTGCGGGTGGGCGGCACCGACTGGCACGAGGGGCCCGCCCGCCACGAGGCAGGCTCCCCCAACGTGATCGGCGCGGTGGCGCTCGCGGCGGCCTGCGAGGAGCTGGCGGCGCTCGACGCCGCCGAGGTCGTGGCCCACGAGAACACCCTGCGCCGCCGGCTCGTGTCGGGGCTCGAGGCGATCGACCGTGTCGAGGTCGTGCGGGTCTGGGCCGACGCCGTCGACCCCGTGGGCGTGGTGACCTTCACCGTGACCGGGTACGACCCGGGCCTCGTCGCCGCATACCTGTCCGCGGAGCACGGCATCGGCGTCCGGGACGGCCGCTTCTGCGCGCACCCGCTGCTCGGCCGGCTCGGGTTCGACGCCGGAGCGGTGCGCGCCTCGGTGGGCGTCGGCACCGCGGGCGAGGAGGTCGAGCGCTTGATCGCCGCCGTCGGCCGCCTGGTCGAGGAGGGTCCGCAGGCCGGGTACGACGTGGTCGACGGGCTGTGGGTCGTGACCGACGACCCGCGTCCGGTGCCCGAGGGCTCCGGTCTCGCGGGCCTGCTGGCCACGGCCGCCCTGGGCTTCGACGAGGCCTTCGGCTGCCTCCCGGACGAGGACTGACGTGTCCGACGGACAGGTCACCCGGGTGACCTGTACGTCTGACAGCTAGAGGGCGAGGGCCACGCAGATGCCGCCCATCGTGAGGTCCAGGCCGATGCACCACAGCGCGAGCGACCGGTTGACCACGACGTCACGGCGGTAGTGCACCACGTCCCACCCGGCGTGCGCGGCGAGGGCGAGGCCCGCGAGGGCCAGCCCGAGCCGCGGCTCCAGGAACAGGGCCACCGTCGCGACGCCGAAGAAGCCCGCCATCGCGACGGCCTGCGGCCACGTCGCACGGCGTCCGCGGGCCAGGCCGATGCCGGTGAGGACCAGCCCCACCAGGACGAACGCGACCCAGCGCGGCGTGTCCAGCAGCTCGGACGCGACGGGGATCACGGACGCCAGGAGCGCGACGAGCCAGGCCGTCCAGCGGACGCCGGTCACGGCGGCGGCCAGGTAGCACAGGGTCGCGACGCCGATCGCGGTGGCCGGGTCCTCGGCGACCGCCTCCTGCCAGGTGCCGTCGACGATCGCCGTCCCGCCGACCAGCAGGCCGAAGCCCGTGAGCACGCCGAGCACGATCCAGGCGGTGTTGGTGGGCCAGGTCCCCGTCCACCGGCTCGGCCGCGCGGGGACGGTCGTCCCGAACGTCTCGGTCATGGTCCCGTGCTCCCTGTCCCGGCGCTTCGGCGCCGTCGTGGCTAGATACCCTCTAGGGGTACCCAACCACGCCGCCGCCGAGGCGCGGAACCACATTCGGCCACGACCGAACCCCGTGTCAGACGTACAGGCCCCTCTGGTGACCCGTACGTCTGACACGTCAGAGGGGGAACGTGCGCGGGCGGGGGAGGGCCGCCTCGACCTGGGCCGCCAGCGCCAGCAGCGTGAGCTCGCCGCCCGGCCGACCGATGATCTGCACCCCCATGGGCAGCCCGCCCGGCGCCTCGGCGGTGGGCTCGGTCCAGTGGGTCGGCACGGTGATCGCCGGCAGCCCGGCGACGTTGAGCATCGACGTGAACGGCGTGTACAGGCACTGCTGCTCGAAGTTCCGCTCGGGGTCCTCGGCGTCGTACCACCCGATCGGCCGCGGGGTGAGGGCGAGCGCGGGAGTCACGACGGCGTCGTAGGCGCTGACCTGCGCCACGAGCGAGCGCTCGAAGCCGGTGAGCGTGCGCACCGCCTCGGCGAGCCGGCGGGCGGGCACCTCGCGGCCCGACCGGATGAGCCACTGCGTCAGGGGCTCCAGCTTGGCCAGCGTCTCCGGGTCGTCGATGGGCACCGCCGACGCGCCACCCATCCACAGGGTCCGGAACGCGGGGGCGTACTCGGGAGCCTCGGTCAGGAGCGTCTGCTCGACCTCGTGCCCGGCCGCGGCCAGGGCACGCACCCCGGCGTCCAGCCCGGCGCGCGCCTCGGGGGACACCGCGATGTCGTAGAAGCCGTCCCACGCCGACGAGGTGGTCACGCCGATGCGGGCGGCTCCCCGGCCGGCGACGCCGGCGTCCTCCGGCAGCTCGGCCCGCTGCGCGGCCGCGAGGTACGCGCCCGCGGCGTACGACGGCGCCCGGAGCGTGTACGGGTGCGCGACGCCGCCCCCGGCGCGCCGCGGGAGCATCGCCTCCAGCAGCAGGGCGGCGTCGGCGACGGTGCGCGCGATCGGCCCGTTCACGACCAGCCCGCCCAGCGAGTCGACGCCGCTGCCCGCGGGCAGCAGCCCGCGCGTCGGCTTGAGGCCGACGACGCCGCAGGCCGCCGCCGGGATGCGGATCGACCCGCCGCCGTCGGACCCGGGCGCGAACGGCAGCATGCCCGCCGCCACCGCGGCGGCGGCCCCGCCGCTGGAGCCGCCCGCACCGCGGCCCAGGTCCCAGGGGGTGCGCGCCGGGGCGGCGCCGACCGGCTCCGTGTAGGCGGGGAAGCCCAGCTCGGGCGCGGCGGTCTTGCCCAGGCTGACGATCCCGGCGTCGTCGAGCACCTGAACGATCTCGTCGCTCTCCTCGGCCGGCGGCAGGTCCGCGAAGGCGCGCGACCCGAAGCCGGTGGGCACGCCCGCCCGGTTCCACAGGTCCTTGTCCCCCGTGGGCAGGCCCCACAGGCTGCCCGACGGCGGCGTGCCCTCGTCCGGCCCCGCACCGCGGGTCTCCTGGAGCTCCGCCGCCCGTTTCCGGGCGCGCTCGGGGGTGACGGTGGCGAAGGCGCCGACCGCGGGGTTCAGCCGCTCGATCCGGTCGAGGAAGTGCTCGGTGACCTCGGTGGGGGTGAGCTCTCCGGCGGCGAGAAGGTCGCGGAGCTCGACGGCGGTCCGCTCGTGCAGGGCATCCATCCCGCCAGGCTAGGCGCTCCTCGCACCGGCGCCGCGGAATGTCTTTTATGTCTCACCCGCTCTACAGCGGAATCAGTCGAACTCATGAATCTGATGTATTGCATTAAACGATGTGACCTGCGCTGATGTCCCGCACTGCGGGCTAATGGCGCTCCGCACCGGCCCATTCTGCCGCGCAGAACGCGCTTCTCCGGCATATGTTCGTGCGGAGCCGTCACCTTTGCGCCGCGCCGTCACGGTGCGCCCGAGGTGCACAGAAATTTCTCGCAGGGGGAGAGCACCATGACATTCTTCAATACGGCACTCGTCGTGCCGAACCAGGTCGACTGGCTGGCACCGCTCACGAACGCGCTCGGTGCGGTCGCGAGCTTCATCCCGAAGCTCCTCGTGTTCCTGGTGGTATTCCTCATCGGGTACTTCATCGCCAAGGCGATCGCCCGGTTCGTGGGCATGATCCTGACGCGGGTCGGCTTCAACAAGGTGCTCGAGCGCGCGGGGGCGAACCGCCTCCTCGCCGGGTCGGGCATCGAGCCGATCGCGCTGCTCACGAAGATCATCTACTACTTCATCCTGCTCATCACGCTCCAGCTCGCGCTGAGCGCGTTCGGGCCCACCAACCCGGTGAGCGCGATCGTCAACGACATCGTGGCGTGGCTCCCGAGCCTGGTCGTCGCGATCGTCATCGTGGTGATCGCGGGCGCCATCGCGAATGCGGTGAAGGACCTTCTCATGAACACCATGAGCCGCGTTTCCTACGGCCCGCTGGTCGCGAAGACGGTCTCCTTCTTCATCATCGCGCTGGGCGTTATCGCCGCCGTGAACCAGATCGGCATCGGCACCACCGTGACAATGCCAGTTCTCGTGGCATTCCTGGCCACCGTGGCCGGTATTCTCGTCGTCGGTGTCGGCGGTGCGCTGATCGGCCCCATGCGGTCGCGCGTCGAGGGTTTCCTGGGCAATCTGTCGAACGGCGCCGCTGCCGCCACGCCCGTCGCGGAACCGAACAACACGCCCGCCGTGGCATCCGGTAGCTCGGGCTCGTTCGCCCCGCCGCGCGACATCTGATCGATCGGCCCGCACGACGCCGGGGTCGCACCGCCACGTGACGGTGCGACCCCGGCGTCGTGCCGTGCCCCCGAAGCCGCCCCGCTGTCAGTCCCGGCCCAGCAGTTCGCGCGCCTCGCCCAGCACCGCGGCCAGCCGCTCCGGGTCCGGGTCGTCCTCGGTCGGCTGGATCGCCACGGTGTCGGCGCCGGCCGCGCCGAACCGGCGCACGCCGTCGGCGAACGCCTGGGCGTCGCCCCACACGGCGTAGCTCGCCAGCCGCTCGTCGTCGGCCACGTCCTGTCCCCAGGTAGTGAGCTCGGCGCGCAGGCGCGCGGCGGCGTCCGGCCCGGTCCCGCCCGACACGAACTGGATCACCGGGAACGGCTCGGCCTCCCGTCCGGCGGCGGCCCGGCCCTCGGCGATCCGCTCCAGCGCGGCCGGGAGCCCGACCAGGCCCACCGAACCCTCCAGCACCACGCCGTCGCCCACCTCGCCCGCGACGCGCAGCGACTTGGGCCCTGTCGCGGCGACCGGCACCCGCACGGGCCGGGCGGGCGGCCAGTCCAGCTTCACGTCGTCCAGGTGCACGTACCGGCCCGACGACGTCACACTCTCCCCCGCCAGCAGGGCGCGCAGCGTCGTCGCGTACTCCCGCATCAGGGTCAGGGGCGACGCCGCCTTGACCCCGACCTGCGCCATCCAGGACTGCACGCCGTGCCCGATCCCGGGGATGAGCCGGCCCGGGAACATCCCGTCGACCGTGGCGACCTCCATCGCGGTGAGCGCGACGTTCCGCAGGGGCGTCGGCATCACGCCGATCCCCACGCGGACGTGGTCGGTCGCAGCCAGGATCGCGCTCGCGGCGGAGATCCCGCCGGTCTGGAAGCAGTCCTCCCAGAGCCAGATCTCCTCGATCCCCGCGGCCTCGACGGCGCGGGCGAGCGGGATGACGCGGGACGGCGGGGTCGAGGGGCGGATGATGCACGCCAGTGTGGTCATGGCCACACGCTGTCACGGGGGTGCCGTCAGATCCAGTCCTTGCGCGCAGCGTGCCAGCCGAGCTGGATGCGCGTCGAGACGCCGGCGATGTCCATGAGCACCTTGACGCGGCGCTGCACCGTCCGCAGCGAGAGGCCGAGCTGGTTGGCCACCGACTGGTCCGTGAGGCCCACGAGCATGAGCCCCAGGATGCGGGCGTCCTGGTACTCGAGCTCGCCGCCGCCGTCCGGCTCGCCGGGCCGCGCGAACGGGGTGGCGTCGCGCCACACGGCCTCGAACAGGGCGATCAGGGCGTCGAGCAGCCCGGAGGGGTGGATGATCAGCGCGCCCACCAGGTCGGGGGCGAGGTCGGAGTCCTCGGCGTCGACCACGGTCTGGATCGGCACGAACGCGAGCCGGCGGTCGATGATGAACAGCTTGATCGGCACCCGCTCGGAGAACCGCACCTCCTCGCCGTTGTCGATGGCCGCGGCGACGTCGTCCACGCGCATCATGCCCGTGTCCAGGAACACGCGGTCCACCACCACCCGGTACCGGACGCCGCGGGCCACGGCCTGGTCCTCGGCCGTGTTGTCCTCGGCGGACATCACGAAGACCGGTGGCTTGGTGAACGACTCGACCGTCTCGCGTGCGCCGAGCTGGAGCTGCATGATGCGGTGCTTCACGGCGTCGGCCCCGCGCACCACGTCGACCACGTCGGTCGCCGGCCGCAGCGCCGACGAGCGCCGGAAGTCCTCCTCCAGCTCGATCAGCTCGACCTGTGCCGCCCGGATCTCGTCCTTGCGCCGGGCGAGCAGCGCGCCCAGCGCGATCTCGGGGGGAGCGGCCTGGAACCGGGAGTCGTCCGCGCTCTGCCGGGCCGCGAGGCCATGGCTCTCCAGCGTGCGGAGCACGTCCAGGGCGTCGCCCGGGTCGCACCCGAGCCGGTGTGCCAGCTCCGCGGAGTCGAGCGATGGTGAGGCCACGAGCTCGCGATACGCGAGCGACTGCGACTTGGTCAGGCCGAGCACGTCACTGAGCATGTCATCCTCCCGCCGGATGAATTTCACCGTGCCGTGGCGAGGATACGCCAGGGGTGCACTTCGATGCTTTTGTCCTTTCCGCGGCCGGGTGCGATCACCGGCGAGGGCCGAACCGGTTGGTAGCCTCCCGGACGTGAGCACCGAAGACGTGAGCTTCCTCGCCGACGGCGGCGAGCGGGTCGCGGGCCGCTGGTTCCTGCCGGACGGCGCCCCCGTCGGCGTCGTGGCGATCGCACCGGCCATGGCCATGCCGATGCGGTTCTACCGGCACACCGCCGTGTGGCTCGCCGAGCGCGGCTTCGCGGTGCTCACGTTCTCCTACCGCGGCTCGGAGCCGGAGCTCTACGGCCCCCTGCGGGACTCCACGGTCACCGCCCTCGACTGGTACCACGACGCCGAGGCCGCCGCGGCGCATGCACGCGCCCGGGCCGACGCCGACGGCGTCCCGCTCACCTGGGTCGGCCACTCGTTCGGCGGCCAGAGCCTCGGCTTCCTGGCCGACGTCGGCGTCGACCGCTGCGTGATGGTGACCTCGGGAACCGGCTGGCGGGGCAAGGCTGCGCCGACCATCCGCACCTGGTCGCCCCTGCTCTGGCGGGTCATCGCGCCGACCGCGACGGCGCTGGTGGGCTATTACCCGGGTCGTCGGCTCCGGATCCTGGACGACCTGCCCGGCGGCGTCATGCGCCAGTGGGGCCGCTGGTGCCTGCACCCGGACTACCTGTTCAGCGAGCTCCCCGAGCTGCGGGACCGGTTTGCGAAGGTCGAGACGCCGGTCGCCGCCCTGTGGACCGCCGACGACGAGCTCATCTCCCCGGAGTCGATCCGGTACTGGAGCCGCGAGTTCCCGGGCACCGAGGTGGAGCTCGTCGAGATGCGCGCGGCCGACCACGGTTTGACCCGTATCGGGCACTCGGGCTTCTTCCGCCCCAAGCGGGCGGTGCTCTGGGAGAAGGTGCTGCTCCCGCGCCTGGCGCTCCGCGCGCCGGCCTGACCGCTCCGGCCGCCGGCCTGACCCTTCCGCCCCCCGGCGGCTGGGGGTCGATCCGGGCCCGCGTCCTCCCCTTCGAGGCCCGAGTTTCTTCGCTTTGGACGGCTCCAAAGCGAAGGAACTCGGGCCTCGAAGAGGAGCCCGGCACAGTGCGCGACGCCGGACCTCCGTGCGACGTCGGACCGTCGCACAAGGGCGCCGGTCAGAGGGGCCGGATCGTGCCCCGGAAGTGGCGGGTGCCCTTGCCGGATCGCCAGCCGTCGTAGACGAAGCCGCCGGCCGGCTCGTTCCCGCCCGCCGAGCCCGCCGAGCCCGCCGAGCCCGCCGGGACGAGGTCGGCCGCGTTCCGGATCGCGACGTCGACCGTGCTCGGCAGCAGCACCGGCCGGAAGAACTCGACCGTCCACTCGTACGCCTCGCCGCGCCGGGCGGGCCCGACCTCGGCCAGCGCCCGCGCCGCGGTGTACATCCCGTGCGCGATCGCCCGCGGGAACCCGAACGCCTTGGCGCCCAGGTTCGACGTGTGGATCGGGTTCTGGTCGCCCGACACCGCGCCGTAGGCCCGTCCGGTCCCGGAGCCGAGCTTCCAGCGCGCCGTCGGCAGGGGCGCCGTCCACTCCTCGCGCGGGGACTCGTCGGCCGGGGCCGCGCCGTCGGGCGCCCGGAAGCCCTTGGCGAGGTAGGTCGAGACGCCCTGGTAGGCGAGGTCGCCGTCCACGAGCACCTCAGCGACCAGGTCCACCTGGACGCCCCGGCGGTGCGCCCGGGCGTCCTGCGCCCACGCCCGCACCTCGACCGTCTCGCCCAGCCGCACCGGGCGGAGCACCCGCGCCACGTTCCGCAGGTGCACCATGCCGAGCAGCGGCAGCGGGAAGTCGCCGCGCACCATCACGGCCGTGGCCAGCGGGAACGCCAGCACGTGCAGGAACCCGGCGGGCAGCACGTCCGACGACGGCTCGCCCAGCAGCTCCTGGTACGCCGCCAGGTGCGCCGCCTCGCCCGCGGTGTCCACCCGCGCCACGCGGTACGACACCTCGGGCAGCCGGACCTCGCCCCTGGGCCGCTTGCCGGCCGATCCGGCGACGCCCTTCGTGAACAGCCTGCCCAGCTTCGGCAGTCCGGCCAGCTCGGTCACGCCGTACGACGCCGGTGCCCCCGCCGTCGGTTCTCCTTCGCGACGCTCTGCCTGTGGTGCGCCTCCGCGGCGCTCCGTTCCGGGCGAGTGCCTCGTTCCTCGGCCCTCACCCTCCACTGCGCCCTGCGTTCGGCGCACGCTCACTTGCCCACCATGTGCTGGCCGCACACCCGGAGGGTCTGCCCGTTGATGCCGGAGGCCGGCTCGGACGCGAGGAACGAGATCGCCTCGGCGATGTCGACCGGCAGGCCGCCCTGGCCCAGCGACGGCATCCGGCGCGCCACGGTGCGGGTGAGAGCGGGCACCTTCGCGGTCATCTCGGTCTCGATCCAGCCCGGTGCGACGGCGTTGGTGGTGCCACCCGTGGCCGCGAGCACCGGGGCGCCCGCGGCGGCGTTCGCGATGACGCCGGCCTTCGTGTAGCCGTAGTTGGTCTGCCCCCGGTTGCCGGCGAGACCGGTGGTCGAGGCCAGGGAGACGATCCGCAGGCCCTCGACGCCGGCCGCGAGGAGGCGCTCGTTGATCTGGAGCTGTGCCGTGAGGTTCACCGCGATGACCGGGTCCCACTTGTCCGCCGTCATGTTGGCGAGCAGCTTGTCGCGGGTGATGCCCGCGTTGTGGACCAGGATGTCCAGGCCGCCGAGCGGCTTGGCGGCGGCCAGGATCTTGTCGGCCGCGTCGTCGGCGGTGATGTCGAGCTGGAGCGCGATGCCGCCGATCTCGTTCGCGACGGCCGCGAGCGACTCGCCCGCGGGCGGCACGTCGATCACGACCACCTTGGCGCCGTCCCGGGCCATCGTGCGGGCGATCGCCGCGCCGATGCCGCGCGCGGCGCCGGTGACGACGGCCACCTTGCCGGCCAGCGGCTGCTCCCAGTCCACCGGACCCGCGGCGTCGGACGGGCCGACGGGCAGGAGCTGGCCGTCCACGTAGGCCGACCTCGCGGACAGGAAGAAGCGCAGCGTGGCCACGGCCGAGGCGGAGTCGACGGCCGCGCCGCCCGTGAGCTGGATGCCGTTGGCCGTGGACCCGCCGCGCAGCTCCTTGCCGAGCGATCGGACCAGACCCTCGACGCCGCCGCGCGTCGCGGCCAGGACCGGCGCGTCGCCGTCCGCCACGGCACGGGAGACGGTCACGACCCGGCCGTTGCCCGCGAGGCGCCGCAGCGTGCCGGCGACGGTGAGCACGGGGGCCGAGACGGCCGCGGGCGTCTCGGCGCCGGTCAGCACCAGTACGACGGCACCGAACCGCTCGCCCTCGGCCGTCTCCGGGCTACGGCGCACGTCGACGTCCCAGCCGGACAGGATCTTGGCCACGGCGTCGGCGTCGGCGGCCGAGGCGTCGTCGGACACCACCAGCACGGGGCCCACGGTGAGCGGGCTGCCGGGACGGTAGCGCCGGAGGATGGCCGGCTGGGGCAGGCCCAGCTTCTTGAAGACGGGCTTGAGCGTCCCGTTGGCCAGGTTGAGATAGCTGTCGGTCACGATGTCCTCTTCGATTGCGTGGCGGTACGGGCGGACTCAGACGGACTCGACCAGGGCGACCGCGCCCAGACCGCCGGCGGCGCAGACCGAGATCAGCGCCCGTGCGGGCTGCCCGGTCTCCGCGGCCTTCGCGGCGACCAGCTTGGCGGCGGTCGCGATGATGCGCCCACCCGTCGCGGCGAACGGGTGACCCGCCGCGAGCGAGGAGCCGTTCACGTTGAGCTTGCTGCGGTCCACCTTGCCGAACGCGCCGTCGAGCCCGAGCTCCGTACGGCAGTATTCCTCGTCCTCCCACGCGGCCAGCGTGGTCAGCACCGTGGACGCGAACGCCTCGTGGATCTCGAAGAAGTCGATGTCGTCCAGGGTGAGGCCGTTGCGGGCCAGCAGACGCGGGACCGCCGCGACCGGGGCCATGAGCAGGCCCTCGTGGCCGTGCACGAAGTCGACGGCCGCCGTCTCGGCGTCCACGAACTTGGCGAGGATCGGCAGCTCGCGCTCCTCCGCCCACGCGCGGGACGCGAAGAGGACGGCGGAGGCGCCGTCGGTCAGCGGCGTGGAGTTGCCCGCGGTCATCGTGGCGGTGTCCGGGAGCTTCATGCCGAAGGCCGGCTTGAGCTTCGCGAGCTTCTCGAGCGACGTGTCGGGGCGCAGGTTGTCGTCGCGGGTCAGGCCCTTGAAGGGGGTGACCAGGTCGTCGAAGAAGCCGGCCTCCCAGGCGCGGGCGAGGTTCTGGTGCGAGTTGTACGCGATCTCGTCCTGGGCCTCACGGGTGATGCCCCACTTGGCGGTCGTGATGGCCTGGTGCTCGCCCATCGAGAGGTGGGTGCGCGGCTCGCCCGTGCTGGGGGTCGCGGGGGCCAGGTCCTTGGGGCGGACCTGCAGCAGCGCCTTGATCTTGGCCCCGGTGGTCTTGGCGTGGTTCGCGTCGAGGAGCGCGGCGCGCAGGCGGTCGCTGACCACGATCGGCGCGTCCGAGACGGTGTCGGTGCCGCCGGCGATCGCGGACTCGATCTGGCCGAGCTTGATCTTGTTCGTCACCGCGATGGCGGCCTCGAGGCCGGTGGCGCACGCCTGCTGCACGTCGTAGGCGGGGGTGGTGGGCGACAGGGAGGAGCCCAGCACGCTCTCGCGGATGAGGTTGAAGTTCTTGCTGTGCTTCAGCACGGCGCCGCCGACGACCTCGCCCAGGCGCTCGCCCTGCAGGCCGAAGCGGGCGACGAGCCCCTCCAGCGCCGCGGTGAACATGTCCTGGTTGCTGGTCCGCACGTACTTCTTGCCGGCGCGGGAGAACGGGATGCGGTTGCCGCCGATGATCACGGCTTCGCGCGTGGACGGGACGGGGGCGGGGGTAGTGGACACGTCGCTGTTCCTTCTCACTTCATCGTCGGGCAGAGGGCTTCGTCGGGTCGAGCCTTGTCGAGACCAGGGCGGGCCGCGACCCGGTTCGCCCCGGGTGGTGCCCAGGACTCACAGTACCTGATACTCTCAGTCTCGTGAGACGAATCACAAGACCTCTAGCGAGTCAAGGTGGGGAGGCGGACCGATGAGCATCGGAGTCGACGGTCGTTCGACCCGCTGGGACGACCACCGCACGGCCCGTCGGGCAGAGCTCGTCCGCGCCGCGCGCAAGGCCGTGCACCGCCTCGGGCCCGCGGTCTCGATGGACGAGATCGCCGCCGCCGCGGGTACGTCCAAGTCGATCGTCTACCGGTACTTCGACGACAAGGCGGGCCTGCGGCTCGCCGTCGCCGAGACGGTGGTCATGCAGATGCACGACGCGCTGCGCGCCGCCGCGCAGCAGGCCGACAACCCGGAGATGGCGCTGCGCGAGATGGTGCGCGTCTACCTCGAGATGATCGAGAGCTCCCCCAACGTGTACTGGTTCGTCACCCGGACCGCGATCGGCGGCAACGAGCCCGCGCCCGTCGAGAGCGGCCGCCGCGGCCGCCGCGCCCCGGCACCCGCCGACGACGCCGGCGCGCCGACCACCCCCGCCGACCTGCACCCGCTCGGTGCCTACCTCGACTCGGTGATCGAGCTCGTCGCGGAGCCGTTCGCGCGGGCCACCGACGTACCTCCGGCGGACGCCGCGGCCTGGGCCGCGGGCGCCGTCGGCTTCGTGCGCGGCTCCGGTGAGTGGTGGCTCGGCCACCGCACCGTCGAGTCGACGCCGCTGACCCGTGAGCAGCTCACCGAGCGCGTGACCCTCTGGCTCTGGACCGGGCCCGTGGGCGTGCTGCACCACAACCGCCCCGGCGCCGCTCCGGCGACCGCCTGACCCCGACCCACCCTCCCGACATCCAGAACCTGGCCCCCTGGCCGAACACCGAGGAGAACCGATGACGACCACCTCCGAGCCCGCGACCACCACCGTGGCGGCCCCACAGGCCGTGGCGCCCCAGCCCGAGGCGACCCGTCCGGCGTCGGGCGCCCGCGTGGACGTGCCCGCCCTGGAGCAGATGCTGCTGGGCCGCTGGCCCGAGGAACGGTCCGAGGCCCGGCGGATGGTGGCCGCGCACCCCGAGCTCTGGAAGCGGGAGGGGATCACCAAGGAGGAGCACCGGGAGATCACGCTCGCCCAGATGAAGCAGATGGTGCCCTACGGCCAGGTGCTGCGGGCCTTCCCGGAGCGCCTCGGCGGCCGGGAGCAGGCCGGCGGCAACCTCGTGGGCTTCGAGGAGCTCGTCGCGGCCGACCCGTCGCTCCAGATCAAGGCGGGCGTGCAGTGGGGCCTCTTCGCCTCCGCGATCAACCACCTCGGCACCGAGGAGCAGAAGGACCGCCTGCTCCCCGGGGCGATGGACCTGAGCGTCCCGGGTGCGTTCGCGATGACCGAGACGGGCCACGGCTCGGACGTCGCCGCCATCGGCACCACCGCGACGTACGACCCGGAGACCGAGGAGTTCGTCATCAACACCCCGTTCCGCGGGGCGTGGAAGCAGTACCTCGGCAATGCCGCGAAGCACGGCGTGGCCGCGACGGTGTTCGCGCAGCTCATCACCAACGGCGTGGACCACGGCGTGCACTGCTTCTACGTGCCGATCCGGGACCCGCAGACCCTGGAGTTCCTGCCCGGCGTCGGCGGCGAGGACGACGGCCAGAAGGGTGGCCTCAACGGCATCGACAACGGCAAGCTGCACTTCACGGACGTGCGGGTGCCGCGTCGCGACCTCCTGGCCCGGTACGGCCAGGTCGCCGCGGACGGCACCTACACCTCGTCGATCGACAGCCCCGGCCGGCGCTTCTTCACGATGCTCGGCGCCCTCGTGCAGGGTCGTGTCTCGCTCGACGGCGCGGCGATCACCGCGGCCAAGATCGGCCTCGCGATCGCCACGAAGTACGCCGAGCAGCGCCGCCAGTTCTCGCCTGCGACCGGCGCCGACGAGCTGACGCTGCTGGACTACGCGACGCACCGTCGCCGGCTCTTCCCCCGCATCGCCGAGGCGTACGCGATGCACTTCGCGCACGACGAGCTGCTGGACCTGTTCGACGACGTGTTCTCGGGCCGCGAGGACACCCCCGCCAAGCGCGAGGACCTGGAGACGACGGCGGCGGCGCTCAAGGCGACGTCCACCTGGTACTCCCTCGACACCCTGCAGGAGTGCCGCGAGGCCTGCGGCGGAGCCGGCTTCCTCTCCGAGAACCGGTTCACCGGGCTGCGTGCGGACCTCGACATCTACGCCACCTTCGAGGGCGACAACCACGTGCTCCTGCAGCTCGCGGCCAAGCGCCTCGTGGGGGACTACGGCAAGAAGATGGCGCGGGCCGCCAAGTCCCCGGGCGGCATGGCGGGCATCGTGGCCGGTCAGGCCAAGGACGCGGTGCTGCACAAGACCCCCCTGCGCAGGTTGGGCCAGTCGGTGGCCGACGGCGGCGGCGCCCGCTCCGCGGGCCGCCTGCTCGACGCCGAGGTGCAGCGCGCCCTGATCGCCGGCCGCTACGAGGGCATGGTCGCCGCCACCGCGATGGGCATGCGCCCCGCGCTCAAGGCAGACCCGGTCAAGGCGCAGGAGATCTTCGACGACAACCAGGTCGGCCTCATCGGGTCCGCCGCCGCGTGGGCCGAGCTCGTCCGCTGGGACGCGTTCACCAAGGCCGTCGGCACGGTGTCCGACCCGGGCACCCGCAAGGTGCTGACCCTGCTGCGCGACATCTACGGGCTCACCACGATCGAGCGGCACCTCGACTGGCACCTGACCAACGGCCGCCTCTCGACGGGACGCGCCAAGGCCGTCACGGCGACGATCGACCGCCTGCTCAAGGCGCTGCGCCCGCACGTGCTCGACGTCATCGACGCCTGGGGCTTCTCGCAGGAGCACCTGCGCGCGCCGATCGCCGACGGCTCCGAGAAGGTGCGCCAGGACGAGGCGCGCGCGTACTACCGCGAGCTGCGCGCGAGCGGCAAGGCGCCGATCAGCGAGAAGGAGCTGCGCAAGCAGCAGGCCAAGCAGGCGCGCTAGGGCCGTGACCACCTCGCCGCGCTACGCCGGCGAGGTGGTCACGACCAGCGGGTCACGCGGCGTCCGGGACCGCGGCGACGACCGGCACCGGGAGCTGCTGCACCGGGACCGGCTCGGCCTCGGTGTCGGGCTCCTCGTTGTCGGCGGGGCGCGCGAGCGGACCGCTGAGGGTGATCGGGGCGTCTGCCGCGGGCGCCGGTTCGGGTATCGCGCGGACGACGACGAAAGTGCCCGCCAGCCCCAGCAGGGCGGCGAGCACCGCGAGCGGTACGAGTTGATATGCGAGTGTCATTCCGAGCAGCGCGCCGACGCCTACCGCGACGGACGATCCGAGAACGAGTACGCGGGTCATCTGGAGCCTCCCTGCCAAGGTGTCTCCGAGGAGAAGTTGCCTGACCCCAGGGGGGAACTCTGTGGTGCCGCACTCCGGCAGATGCCCCTCGGGCGTCTGGGGGCGCACGAAGAGCATGAACTGGGGCCCGGCTGAGCTGGGGCTCATCAGATTGTTTGTGGCGAGCCTGCCTCGCCGCCTTTTCCAGGAAACCCCAACCTGCGCGGCTCCGCACCCCGAACAGCACCGGTCCCGGTCACGACTGGGTCACGACTGCGTACGGGCCGCTCCGCTCACACCGGGTTGCAGTGCGCGGTGGCGGTGAGGATCAGGCCGACGTCGGGCCGCCAGGGCTCCAGGTTCCACGTCTCCTTGTCCACGGCCCCCACGGCGTGGCACACGAGCTGGTGCTCCATCGTGTCGCTGTCCGCCTCCGGCTCGGCGGCCACGAGCTGGGTGCGGATCAGGTCCAGGCCGGCCTCTCCCGCGCGCCGGGCCCAGTCCGCCGGGTCGACGGCGAGGGACCGCCCGCCCTCGTTCTCGCCCCAGCTCGTGCTCTCGATCGCCTCGGTGCCGACCACGAACGTGACCGTCACCGGCTCGGTGCGGGCCGCCGGCTCGCCGCTCCCGGAGGCCGTCGCGCGGTCGTCGATCCTCAGCCTGGCCTGGGTCGCGTCGATGTCGGTGACCTCGATACGTGGTGCGTCCTCGGCGTCGGGCGGCGGTGTCGGTGCGCCGATCGCCGCCACGGGCGTGCCGTTGCCGTCGAGCGCGGAGATGCTCCCGTCGGAGTCGACGTCGAGCGTGCCGGGCGAGGTCAGCGAGAGCCGGGCGGAGCCCTCGGGGGCGAGGGAGAGCGTGACCGTCCGCGTACCCGGTCCGAGCTCGTCCTCGCGCACCTCGGCGGCCTTCCGCGAGCTGACGTCCAGGACGACGTCGCCGACGGTGACGGTGCTGGTCTGCGCCTTCGGCCCGGTGCCGCCCTGCTCGGGCCCGGGTGTCGGCGTCGGTGTCGGTGTCTGCTGCGATGCTGTCGCCGTCGGGTCGCCGGCTCCGTCCGAACCCTGCGCGCGCTCGACCAGGCTGCACCCGCCCACGGCGAGGGCGGCCGCGAGTGCGGCGCACGCGGCAAGGGGGGAGGCGACGGCCCGGTGGATCTGCACGTGCCCATTGTGCGGGGTGGCGGCCGTGAGCGGGCCGGCCCGGGACGGCGTGCCGGGTGGCGCGCCTCGACCTCACCCCCTACAGTTAGAACATGCGTTCGAACAAGGTGCTGGTGACTCGCGGTCCGGCCGACGTGCCTGACCAGTCTCCGCGTGGTGCGTCCGCGCCGCGCGAGTCGGGGTTCGCGAGCGGTTTCGCGAACCTCTCCGAGGCGGTCGACGCCGTGGCGGCGATCGACTCCCTGCTCTCCTCGCTCGCGGCCTCCCGTGCCGTGCTGACGGAATCGGTCCGGGAGTGGGTGGCCGACCAGCCCGACCTGTTCGACGCCCCGGAGGTCGAGGCGGACGACCTCGCGGGGCTGGCGCCCGAGCTCGTCGAGCGGCTGGCGAGGGCGCTCCGGGTGCCGGAGGGTTCGGCGGTCGCGCTCATCGAGGAGTCCCGGGCGCTGGTGCACGAGCACCCGCGGACGCTCGCCGCGCTGCGCGGAGGGCACATCACGCACGCGCACGCGCAGACCATCCTCGGGTACACGGACGGGTTGCGCCGGGGTAACCGGGTGGCACTGGAGACCCGCCTGCTCAAGCACGCGCGCACCACGACGCCCGGTGAGCTGAGCCTGGTGGCGCGTGCCGAGCGTGAGCGGCGGCTGCGTCCGGTGCGGAGGGTCGAGCCGCAGGTCGCGGCACCCGTGGAGCACAGGACCAGGCGTCAGCGGGTCAGCGCCGTCCCCACAGGTCGTCCCACGCCGTGAAGGCCTCGTCGGTGTGCCGGTTGTGCTGCTGGCCACCGGACGCGGGCGCCTGCCCGCCCCAGGCCGGCGCGTCCCACACCGGCGCGGCCTGCCCCGGCTGCTCCTGACCGGAGTCCTGCGCCGCTCCGTACGGGGCCCAGGGCTGCTGGCCGTACGGGGCGCCGGGCTGCTCGCCGGACGTGCCCGTGCCGTACTCGGGCGCTGCCGGGTAGTCCTGGTCGTACGGGGCGTCGTAGCCTCCGGGCGGCGTCGCCGGCTGCGCGGCCTGGTGCGGCTCCTGCCAGGGCTGCGCCGACTCCGTCTGGCCCGTCCAGAGGGGTGCGGCCTGGTACTCCTGCGACCACGGTCGGTCCAGGGCACTGGGCGCCTGGTACGGCTGGGCGTCGCCGTGCCGGGCGTTGCCGTGCCGGCCGCCGTAGGCGGGTTCGGCGCGGTCCGGGGAGTCGTAGGCCTGGTCGCCGAGGCCCTGCGACCCGAGTCCGTGCGTTCCTGGTCCCGGCGTTCCCAGTCCTGGCGTTCCAAGCCCTGGCGAGCCGTGCCCCTGGGGCCCGTGGCCCTGCGCGGCATAGGGCGTCTGGCCGAACGCGTCCTCCCGCCCGGGCGACGGCGGGAGCGACGGGTAGCCGTCGTCGCTCCGTCGCGGTGCCGAGACCGCCGCGAACGTGGTGGTGGCCAGGTACTGCTCGAACGGGACGTCGAAGGTCTCGTCGTGCGACCAGGCCGAGTCCCACGGTTCGGCGGCCGGCGCCGGGGCGGCCCGCCGGCCGTCGTCGGGCATCGGGGGCAGGCGGATCTCGCCCGAGCTGTGCCGTACGCGGTCGTGCATCTGCCCCACCCAGTTCAGGGCGAGCTCGAAGCGCATGGTGCCGAGGCCGTCCACGCCCAGCTCGCCGCCGAGTGCGGGGTGCGGGTTGAACGTGTAGACGTCCTCCTCGCTCAGCCGGATGCCGCGGCTCCGGGCGTCCCGGACCAGGTCGTCCATGAGGTACGTGGCGCGCCCGTCGGCCGACTCCAGCTCCGCGTACATGGTCACGGCGGAGTTCCAGCGCAGCTCGAGCGTGCCCTCGACCGTGTCCAGGAACCACCACCCGTCCAGCGACTCCAGGAAGATGTCGCCGAAGCAGGTGGCGAAGCGCGGGGTCTGCTCGCGGATCCCCATCCACTGCCACGAGGCCAGCCCGAACTCGAAGGCAACCTTCGGGAAAGTCCGGAGCAGCTTCATGTCCGAATGAAACCACTTTCGGGTAAACGTCGGGAACCCCTGCGTGACATCTTTGTTTCACCCTTAACAGGACGGGTCCCGTGCGGTCACGCCAGACCCGACTGGTAGGCGAACACCACGAGCTGGGCCCGGTCGCGCGCCGCGAGCTTGATCATCGCGCGCGACACGTGCGTGCGGGCGGTGGCCGGGCTGAGCACCAGCTCCTCGGCGATCTCGTGGTTGCTCATCCCCTGCGCCACGAGGCCCACCACCTCGCGCTCGCGTTCCGTGAGGTCACCGATCCGCGGGTGCGGTTCCAGGGCGCGCGGGGACGCCGCGGTGAACTCCCGGATCAGGGTCCGGGTGGCCGACGGCGCGAGCAGCGCCCCGCCGTCGTGCACCGTGCGGATCGCGGCCACGAGCTCCGCCGGCGGGGTGTTCTTGAGCAGGAAACCGCTCGCCCCGGCGCGCAGCCCGTCGACGACGTACTGGTCGTGCTCGAACGTCGTCAGCACCACCACGCGTGTCGCGGCCAGGTCGGGGTCCTCGGCGATGCGCCGCGTCGCCTCGATGCCGTCGATGCCGGGCATCCGGATGTCCATCAGCACCACGTCCGGCCGCAGGCGGCGGGCCTCGGCCACGGCGGCAATGCCGTCGGCGGCCTCGCCCGCGACCGTCGTGTCCGCCTCGCCCGAGATGAGCGCACGCAGCCCCAGGCGGACCAGGTCCTGGTCGTCCACGAGCAGCACCGAGATCATGCGACACCTCCCGCGGGCAGCGCCGCCCGCACCTCGAACGACTCGTCGACGGGACCGGCGTCGAGCCGCCCGCCCAGGGACTCGACCCGGTGCCGCATCCCGGCGATGCCGAACCCGGCGACGAACGCGGTGCCGGACGGGCGCGGGTTGCGCACCGCCAGCCGGACGCCGTCCGGTTCGTACGCCACCTCGACCCGCGCGGCCGAGCCGGCCCCGTGCTTGACCACGTTGGTCAGCGACTCCTGGAGCACCCGGTAGGCGGCGAGGTCGACGGCGTCGGGCAGGGGCCTGGGCGTGCCGGTGACCGCCAGGTCCACCGCGACCCCCGCGGACCGGACCCGCTGCGCCAGCACCTCCAGGTTGGCGAGCCCTGCCGTCGGTGCGCGCTCGGGGCCCGCGCCGGAGCCGGGCCCGATGTCCGCCAGGGTGGTGCGCAGCTCGGTCAGCGCCTCGTTCGCGGCCCGGGAGATCGCCCCCAGGGCGGCGGTCGCGTCGTCGGGCCGCCCCAGGTGGAGCGCGATGTCGGCCTGCATCTGGATGGCGGCCAGCCCGTGCCCCACCACGTCGTGCACCTCGTGCGCAAGCCGCAGCCGCTCGTCGTCACGCGCCTGCTGCTCCGCGGCGGCGTGCCGCGCCGACCGGGCCTCGTCCCACGTGCGCCGGGCGACGCCGATGCTGAACGGCACCGCCACGAAGGCGCTCGCGGGCACGAGCCCGGCGGGGACACCCAGCCCGGCCGGGTGGGTGAAGACGGGGATCACGAGCAGCGCGAGCGTCGCCGCCGCCCAGACCAGGGCGGGGCGGAGCGGGCGCCGTCGGGCCAGGGAGTAGACCGCGACCGCCAGGCACAGCATCACCGGGCCGTACGGGAAGGCGAGCAGCAGGTAGCCGACGGTGGCGGCCGTGACCACGCCCAGCGTGGGCACGGGCCAGCGCGTGCGGAACAGCGTCCCGGCCGCCGCGACGACCGCCAGCGCGTAGCCGAGCGCGTCGACGGGCCGGTCCACCATGGTCGAGCCGTCCAGGAACGGCAGGCTCACGAGCACGAGCGCCGTCAGCGCCGCGCTCACGCCGACGTCGACCAGGCGCAGCCTCCCCATGTCTCCTCACCTCCAGCCCACTGTGTCCGACAGCCACACTGTGTCCGACGCCGGACGCCGCGTCACCCCCTACGGGTCGTAGCCCGGCGTACGTCGCGGGGCGTAGGCCGGGCCGCCCGACGACGCCGGAGGGCGCAGCGCGGGTGCCGCCCCACGGCCGATCCGGCGTCCGCCCCGGCCCGGGACGCTGGGCACGTGGGCGCCGGCCGGGCGCCCGGGGGAGGAACGGGATCATGAGTCGTAGGGGACCGGCACGCATGACACTGCCGCCGCGCGTGCGCAAGGCCGTGCTCACCGTGCACATCGTGTCCGCGGGCGCGTGGATCGGCATCGACGTGCTCGTCGCGGTGCTCGCCGGGATCGGGCTCGGCGGTGGTCCGGCCGCCGTCCGCGGGCTGGCCCTGCGCGCCCTCGCCGAGTTCGTGGTGACCCCCATGCTGGTCTCGGCACTGGTCTGCCTCACCTCCGGCGTGCTCCTCGGCCTCGCGACCCAGTGGGGGCTGGTGCGCTACTGGTGGGTCGCGGTCAAGCTCGTGACGAACCTGGTGCTGTGCACCCTGATCCTGGTGGCCCTGCGGCCCGGCATGGCCGACGTCGGCGCGGCCGGCGGCGCGATCGAGGCCGGCCGGGTCCCGGCCACCGACCTCTCGTTCCTCGTCTTCCCGCCGACCGTGTCGCTCACGGCGCTCGCGGTGGCCACCGTGCTGTCCGTGTACAAGCCCTGGGGCCGGGTGGGCGGGCGCGGGCGGCGTCAGGCGGGCGGGCACGCACGGCGCGTGCCCACCGGGGTGTCAGACGAACGGCCTACCGTTTCCGCATGAGCATCGAGGTACGGGACGCGGATCCCGCGGAGTACGACGCCGTCGGGAAGATCGTCGCGGCGGCGTTCGCCGCGGACGGGCAGCTCGAGGCCCCGGACTCCGTCTTCTACCGGAACGTCCTGCACGACGTCGCCGGCCGGGCGGCGGCGTCCGACGTCATCGTCGCCCTCGACGACGACGTCGTCGTCGGCGCGGTGACGTACGTGCCGCACGGCGGCCCCATGGCCGACATCGCACGGGACGGCGAGGCGGAGATCCGCATGCTCGGCGTCGCGCCGGACGCGCAGGGCCGGGGCGCGGGGACCGCGCTGATGCGGGAGTGTCTCGCCCGGGCCGCGGGCGGCCACGCCACCGGGACGCGACGCGTCGTGCTCTCCACCAACACCGTCGCGCACGGCTCGCACCGGCTCTACGAGCGCCTCGGCTTCGTGCGCGACCCCGCCCGGGACTGGACCCCCGTGCCCGGCGTGGACCTGCTCTGCTACACGCTCGACCTGTAGCGGCTAGGCGCCCGCGCCGTGCGGCGGCCTGCCCGGCCACCGCAGCAGCCCCGACGTGATCGCCACGCCGAGCAGGAGCAGCACCCCGCCGCCGACCTCGGCCGTGTTCGGCACCTCGCCCTGCGCCAGCCAGGCCGCCGTCATGCCGAACACCGGCACGAGCATGGTGAACGGCACCACCGCGCTCGCCCGGTGCCGCGCCAGCAGCGTGTTCCAGATGCCGTAGCCCACCAGGCTCGCGAGCCACGCCGTGTAGAGCGTGGACAGCACGGCGGCCCACGTCGGGTGCGTCAGCGAGTACCCGACGGCGGCAGGCCCGTCCAGCACCAGCGCGAGCGCGAACATCGGCACGGGGACCACCAGCGCCGACCACACCGTCATCGACAGACCGGCCAGCGGTGTCGGCCGGTCGCCGGTCGCCTGCGTCGCCGCGCCCAGGCGCCGGACGATCACGTTGCCCGTGGCCCACGACGCCGCGGCCCCGAGCGTGAGCAGGAACGCGAGGCCCGGCGTCGCGGCCGACCGGCCGAGCCCCACGATCACCAGCCCCACCGCGCCGAGCAGCACGCCCACGAGCTGGGGCGGCGTCGGGCGCTCGCGGAGGGCGACGCTCGCGAACAGGACCGTGAGGACCACCTGCGCCTGGAGCACGAGCGAGGCGAGGCCGGGCGGCATGTCGAGCCAGATGGCGGTGTACATCAGCGCGAACTGGCCGAGGCTGAGGAACAGGCCGACCACCAGCACGTCCTTCATGGGCACCGCGGGGCGGGGGACCAGGAAGATCGCGGGGACCAGCACCACCACGAAGCGGATCGCGAGGAAGAGCACGGGCGGTACGTCGTCGACGCCGACGTCGATCGCGAGGAAGTTGGTGCCCCAGATGATCATGACGAGCACGGCGAGGAGCGAGTGGCGCAGGGGCATGGCGTCATCGTCGGCCGCCCCGACCCGGTGCGTCCATCGCGTATCACTGGCTGATTGTTCAGTGGTGCTGAACGGTGGCCGCGTCGTGACTACGTACTTTCACGATCTTGTTCCACGGAGCGGGTGAAAAGTAGCGTCGCGGGCAACGGGAGACACATGTTCGCGAAGGAGCGACCGATGCGTACCACCAGACACCGCACCATCCGCAGTACCGTCACGGCGACCGCCGCCCTGACCCTGGTCCTGTCCGCCTCGCTCGTCGCCTCGGCGGCGACGCAGAAGGCGCCCGACGGCGGTCCAGCCCCGTCCGCGCGGGACGCCGCGCCCGCCGCCGTGGGTGCCCTGACCTGGTCGGACGAGTTCGACGGGGCCGCGGGTGGCGCCCCCAACCCGGCCAACTGGAACCTGGAGACGGGCGGGGGCGGCTGGGGCAACAACGAGCTGCAGACCTACACGAGCTCGCGGGACAACTCGGCGCTCGACGGCAACGGGAACCTCGTCATCACGGCCCGCCAGGACGGGAACGGCGGTTACACGTCGGCGCGCCTGACCACCGCGGGCAAGGTCGAGCCCACCTACGGCCGCGTCGAGGCCCGGATCAAGATCCCCCGCGGGCAGGGCATCTGGCCCGCCTTCTGGATGCTCGGCGGCCAGATCGACTCCGGGGTGCCGTGGCCGAACTCCGGCGAGATCGACATCATGGAGAACGTCGGCTATGAGCCGCACATGGTGCACGGCACCATCCACGGACCGGGCTATTCCGGCGGCGCCGGGATCGGCGCGGCGTACACGCACCCGCAGGGCTGGTCCTTCGCCGACGACTTCCACACGTTCGCGGTGGACCGCGCGCCCGGCCGCATCACCTGGTCGGTGGACGGGAACGTCTACCAGACCCGCACCACGGCGGACACGGGCGGCAACCAGTGGGTGTTCGACCAGCCGTTCTTCATGCTGCTGAACGTCGCGGTGGGCGGCAACTGGCCCGGCTACCCCGACGGCACCACGCAGTTCCCGCAGCAGATGGTCGTCGACTACGTGCGGGTCTACGACCAGGGCTGACCCCCTGAGCGCCGTGTCAGACGTACAGGTCACACGAGGGACCTGTACGTCTGACACGTGATGGCGGGCCCACGTCGTAGACTGGCGGGGCGCTCCGGCGCCCAGAAACCTACCCCGCACGCGAGGAACTACATGACCGCGCCCGCGTCCCAGGCACCCTCCCGCCCGACTCCCGCCGTTCCGAGACTGGACACGGTCGAGGCCGCCGCAGCCACCCCTGACGAGGTGCAGCCGTACGGCGAGCTCGGACTCAAGGAGGACGAGTACCAGCGCATCAAGGACATCCTGGGCCGCCGCCCCACCGCGGCCGAGCTCGCGATGTACTCCGTGATGTGGAGCGAGCACTGCTCCTACAAGTCGTCGAAGGTGCACCTGAGCAAGTTCGGCGAGAAGGTGACCGACGAGATGAAGGAGCACCTCCTCGTCGGCATCGGTGAGAACGCCGGCGTCGTCGACATCGGCGACGGCTGGGCCGTCACCTTCAAGGTCGAGTCGCACAACCACCCGTCGTTCGTCGAGCCCTACCAGGGCGCCGCGACCGGTGTGGGCGGCATCGTCCGCGACATCATCTCGATGGGCGCGCGCCCCGTCGCCGTCATGGACCAGCTCCGCTTCGGCGCCGTCGACCACCCCGACACCGCACGCGTCGTGCACGGCGTCGTCTCGGGCGTGGGCGGCTACGGCAACTCCCTCGGCCTGCCGAACATCGGCGGCGAGCTCGTCTTCGACGGCTCGTACCAGGGGAACCCGCTCGTCAACGCGCTCTGCCTCGGCGTGCTGCGCCACGAGGACATCCACCTCGCCAACGCGACCGGCCTCGGCAACAAGGTCGTGCTGTTCGGCGCCCGCACGGGCGGCGACGGCATCGGCGGCGCCTCGATCCTCGCGTCCGAGACGTTCGAGGACGGCGTCCCCGCCAAGCGCCCGAGCGTCCAGGTGGGCGACCCCTTCATGGAGAAGGTGCTCATCGAGTGCTGCCTGGAGCTGTTCTCGGCCAAGGTCGTGGAGGGCATCCAGGACCTCGGCGCCGCGGGCATCTCCTGCGCCACTTCGGAGCTCGCCTCCAACGGTGACGGCGGCATGCACGTGGACCTCGACGACGTGCTGCTGCGCGACCCCACGCTGAACGCCGGCGAGATCCTCATGTCGGAGTCGCAGGAGCGCATGATGGCCGTCGTCCGGCCCGACCAGCTCGACGCCTTCCTCGCGATCACCGGCAAGTGGGAGGTCGAGACCGCCGTCATCGGCGAGGTCAACGACTCCGGCCGCCTCACGATCGACCACCACGGCCAGCGGATCGTGGACGTCGACCCCAAGACCGTGGCGCACGAGGGGCCCGTGTATCACCGGCCCTACGCCCGTCCGGCCTGGCAGGACGGCCTCCAGGCCGACACGACGACGGCGGCGGGCCTCGCCCGCCCGGCGTCCGGCGTGGAGCTGCGGGAGACCGCGCTGAGGCTGCTGGCCTCGCCCAACCTCGCCTCCAAGGCGTGGGTCACCAACCAGTACGACCGCTTCGTCCAGGGCAACACGGCGCTCGCCCAGCCCGACGACGGCGGCGTCGTGCGCGTCGACGAGACCACGGGCCTCGGCGTCGCGCTCGCGACCGACGCGAACGGCCGGTACGGCAAGCTCGACCCGCGCGCGGGTGCGGCGCTGGCGCTCGCCGAGGCCTACCGGAACGTGGCCACGACCGGCGCCGCGCCGCTCGCGGTGACGGACTGCCTGAACTTCGGCTCGCCGGAGCACCCGGACTCGATGTGGCAGCTCGTCGAGGCGATCGAGGGCCTCGCGGACGCCTGCCAGGAGCTCGGGGTCCCGGTCACCGGCGGCAACGTCTCGCTCTACAACGGCACGGGTGAGCCGGGCCAGATCGACTCGTCGATCCACCCCACCCCCGTGGTCGGCGTGCTCGGCGTGCTCGACGACGTGAGCACCGCGCTCTCGTCCGGCTGGCAGACCGAGGGGCTGTCGCTCCTCCTGCTCGGCACCACGCGGGACGAGCTCGACGGCTCGGCCTGGGCCGACGTCGTGCACTCGCACCTCGGTGGTGTGCCCCCGCAGGTGGACCTGGCCGCCGAGAAGGCGCTGGCCTCGGCGCTCGTCGAGGCGCGGCGTACCGGCCTCGCCGCCGCCGCGCACGACCTGTCCGAGGGCGGCCTCGTCCAGACGCTGATCGAGGCCTCGCTGCGGTTCGGCGTGGGCGCGTCGGTGGCGCTCGAGGGCGTGACGGGTCGCGACAAGGTGGACCCGTTCGTGGCGCTGTTCTCGGAGTCGACCGGCCGCGTGGTCGTCGCCGTCGACCCGGAGCACGAGGGCGAGCTGACCCACCTGGCCGAGGACGCCGGCGTGCCGGTGCTCCGGCTCGGCACCACCGGCGGCGACGCCGTGGTGGTCGAGGGTCACTTCGAGCTCCCGCTGTCGGAGGCCCGCACGGCCCACGAGGAAACCCTCCCGCGCATCTTCGGCTGACGCCGGGGCCGAACAGTCGAGATCTGGTGGTCGCGCCGAGATCTGGTGGCGGACCACCAGACCTCGGCGCGACCACCAGATCTCAGCGCCTGGTCAGAGCCCCTCCGGGCAGCCGGTAGGGTCCGGGAGTGCGTTTTGTCCGTGGCCTCATCACCGTCGTGCTCTGGATCATCGCGATCCCCCTGCTCCTCGTGGCGCTCGCCAGGGTGCTCCCGTTCGACAACGTGGTCCCCCTGCCCCAGCTCGTCGCCTTCTCGCCGTGGGTCACGCTCGCGGCGCTGCCGCTGCTGATCGTCGCGCTGTTCTCGCGGCGCTGGGTGCTGACCGCGCTGCTCGGGGTCTCGTTCGCGGGCTTCCTGTACTGGATGGTGCCCTTCTTCGTGCCGCCGGAGACGTCCACGGCGGCCGACCCGGACGATGCGGGCACGCTGCGCGTCATGACGGTGAACGCCCTGTACGGGCAGGCCGACGCCAAGACCGTGGTGGGGCTCGTGAAGTCCCAGAACGTCGAGGTGCTCTCGGTCCAGGAGCTCACGCCCGACTTCGAGCGGGCCCTCGCCGACGCCGGCCTCGACGAGCTGCTGGCGCACAGCTTCACCGTCCCCGCCGAGGACAGCCCCGCGGGCAGCGGGCTCTGGTCGACCACCGAGCTGACCGAGGTGCAGCAGATGAGCGGCACCACCTTCTCCATGCCGTCGGCCCTGGTCGACGTCGGCGGCACCGACGTCCGCGTCACCGTGGTGCACCCCTACCCGCCGATGCCGGCGGACGTCACCACGTGGCGCACCGAGCTCGTCGAGCTCACGGAGAAGGCCCACGAGGACCCGACGCCGCAGATCCTGGCCGGCGACTTCAACGCCACGTACGACCACGTGACGTTCCGCGGCCTGCTCGGCTCGCGCTTCCTGGACGCGACCCGCGAGTGGGGTGCGGGTCCGACCGTGACCTGGCCGGAGGGCAGCCGGGTGCCGGCGCTGTTCGCGCTGGACCACGTGGTGGTGGAGAAGGACATGCCCGTCTCCGACGTGGTGTCCATGCAGGTCCCCGGGACCGACCACCGGGCGCTGGTGGCGACCGTCGTCGTCGAATAGCACAGCGACACCGCGCGGGGAGCGCGGAACCGGCTTATGTTCGCAGTTGTGCCGACCCGTCAGATGCGCCTCGCGCCCGCCGCTACCGACGAAGTGAGTGGTGCCCTCGCGGCTCTTCGCGCCGAGGTCGGCCTGCCCGCGATGTTCCCGCAGGACGTGCTCGAGGAGGCTCTCGCGGCCGCCGGGCACGACGTCTCCGCGGGCCGGACCGACCACCGCGACATCGCGTTCGTCACGATCGACCCGCCCGGCTCCAAGGACCTGGACCAGGCGGTCCACGTGGAGCAGTCCGGCGAGGGCTACGTGGTGCACTACGCCATCGCGGACCTGGGCGCGTTCGTGGTCCCGGGCGGCGCGATCGACGCGGAGGTGCACCGCCGGGGCATGACCGTCTACGGGCCGGACGCCCGCACGCCGCTCCACCCGAAGGTCCTGTCCGAGGGCGCGGCGAGCCTGCTGCCCGAGGAGGACCGGCCCGCCGTGCTGTGGACGGTGACCCTCGACGCGCGCGGCATCATCAAGGGCGCCGCGCTGGAGCGCGCGTACGTGCGCAGCCGGGAGCGGCTCACGTACGCCGAGGTGCAGTCGACCCTCGACGCGGGCACGGCGAGCGAGTCGCTGCAGCTCCTGGCCGACGTGGGCCGCCTGCGCCAGTCGCTGGAGCTCGCGCGCGGCGGCGTCTCGCTGTCGGTTCCCGAGCAGGAGGTGGAGCGGCGCGAGGACGGCACCTACACGCTGTCGTTCCGGCGGAACCTCCCGGTCGAGGACTGGAACGCGCAGATCTCGCTGCTCACGGGCATCGCCGCCGCGCACCTCATGCGCGAGGCGGGCGTGGGCATCCTGCGTACCCTCCCCGAGGCCGACCCGCGCGACCTGGCCCGGCTGCACCGCACCGCACGTGCGCTCGGCATCGACTGGCCGGACGACCTCCCGTACGCGCGCCTCGTCCCCACGCTCGTCTCGCGCATCC
Source organism: Promicromonospora sp. NPDC050262 (assembly GCF_040655935.1). Taxonomy (NCBI): domain Bacteria; kingdom Bacillati; phylum Actinomycetota; class Actinomycetes; order Micrococcales; family Promicromonosporaceae; genus Promicromonospora; species Promicromonospora sp. NPDC050262. The sequence continues at coordinate 49,361 of NZ_JBFAKX010000023.1, read as the reverse complement.
CCGAGCACGCGGCGTTCCTCAACGAGGCGACCACGCTCTTCCGCGGGGCCGGGTACGTCGCCTTCGGCATGCCAGGGCCCGACGGCGTCGTCGTGCCGACGCCCGAGAACACCCGGCACGCCGCCATCGCCGCCGACTACGCGCACGTCACGGCGCCGCTGCGCCGCCTCGTGGACCGGTACGCGACCGAGATCTGCCTCGCCGTCTCCGCGGGCCGGCCCGTGCCCCCGTGGGTGCTGGAGGCGCTGCCGGCCCTGCCCGGCGTCATGGCCGAGACCGGCCGCCGCGCCTCGTCGTTCGAGCGCGAGTGCGTGGACATCGTCGAGGCCTCGCTCCTCGCGGACCGTCTGGGCGAGGAGTTCGACGGCGTGGTGGTCGACGTCGACGAGCCGGACAAGGAGCTGCAGCGGGGCGAGGTCGTGCTGCGCGACCCGGCCGTCCGCGCGCGTGTGGTGGGTCCCGCGCTGCCCCTGGGCGACGAGGTGCGGGTCCAGCTCGCCGAGGCCGACGTCGCCGAGCGGCGCGTGACGTTCACTCTCGGTGGTCCGCTGGCGGGCCGGGCGGCGGACGCCGCCGGGCGTCCGGAGCACCGGGCCGGGGGAGCGGCCGGAGCGCCCGAGCGGGGTGGACGGCGCGCGGCCCGGCGCGCCTCGGCGGGCACGAGCGGCCACGCCGCCGCGCCGACGCCGTTCGCGGCGCCGGCCGACGGGCCGGCCCCCGTGCCCGAGGCGGCCGTGGCGCCTCGGGCACCGGAGCCCCGCGCCCAGGCGGAACCGCACCCGGCGCAGGGGCAGCACGCGGGCCCGGTGCTGCGCTCGCAGCACCAGCCCGAGCCGTGGGGCCGGCCCGAGCCCCTGCTCGCGCCCAAGCCCCTGCTCGCGCCCCAGCCCCTGCACGCGCGCCAGCCGCTGTCCGAACCTCAGCCGTCGCTCGAACCGCGGCTCCGGCCCGATCCGCCGCCCCGTCCCGCGCCCCAGCTCCGGTCGCGGGCCGAGCGCCGGCGCTGGTCGGAGCCGGTGGTGGGCACCGAGCCGGTGTCGGGCACCGAGCCGTGGCAGCAGCCGGAGCCCAGCCCCAGCCCGCAGCCCCGCCCGGTCCCGAGGCCGCGTCCGACGCCGCAGCCCCGGCCCGCGCCCGCACCGCAGCCCCAGCCGCCCGCGTTCCGGCCGACGGTGTCCGAGGTCCCCCGCCGCGTGCGGCGCGCGGACTACCCGCCGATCACCCGGCCGGTGCGGCCCCAGGTCCGGGACGAGATGCCGCTGTCGGAACCCTGGCCGCGGCACGCGCCGGCCGCCGGGCCGCTGTCGCAGCCCGTGCCGGCGGTGCGGACGGGTGGTCTGCCGCGCGTCGTGCAGGTGGCGCGGTTCCCGTCCGTGTCCTCGCGTGAGCTGCCGATGGTGGTGGCGGCGGACCTGCTCGCGGTCGAGGGCCCGACGCCCGACGTGTACCGGTACTGAGGCGACGGTCGGCAATACTGACTCCATGACCAATGCTGTTCCTGGTGCCGCCTGGCGGGCGGGTGCCGTCGTCGCGTTCGGCGCGGCCCTGCTGACCGCCTGCACGTCGTCGGACGGGGTGCAGGAGCTGGAGGCGCTGTTCGACGAGGAGCAGCGCGCCGAGGACGTCCTGCCCGACACGGTGCTCGACGACGTCGCGGTGGACGGCGGCACCATGCGCCGCCTGGCCGCGGACGACGACGCCACCTTCTACGCCGCACGGTCGAACGAAGGCGCCTCCACCTGTCTCGTCCTGGTCGACGACGCCGCGGGCGAGGGCGTGTCGAGCTGCACCATGACGCCCAACCCGACGGGTACCGAGGTGTCGAACGGCACGAGCAAGGCCATGTTCGTCGTGCCCGGCACCGACTTCACGAGCCTCGAGCAGTCCGGCTGGACGCGGCTCGGCGACTTCCTGGCGGTGCGGTAGTGCCGCCGCGGCGCCGGACCGACCCGGTGGCCGGGCGCGCCGCCGTCGCCGTCTGGGCCCGGGGCGAGGCGGAGCGCCGGGACGTCACCACGGCCGTGCGGTTCACGCTGGAGGAGCTCGCCGCCGTCGCGCCCGGGAACTCCGTCGAGGTACGCGTGCCGCCCGCGGGCGCGGTGCAGGCCGTGGCCGGGCCGCGGCACACGCGCGGCACCCCGCCGAACGTGGTCGAGACCGACCCGGAGACCTGGCTCGGCCTGGCCACGGGCGCCCTCACCTGGGCGGACGTCGTCGCGGACGGGCGGGTGCGCGCCTCGGGCGACCGCTCCGACATCTCGCACCTGCTGCCGCTGACGGCCGGGCGCCGGGCGGCGTCCGGGTCGGGCGGCGAGCCAGAGCCTCCGGCCGTACCCGGGTGAACCGGGCGCCGGCGGCGTGTACCGGGCCCCGATGTCGGTGACACCCGCTAGCCTCGGCGTCGATCTCGTGGCTCGGCTGCGGGCAGGTTCACCCGGTGCCGGGACCTCAGTTTTCCCGGCGGGTGTCCGACCGTAACCGCCGGTTCACGAGGCAGTGATTGGTTGGTGCCGCTCGTGCCGGACCGCCTGCGCAACTGATGCGCGCCCGGCCGCGGCGATGCCGCCGAGCACGTCGTCCAGCAGCAGTGCACTCCACCCCGGCCATCGGTCGGCTATTGCAGAAGGAGTCAGCGTGAGTCCCAGCACGCTGCGGTCCCCGCGACCGCACCCCCGACCCCGTGGGAGAGCCGCCGTCGCAGTGGCACTCTCCGCAGCGCTCACCGTGCCCGCGACGGCGGCTGTCGCCGCGCCCGCGGCCACCGCGGACGGTCCGGACTCCGGGCACGTCGTCATCAGCGAGGCGTACCTCGTGGGCGGCAGCTCCGGCCAGCCGTACCGGAACAAGTTCGTGGAGCTGTACAACCCGACCGACGAGCCGGTCAGCGTCGACGGCTGGTCGGTCCAGTACAAGTCCGCGACCGGCGCGTCCTTCTCGGGGATCACGGCGCTGAGCGGCACCATCGCCGCCGGCGGCCACTACCTGGTGCAGGGCGGCTCGAACGCCGCCAACGGTGAGCCCCTCCCCACGCCCGACGCCGTCGGCAGCCTCAACCCGAGCGGCACGGCCGGCGTCATCGCGCTGGCGTCGCAGGCCACCGCCGTCACGCCCGCCAAGGGCGCTGTGCCGGCCGAGGGCGCCGCGGGCGTCGTCGACCTGCTCGGCTACGGCACCGCCGACACGTTCGAGACCGCCCAGGGCCCGGCCGGCCAGGGCACGGGCGTGGTCGGGTCGCTGGAGCGCACGGGCGACGCGGGCGACAACTCGGCGGACTTCGTGTTCAGCACCGAGGTGACCCCCACCAACGGCGAGGGTTCGGAGCCCGAGCCCAGCCCCACCCCGTCGGAGCCGACCGAGCCCGGCGAGGTCACCCCGATCGCCGGGATCCAGGGCACCGGTGACGCCAGCCCGCTGGTCGGCGACACGGTCACGACGCAGGGCGTCGTGACCGCCGTCTACCCGACCGGCGGCTTCAACGGCCTGTACCTGCAGACCGCCGGTACCGGCGGCGGCGCGGACCCGACGCCCGGTGCGTCGGACGCCGTCTTCGTGTTCTCGGCAGCGGCCGCCGCCGACCTCTCCGCGGGCGACCACGTGGAGGTCACCGGCGTCGTGTCGGAGTTCAACGGCCTCACGGAGCTCACGCCGTCGTCGGGCGGTTGGACCGTCCTGGACGAGCCCGCCACGGTCGAGCCGACCGTGACCGCCTGGCCCGCCACCGCGGCAGGCCGCGAGGCACTCGAGGGCATGCTCCTCGCGCCGCAGGGCGAGTTCACGGTGACGGACAACTACGACACCAACTACTACGGCACGGTCGGGCTGGCGGCGGGCGACAGCCCGCTGGTGCAGCCCACCACGGCGGGGCGGCCCGGCTCGGCGGAGTACGACGCGCAGGTCGCGGACAACGCGGCGCGCGCGGTGCTGCTCGACGACGGCTCGTCCACGAACTACAACTCGACCGCGAACAAGTCGAAGCCGCTGCCCTACCTGACCGGCGGCGCACCGCTGCGGGTGGGCGCGGCCGTCACGTTCACCCGCCCGGTCGTGCTGGACTACCGGTTCGACGCGTGGGGCTTCCAGCCGACGTCGCAGCTGACCCCGGACGTCGCCGACGCCGTGCAGCCCGCGACCTTCGAGAACACGCGCGAGGAGGCACCCGCCGAGGTGGGCGGCGACCTCGAGGTCGCGACGTTCAACGTGCTGAACTACTTCAGCACCACGGGTGACGAGCTCACGGGCTGCACCTACTACACGGACCGCGACGGCGACCCGGTGACCGTCTCGGGCGGCTGCGACGCCCGCGGCGCCGCCGAGGAGGAGGACCTGCAGCGACAGCAGACCAAGATCGTCGCGGCGATCTCGACGCTCGGCGCGGACGTCGTCGCGCTGCTGGAGATTGAGAACACCGCCGCGCTGGGTGGTCCCCGCGACCAGGCCCTGGGCGACCTGGTGGACGCGCTGAACGCCGCCGAGGGCGCCGGCACGTGGGCCTACGTGGCCTCCCCGGCCGCGGTGCCCGAGGCCGAGGACGTCATTCGCAACGCCTTCATCTACCGGACCGCCACCGCGGAGCCGGTCGGCGACTCGACGATCCTGATCGGCGACGAGGCGTTCCAGAACGCCCGTCAGCCCCTGGCCCAGACGTTCCAGCCCGCGGACGGCGCCGCCGACGCCGGTGACGACGTCGTGGTGGTCGCCAACCACTTCAAGTCGAAGGGTTCGGCCGGCCCGTGGCCCGGCGACGCCGACCAGGGCGACGGCCAGGGCGCGTCGAACGAGTCCCGCACCCGGCAGGCGACGTCCCTCGTGACGTTCGCCGAGGAGCGGGCCGCCGCTGCCGGGACCGACAAGGTCCTGCTGGTCGGTGACTTCAACTCGTACGAGCAGGAGGACCCGATCGAGGTCCTCACCGAGGCCGGCTACACCGACCTCGGCCCCACCACGGGCGAGTACTCGTACAACTTCGACGGCATGGTCGGCTCGCTCGACCACGTGCTGGCCTCCCCGGCCGCGGCCGAGGCCGTGTCGGGCACGGACATCTGGAACATCAACGCGTACGAGCCGGTGGCGAACGAGTACAGCCGCTACAACTACAACGCGACGATCCTCTACGACGAGACGCCCTTCCGGTCGTCCGACCACGACCCGGTCCTGGTGGGCCTGGACCTGGGTGACACCACCACCGAGCCGGGCTCGGTGGACCTGGACCTCGTGGCCATCAACGACTTCCACGGCCGCATCGACGGCAACACCGTGAACTTCGCGGGCACCGTGGAGGAGCTGCGGGCCCAGAACCCCGAGGGCACCGCGTTCGTCTCGGCGGGCGACAACATCGGCGCCTCGCTGTTCGCCTCGGCGCTGCAGCAGGACCAGCCGACGATCGACGTGCTGAACGCGCTGGGCCTGAAGACCTCCGCGGTCGGCAACCACGAGTTCGACCAGGGCATGTCCGACCTCACCGGCCGCGTCACCGACGCCGCCGACTGGGACTACCTCGGCGCCAACGTCTACGACGAGGCCACGGGGGAGCCCGCCCTGCCCGAGTACCAGGTGGTCCCGGTCAACGGCGTCGACGTCGGCTTCGTCGGCGTGGTCACCGAGGAGACCCCCACGCTGGTCACGCCCTCGGGCATCGAGGGCCTGGAGTTCGGCGACCCGGTCGAGGCGCTGAACCGCGTCACCGACGAGCTGCTCGACGGCGACGCCGCGAACGGCGAGGCGGACGTGGTCGTGGCCCTCGCGCACGACGGCGCGAGCGCGGGCACGCCCGACGGCGCCACGCTGGAGGAGGAGATCGCCGCCGGCGGTCCGTTCGCCGCGCTGGTGCAGGACACCGACCCGCGCGTCGCGGCCATCTTCACCGGCCACACGCACAAGCAGTACGCGTGGGACGCCCCGGTCCCGGGCGCGGAGGGGGAGACCCGGCCGATCATCCAGACCGGCAACTACGGCGAGTTCCTCGGCCACGTCTCGCTCACGGTGGATACCGAGTCGTTCGACGTGACCGACTACACCGTCGAGAACGTGGCGCGCACGGCCACCCCGGCCGCCGAGCTGATCGAGACGTACCCGGCGGTCGCCGAGGTCGACGCGATCGTCGACGCCGCGCTCGCCGAGGCCGAGGAGATCGGCGCGCAGCCGGTCGGCAAGGTGACCGCCGACGTCACGACGGCCTTCTCGGGCGGCTCGTACGCGAACGGCGTCTACACCGGCGGCAACCGGGACGACCGCGCGTCGGAGTCGGCGCTCGGCAACCTCGTGGCGAACTCGCTGCGCGACTCGCTCGCCGCGGACGAGCGGGGCGGCGCCGACATCGGCGTCGTGAACCCCGGTGGCCTGCGCAACGAGCTCTACTTCGGCGAGGACGGGATCATCACCTACGCCGAGGCCAACGCGGTGCTGCCGTTCGTCAACAACCTGTGGACGATCACGCTGACCGGTGCGCAGCTCGACACCCTGCTCGAGGAGCAGTGGCAGACGGACGCCAACGGCAACCGGCCGTCGCGCCCGTACCTGGCGCTGGGGCTGTCCGACAACGTGTCGTACACCACGACCACGGCCGACCCGAACGCGACGCCGGGCGACAACGTCTCGTCGATCACGATCGACGGCGTTCCCGTGGACCCCGCCGCGGAGTACCGCATCGCGACGTTCTCGTTCCTGATCTCGGGCGGAGACAACTTCCGGGCCTTCACCGAGGGCACGGACGGTCGGGACTCGGGCCTCGTGGACCGTGACGCCTGGATCACGTACCTCAAGGACGCCGCCCCGGTCACGCCGAGCTTCGCCCGCACCCGCACGGTCGCCTCGACCCTGCCGGGCACGGTCGAGGCGGGCACCGCGACGACGGTCGGCCTGTCCGGCCTGGACCTGACCTCGCTCGGCGCCCCGCAGAACACGGGCGTCGAGACGTTCCTGGTCCCGACGGGCGGCGCGCCGGCGGACGGCGTCTCCCTCGGCACCGGCACGGTGGCGAACGGCGCGACGTCGACGTCGGTCACCGTCCCGGCGAACACCGCCGCCGGGCAGTACCAGCTCGTGGTGCAGGCGTCGCCGTCGGGCACCACTGCCCGGCTGCCGATCACCGTCGAGGCCGCGGAGCCCGAGGAGCCGGAGGCTCCGGCGTGGGTGCCGTGGAAGCTCTACTGGTGGGGTGACACCGTGTCCTTCCGGGGCAAGGTGTACGAGGCGACCCGGCCGACGATCCTCCAGATCCCGGGCGTCGGGAAGCACAGCCCCTGGAAGCTGATCGGCTGACCGGAGCGTGCCCGCCGCCGGCCGGGTGTGCCGAGACCCAGGTCTCGGTACACCCGGCCGGCGGCCTTTTCCCTTGTGGCCATGGCGGCCGGCGGGTCCGGGACGCGTACCCTGGGTTGCGTGAGTGAGACCCAGGCAGCCAGCGACTCCGCCGACGACGTGGAGGTGCGCGACGTCGTCGACCCGGCGACCGTGCGTCGTGCCCCGCGGTACAAGGCCTTCTTCCTGACCGGCGCGCTGGTCGGCGTCGTGCTCGGTCTGCTCCTGTCGTTCTACCTGGTCAGCTCGCCCTCGGGCTCCGGGCTGATGAAGCCCGGCGTCTACGTCACGGTGCTGACCGCGTTCGTCACGATGGTGACCACCCTGCTGGCCGGCCTGTTCGCGGTGATCGCGGACCGCCGGAGCCTGCGCGGCCGCTGACGCGGAGGTCACATGCGAGGCCGGTCACGGACATCCGGCCGCATGGGATACTCGGATCATGCCTCTGCGCGGAGATGGCCGACTCAACCACGACCTCATGCCCGGCGAGAAGGGCCCCCAGGACGCATGCGGCGTCTTCGGGGTCTGGGCACCCGGTGAGGAGGTCGCCAAGCTCGCGTACTTCGGTCTGTACGCCCTGCAGCACCGCGGACAGGAGTCCGCGGGCATCGCCACCAGCAACGGTGAGCAGATCCTCGTCTACAAGGACATGGGACTCGTCTCCCAGGTCTTCGACGAGACAGCCCTGAACGCACTGACCGGCCACATCGCCGTCGGGCACTGCCGGTACTCCACCACCGGTGGCGTGACCTGGGAGAACGCCCAGCCGACACTCGGCGCGACGGCGTCGGGCACGGTGGCACTCGGCCACAACGGCAACCTGACCAACTCGGCCGAGCTCGTCAACCTCGTGGCCGAGCGCTACGGCGCGCAGCGCCGCGGCGAGCTCGCCCGCGGCAACACCACGGACACGGCCCTGATCACCGCGCTCTTCGCGGGCGACGCCGACCACACGCTCGAGGCCACGGCCCTCGAGGTGCTGCCGCGGCTCCGCGGGGCCTTCTCCCTGGTCTTCATGGACGAGAACACCCTGTACGCGGCGCGCGACCCGCAGGGCGTGCGCCCGCTCGTGCTCGGCCGCCTCGACCGCGGCTGGGTGGTGGCCAGCGAGACCCCGGCCCTCGACATCGTGGGCGCCTCCTACGTGCGCGACGTCGAGCCGGGCGAGCTCATCTGCATCGACGCCGACGGCATGCGCTCCGTGCGCTTCGCCCAGGCCGAGCGTGCCGCATGCGTCTTCGAGTACGTGTACCTGGCCCGCCCGGACAACACGATCAACGGGCGCTCGGTGCACGCCGCGCGCGTCGAGATGGGCCGCACCCTGGCGCGTGAGCACCCGGTCGACGCCGACCTCGTGATCCCGACGCCGGAGTCCGGCACGCCGGCCGCCGTCGGCTACGCCGCGGAGTCCGGCATCCCGTTCGGCCAGGGCCTCACCAAGAACGCCTACGTCGGCCGCACGTTCATCCAGCCGTCCGACACGCTGCGGCAGCTCGGCATCCGCCTGAAGCTCAACCCGCTGCGCGAGGTCATCAAGGGCAAGCGCCTGGTGGTGGTGGACGACTCGATCGTGCGCGGCAACACCCAGCGCGCCCTGATCCGCATGCTGCGGGAGGCGGGCGCGGCCGAGGTGCACGTGCGCATCTCGTCGCCGCCGGTCAAGTGGCCCTGCTTCTACGGCATCGACTTCGCGTCGCGCGCGGAGCTCATCGCGAACGGTCTGGCGGTCGAGGAGATCGGCCAGTCGCTCGGCGCCGACAGCCTCGGCTACATCACCACCGAGGGCATGATCGCCGCGACCGAGCAGCCCAGCTCGCAGCTCTGCGCCGCCTGCTTCACGGGCAAGTACCCGATCGAGCTGCCCCCGGACGACCAGCTGGGCAAGCACCTCCTGGAGCAGGCGGAGCTGCCGCTCGGCCAGCCCGAGGACGGGCTCAAGCAGCTCACCGTGAGCACCGGCGGCTCGACCGCGCTCGACCACCCGTGACCCACGTACACCACCCGAACGACGCAGGAGCACCCGTGACTTCCGAAGGCCTGACGTACGCCGCCGCAGGCGTGGACACCGAGGCGGGCGACAAGGCCGTCGAGCTCATGAAGGACGCCGTGCGGCGCACGCAGGGCCCGGCCGTGCTCGGCGGGGTGGGCGGCTTCGCCGGCCTCTACGACCTGTCGGCCTTCAAGGGGTACCGTGCGCCGCTGCTGGCGACGTCCACCGACGGCGTCGGCACCAAGGTCGCGATCGCGCAGGCCATGGACAAGCACGACACCATCGGGTTCGACCTGGTGGGCATGGTCGTGGACGACATCGTCGTGATGGGTGCCAAGCCGCTCTTCATGACCGACTACATCGCCACGGGCAAGGTGGTGCCGGAGCGCATCGCCGACATCGTGCGCGGCATCGCGCAGGCGTGCGAGGTGGCCGACACGGCCCTGGTGGGCGGCGAGACGGCCGAGCACCCGGGCCTCCTGGACCCGGACGAGTACGACGTCGCCGGCGCAGCCACGGGCATCGTGGAGGCCGACAAGGTGCTGGGCCCGGACCGGGTGCAGCCCGGCGACGTGCTGATCGCGCTGGCCTCCAGCGGCCTGCACTCCAACGGGTACTCCCTGGTGCGCGCCGTGATCAAGCACGCGGGCTGGGCGCTGGACCGGCACGTGGACGACCTGGGGCGCGCCCTGGGTGAGGAGCTGCTGGAGCCCACGCGCGTCTACGCCTCGGACTGCCTGGCGCTGGCCGCCGACGAGGCGGCGCAGGTGCACGCGTTCACGCACGTGACGGGCGGCGGCCTCGCGGCGAACCTGGCGCGGGTGCTCCCCGCGGGGCTCGTGGCGACGGTCGACCGCGCGTCCTGGGACGTTCCCGCGGTGTTCCAGATGGTGCGCAGCCTCGGCGACGTGCCGCGGCGCGACCTGGAGAACACCCTGAACCTGGGTGTCGGCATGGTGGCCGTGGTGGGCGCCGACGGCGCGGACGCGGCACTGGCGCGGCTGGCCGCGCTGGGCGTGCCGGCATGGACGCTGGGCAGCGTGGCGACCCTTGACGCCTCGGCGGCACAGGAAGACCTGGTCGCGGGGACGAAGGGTGTGTCCGGCGGCGCGGTCAGGCTGGTGAACGACTACCGCTGAGGCGGTGGGCGGACCTGACCGAGGGCCGGGCCTGGGGCCGGCGCAAACGCGCCGGCACCCTCAGCGCGTGTTGCCGTCCTGGTCTGCCCAGTCGGAGTACCTGTTGTCGTACTCCTCGTCCTCCGAGGATTCCCACCGCGACTGTGTCGCGACATCCGTGCGGGAGTCTCCGCTGAGCTCCTGCTCGAGGGCGTGATAATTGGTGTCCGGGCTGTAGTACTTCAGCTCGCGAGCAACCTTGGTCTGCTTAGCCTTCTGACGGCCGCGGCCCATGGCTCCGACCCCCCTCAACGTAGGAGCGGGGCGGCACCGTGCATGGACGTGCGGCCCCGTAGCGTTTCGTCTGTCCAGGTTCCAACGTTACATGCTGGTACGGCGTTTCTTCCAGTCCGTGGACGTGATTCGTCCCATCCGCCGATGTGACATTGGAGTCGTTCCGGCCCCTTGCCGACTCGCCCGAACTCGTCCACCTGCTATCTCTTGACCATGTCATGGGGATATCGAGGCCGATGGTGCGCCGGGTGTACCCCCGGGCCGGCCTCTCCCGGGCGATCCGGGCCGGGTGCCCCAAGGGTCCGGTCCGGCGCTTTGCCGAGTCCTGGCGGGCGTCGGGGCGTCGTTCGAACGTGCCCTCGGGGCGGTCCGCGTGCCGCCCCGAGGAGCGGCGAAATGTCGGCGTCGGCGTGTCGCACGTGTCCGAGACTCGCCCGAAACGGGCGCGCGTGGCGAGTGGGGGAGAAAGTGAGGGAATAAACCCCGTCCCCAAGTCGCCTAAATCCCGTTTGCTGCTAACAATGGTGCAAGAGCGGGTGTCGTCAACCGCCTGGTACGGCCAGGCCGGCACCGTTCCGGAGGAGGTGCGGGGATGTCCATCCACGGAGAATCCGAGGTCCTGCTCACGCCTGCCGAGGTAGCGAGCTTGTTCCGTGTTGACCCCAAGACAGTAACGCGTTGGGCAAAAGCGGGAAAGCTCTCGTCGATCCGGACACTTGGCGGTCACCGCCGCTACAAGGAGTCCGAGGTTCGGGCGCTGCTCGGTGCGGCAGCGGACAGCTCGGGCGACACCGACAACTAGTCGGGCGTCGTTGACGGATTGGTCGGCAGGTAGGACGAAGGCGCGCCGGGTGCTGCCCCCCAGCTCAGCCCCGCGCGCGCCTGAGCACAGCGGTCACGACCACAGCGGTGCCGATGGCCACGAGCCCGATCGCGGCACCGATCACAACCTTGGCGTTGCGGGCCCGGCGCGGATCTTGCGCCGGGCCGTTGTTGTGCTCGCTGTTCTTGTGCCCGAACGCCCCGGCCGCCATGGCCCCGGCGTCACTCGCGGCCTGCTTGGCCTCTTGCGCGATCCGTGACGCCTGGTACCCCGGGCTGAGGCGGGTGGTCAGCTCGTCGATGGACGCGGCGAGGTCCGCGCGGGTGCGGAGCACCTCGGCCTCGAGCTCGCGGCTGCTGGGCGTGGGCGGCGGTGTCGGAGTGCTCATCGCTGCATCCCCTCCTTGATCGACGTGATGTCGTCCTTGACGCGCTGGACGCTCTCGGGTGGGTTGGTGGCCTTCTTCAGCAGCTGGGCACCCACGAGCGCAAGGATGATCACGACGAGCACCATGAAGCCGCCGATGACGAGTGCCGACAGCCAGAGCGGCCAGACCGTGCCCAGGCCGTACACGGCCGCCAGGAGCAGCACGCCAACGGCGTAGGCAAGGATCAGGAGCGCCACGACGAGCAGCCCGATGCCGATGCCGGACTTCTTGGCCTTCTCGGTGAGCTCTGCCTTGGCCAGCTGGATCTCGGCACGGACGAGGCGTGAGGCCTGCTCGGAGACCTGCTCGACCAGCTTGCCCAGCGAGACCGGCTTCTCGGGTCCTGGCGTGCTCTCCGGGCCGCTGCCTGCCGTTCCTGCCTGGCCGTCGATCTTCACGTCGTCGATCATCTGCCCTCCCGTGCCGCCGGTTTCGGCCTGCGCCGCTGAAGACAACTCAACAGGCCAAGAGCTCATGGGGCAATTCCTGGCGCGGCGTGGCTTCCAGTAAAAGGCATGAAGGGGATCACTCGCCAATGCGCAATTGCTGGAAGGAATTATCTCGGGGCGCCGGCGAGCGATGTTTGTGGCGCGATGGGAAGAGGCGGTTACCGGGAACCCGTGCCCGAGTCCCCGGAAACGCCGGTGGGCCGCACTCCCGAAGAAGTGCGGCCCGTCGAGATGGTCCCAGGGCGATCAGAGACTCGCCGCGATGATGCCCGCGCTCAGCAGCCAGATCACGTAGGCGGCGGCGGTCACGGCGATCATGACTCCAGCCTTCGCACCCGTCGGGAGGCGGCTCCCTGCGACCCTGAAGTTGACGATGATCGCGATCACCGCGACCAGAGCGCCCAGGAGCCCACCGAACGTGACGAGGAGGATCGGCAGCATGCCGATGACCCGCACGACGACGGGAGGCGGATCGACCGCGAGGTACCTCTCGCCGTTCACCTCGACGGGCGGCACCGCCGCGAACAGGGCGGTGCGGCCAAGGGTCGCGACCACGGGGCGGCCGTCCGTGCCCTGCAGCGTGAAGGCACGTTTGCCGGCGCTCGGCGCCTTGTTGCCGTCGACGGTCAGGTAGCTACGTCCCCACCACATGTCGGGAACGAGTTCGACGTGTCCGGCAGTGCCGGGAATGTCGAGAGTGTGCGAAGCCATGGGCGGGAAACTACCAGTCCGCCGGACCAACCAGAGTCGGGGCCGCCACGGACACCCGTACCCGGTCGCGCTCGCCAGGGTGGCCGAGTTCGCCGACCGATTGGCTGACCGGTCGTCCCGGCTGATCGCTCGGAGGAAATGAAGAACCCCCGGACCGCAATGGTTCCGGGGGTTTTCGCTGTGGCTCCGACCGGCGTCGATCCGGTGACCTTTCGATTTTCAGTCGAACGCTCTACCAACTGAGCTACAGAGCCTTAGCGCGAACGCCCGGACAGTCGAGACCGACAATCCGGGCGCCTCTCGCGCGACCCTGACGGGACTTGAACCCGCGACCTCCGCCGTGACAGGGCGGCGCGCTAACCAACTGCGCTACAGGGCCATGATCGCTACCCGCGATCGGGGGGCTTGTTTCGAGCCGTGAGTACCCTAACCCACCGCGGGCCAGAACCTGAAATCAGATCCTTGCTCGGTGGAGATGACCTGCCTCACAGCAGTCGAAACCGGCTCTTGCGAGCCGCTCCGTACCCCCAACGGGATTCGAACCCGTGCTACCGCCGTGAAAGGGCGGGGTCCTAGGCCGCTAGACGATGGGGGCCAAGACCGGGCAAGTCTACAGGCGCTCGGCTGCCCCGCCGCACGTCGGGAGTCGCGTCCGGGACGTGTCGCGCGTCGGGGATGATGGGTGCGTGGTGGAGATGACGCGGGAGGACTTCGAGACGGCCGTCAGCGAGGGGCTGGACCTCGTGCCGCCCGACCTCGCGGCGCAGATGGACAACGTGGTGGTGCTCGTCGAGGACGACGCGCCCGCGGAGGATCCCGAGCTGCTGGGGCTCTACGAGGGTGTGCCGCTCACGGAGCGCGACCACATGTGGGCCGCGGGGGCGCTGCCGGACCGCATCACCATCTTCCGGAACCCGACCCTCGCGATCTGCGAGACGCGCGAGGACGTGGTCGAGGAGGTGGCGGTGACCGTGGTTCACGAGATCGCCCACCACTTCGGCATCGACGACGACCGCCTGCACGAGCTCGGCTGGGACTGAGCCCGGGCGGACGCGGACGCACCGGGAGCCGACGAACCCGGAACCGACGAACCCCGGGTCGCGAAGCGAGGCTTCGCGACCCGGGGTTCGTGGTCGGGCTTCCCGGTACGGGACCGGGCACGGGCGTGCGGCTCAGTACTTCGTGCCGTACTCCCAGTGCCAGGCCTCCGGCTTGCTGCCGCCGGCCTGCGCCCAGCCCGGGTGCTTCCAGCCGTACTTCCCGGCGTTGGCGACCATCCAGGCGTGCTCGGCGCTGCCGAACGACTCGATGCCGCCGGACAGGTCCACGGCCTGGCCCAGGCCGTGGTTCGACGTGCCGGGCACGGCGGCCAGGGCGCCCCGGGAGGCGGCGACCGCCACCTGCTCCCCGTAGGAGCGGTAGCCGTCCGTCAGGTCCAGGTTCCGGCCGAACGTGCCGCGGAACGCGCGGTTGAGGTCCTCGAGAGCCACCGCGGCGTCGCACCGCAGCTGCTCGCCCGAGGCGAAGCTCAGCCCGCAGAGCACGCTCGACGGGATCTGCCCGTTGCCGTAGCTCTTCGCGGCCTTGGCCATCTCCTTGGCGCGCGCCGCAGCCTTCTCACGGGCTGCCTCGGCCTTGCGCTCGGCCTTGCGCTCGGCGCGGGCCTCGCGCCGCTCCTCGGCGGCCTTCTTCGCGGCGGCGATCTCCTCGGGCGTGGGGCCCGGCTTGACCGACACGACGGCGTCGCCGTCGGTCTTGGTGATGAGCCGCTGGAGCGACGTCGTCACCTTCTCGATCCGGTCGGCCGACGGCGCTGCCGCCGCCGCGCTCTCCGCGGTGGCCTTGGCGTCCTCGGCGTCGGCGGAGTTCTCCGCCTGCTCCGACTCCTTCGCCGCCGCGGTGCTCACGACCGCGTCCGCGAGCGGGGTGTCGAGGATCGGAAGGCTCTCGGCCTGCTGCCCGCCGAGCGGGGTGACGCCCGCGGCCGCGACGGCCAGGTTCGTCGGATCGGTGGCGTCCGCCGCGGTGCCCCGAGCGTCGCCGTCGGCGGTCCCGCTCCCGGCGGCGGCCGACACGTCGGCCGCACGCTCGGCGAGCGACGCGCGCTCGGTGCTCCGGGAGGCGGCGGTGTTCTGTCGCAGCCCGGTGGCGGTGACGGCGGCGTCGCGGGCCCGGTCCAGCATGGTCCGCAGCTCCTTGGTGGCCGCCTGGAGCTTCTTGCGGTCCTTGACGGTGAGGTCGCCCTCGCGGGTCACGTAGTCGGCGTCCGTCAGGACGGCGTCCGCCTTCTCGGAGGCGGACCGGACGTCGGGATCGGTCACGACGGCGCTGGTGATGGCGACCGCCGCGGGCTGCACGGCCGGCTCTGCGGCCGTCGTCGAGCTGTTCGCGGCGTCGTCGCTCCCGGTGAAGCTGACCGCCGCGGTGGTGCTCAGTGCGACCGTGGTGAGCGCTGCCGCGACCGCGAAGGACGAGCGGCGCAGCATCCGGCCGGATAGCGCGCTGTGTCCCGCCGCGGGGACGGCGGCGTGGGCACCCTGGGCGCCCGGCCGTCGCGTACGACGGAGGACGAGGGCGTGGTCTCCGGGCCTCAAGGGCGCTCCCGGTGCTCGGGGGCAAGGGCAAGGCACATGGTGCGGTGCGCGACGGGGTTCGGCGTCTGGGGCACGCTGGCTTCCGTTCTGCGGCTGGGCACGGACGACACCGTGAGGGGAGTTTCCCTCGGGGGGACGGCGAAGAATGCTCAAGCTGCTGACAGGCCACGGCGCGCAAGGGGGTCGCGCAGGCCATGGCGATCGCCGCGGAGAACGACGGCCCGAAGGCCCAGGGGATGCGTTCCTCGCGACGACGTTTAATGTTGAACGACTGTCCGAGAGTCATGTAACCCCCTTGGGGGAGGCATGCCTCACAAAAATCGAGCAGAGACGGTGACCCAGCCGTGAAGGCTGGACAACCCGGGGTGTGCGCGCTCACATTGAGGCGTTCGAGGCCGTGTATCAGACTTCGGGCATGGCCCATCACGATCAGGCCGCGAACGGATCCGTGCCCACCCCCGCCGGACAACCCGTGACCGTGTCCATCCACCGCATCGTCCACCCCGACCACGTCCCGGAGGTCACCCGCTGGGTGCAGTCGGGTGTCAACCTCGCCAACCGTTGGGACGGGTTCCTCGGATCAGGCTGGATCCGCGCCGCGGAGGGATCCCGCGACTGGCACATGCTCTACCGCTTCGCCGACGCCGAGCGGCTCGCCGCCTGGGAGCAGTCCGCCGAGCGCCGGGACTGGCTCGCGCAGGGCACCGGGCTCGTCGAGGAGCTGCGCTACCAGCAGCGGACGGGGATCGAGGGCTGGTTCGAGGACCCGACACGGGTGGACGAGCCGGCCGACGTCGCCGCTGTCGTCGTGCCGCCGCGGTGGAAGCAGGCCACGAGCATCTGGCTCGGGTTCTTCCCCGTGAACCTGGTGTTCACGGCCCTGTTCACCTATCTGGTGCCCGGGTGGGGCGACGTGCACCTCGTGCTCAAGGTGCTGATCTCGACGCTGATCCTGACGCCGATCATGGCGTACTGGGTGCTGCCGTGGGTGACCCGCCGGCTCCACGGCTGGCTGCACCGCACCTGATCCCCTGGGTTACGCGTGGCCCACGGACAGTCGCGGCGCCGGGGCGTGCCCGCGGCGACGCAGCCGGATCCCGCCGCGGCCCGGCACGGGCAGCGCGGCGGCGGCCTGGTCGGCCCGGCCCGCGAGCCAGCCCGTGAGCCGCTCGGGCCGGTCGGTGATCACGCCGTCGACGCCGATCCCGGAGTCGGCGGTCACGAGCGTGGTCCACGCCTCCGGGTCGTTCGCCGTCCAGGACATGACCCGCAGTCCCGCCGCGTGCAGGCGGGGCACCAGTCGCGGGCTGCCCGCGATCGTGGCGACGGAGGGGTTGCAGGCGACGACGTTCAGCCGCTCGCACAGGCGCAGCAGGCCGGGCGGGTCGAAGGAGACGAGCAGACCGCCCGGCAGGTGCGGCGCGACGTCGCGCACCGTGGCCACCGTGCCGGGCCAGAAGCTCTGCACGAGGACGCGGCGGTCGAACCCGGCGGCGTCGATGATCGCCACGACCCGCACGACCTGTTCCGCGTTCCAGGCGCCCTTGAGCTCCAGCAGCAGGTCCGTGCGGGGGTGGCGGGCGAGCACGGCGAGCACGTCGTCGAGCGTGGGGACGCGCTGCCCCGAGAAGGCGGGGGCGAAGTAGCCTCCGGCGTCGAGCGCGAGCACCTCCCGCGCGGTGAGGGCGGCGACCTTGCCGGTGCCGTCCGTGGTGGCGTCGACCGTCTCGTCGTGGATCACCGCGCCCACGCCGTCGGCGGTGGGCTGGAGATCGATCTCGACGTAGTCGACGCCCGCGTGGCAGGCGGCCTCGATGGCGGCGAGGGTGTTCTGCGGGGCCACCGCGGAGTACCCACGGTGGGCGATGACTGCGGGACGAGCGGCCATGCTGACCTCCGGATCTGCGGCTCTGCTCGCCACGGTAGCCGCTGGCGGAGGTCCGTCCGGCGCCGTCGGGCGAATTCGAGGAGAGTTCCAGGAGCGTTCACCGCCCGGCCCCGGGGGCGCCGCGTCGGTCACCCCGGCGAAACCCGCCGGATGCGCGGATTCCCAGGACCTGGTGGTTTCATGTGCGCCATGGTCCGTCCCGCACCGCTCGTCGTCGCCACCGCGACGCTGCTCCTTCTTCTGACCGGCTGCTCGGCCGACGGCGCCGGGTCCGAGGCCGACGGCGGGGCGAGCGCCACGCCGTCGGGCAGCCCGAGCGCGACCACGAGCTCCGACCCGGACGCACCCCTGGACGCGAACGAGGCCTGCTCCGCCATGTACGTCAAGGGCGACAAGACGCTCGAGGAGCGCATCGGCATCGCGCTCGTTGGCGCGAGCGACGGGCTCGACGCCGCATCGGCGGACCAGATGCACGCCATGGCGCTGGAGCTCGGGCGGCTCGAGGAGCGCGTGCCCGAGGAGTTCCAGGGCCCGGTCGAGAAGATGCGGGTCCCGTTCCTCCAGCTCCAGAAGGCGCTCGACGACGGCACGGAGGACCAGACCGAGCTCGACGTCGCCTCGACCGTCGAGGGGCTCAAGGAGTACGAGAAGCTCTGCTGACCGGCTCGAAGATGCCCTGCCCCGGCGTGAGCACGCCGCGGGGGTCGTAGCGGTCCTTGGCGCGCAGCACGGTGGGCCAGCGGTCGCCGTAGTGGGTGCGCCAGTCGGCCGGCGTCAGGCGCAGGGCGTTGACCGGGTACTGGGTGCCGCCGGCGGCGAGGACGCGGGCGTACAGCGCGTCGTTGTCGGCGATCAGTCGCTCGGCCTCGGCGTCGTCCGGCGGGCTGACCGCGCGCAGGAGCGCGAGCAGGAAGAAGACCTCGCCGTCCGGGACCCTCACCTGCGGCCGGGTGATGAGCGACCGCCGGGCCGGGTAGAGCAGGGCCCCGCCGGCGTCGGCCGGGGTGAGGGTGGTCAGGAGCTCCGTGACGATCTCGTCGGTGGCGGCGTCCGGGAGGAACGCGTTGAGCCACGGTCCCGGCAGCCGGAGCGCCTCGATCTGCTCCACGGTCTCGTAGAGCCGGTTCAGCCACTCGAAGTACGGCACGTCCACGAGGTCGACGCCGGGGGGTTCGATGCCGGCCAGCAGGGCAGCGTCGTCGGGCGGCTCGGTCGTGTACCAGGCGCCGCCCTCCAGGACGAAGGCGAAGCCGTCGTCGTCCGTAGGGACGAGCTGGCCCTCCAGGTAGTCGAAGCGGCCGTCGGCGAGGGCGGTCCGCTGGGCCGCCGTCAGGTCGGTGATCCGGGGGTAGGTCAGCGTGTAGACGCGCGCCATCGCGGGCGCGGTCTCCAGACGCACCGTGGCGCGCACGATGACGGCGAACTGGCCCAGCCCACCGAGCACGGCCTCGAAGAGCTCCGGCTCCTGTTCCGCGGAGCAGGTGACCAGGCGGCCCTCGCCCGTGACCACCTGGAGCTCGACCGTGTTGTCCACGAGCATCCCGAAGTGCTGCGAGGCGCCGCCGATCCCGCCGACGCAGAGCGTCCCGCCCACCGAGAGGCCCAGGTAGTCCGTGCTCACCGGGGGTGCGACGCCGACGGCGAGCGTGGCGCGGACCAGGTCGAGCCACTGGACCCCGGCGTCGACGACGGCCCGGTCGGGTGTGATCTCGTGGATCGCTGCCAGGGTGCGCGAGTCGATCACGACGCCGCAGTCGGCCTGCGCCTGACCGAACGTCGAGTGGCCCTGGCCGCGCACGGCGACGACGAGCCCGTGCTCGTTGGCGAACCGGACCAGGGTCACGACGTCGTCGACCGAACCGGGGCGCAGCACGGCCCGGGGGCGGTGGTTCTTCAGGTGCCCGTAGTCGGTGGCGGCCTCGGTGAGTGCGTCCTCGTCGGTGACGAGCTCGCCGTCGAGGTGGGGGAGCTGAATCGCGGTGGAGTTCTCCGGGAGGCTGCTCAGCCACCGGGAGTCGGCCGGGTCGAATGCGACGACGGCGGCGCCTGCCAGAAAGGTGCGACGGTCTAGCTGTGCCATGTGGGCCCCTCGGCGATCGGGTGGGCGACTACGGTACAGGTCAGGGTAGGCGCGGCGTAAGAGCGTTCGGTGGAGGTGCGTGGGCGAGGTTTTCGCGTGGCGGAGGCGTATCACCGGAAACATCTTGCGCAGGGATGGCATCTGGTGTTGTCGGTCGCAGTCGGTGGGAGCGGCCTCAGGAGCAGCGGCCCGCGTGGATCGCCCTCGCCCGCGGCGCGTCCCAGACCGTCGAGTAGCCGTATCCGCCGGGGCTGCGCGTGGTCGCCCGCAGGTACAGGTGGGCGTACGCCTCGGTGACGTGCTCGTGCACGGGCTTCCCGGTGGAGGCGCGGACGGCGCCGGGAGCTCCGGCGACGGGCGGCCTGGTGGTGCCGCAGCGCTGCTCGATCTCCGCGTGCGCGATCTCGTGGCGGGCTTGGTTCAGCAGGTACCTGCGGAACCAGTTGTTCCCGCTGCCGGCCACGGACATGTCGTCGGCTCCGTTGCCGAGCCGGATCAGCCCCTTGCCGGGGGCCAGCGTGCCGCCCGGGGTGTAGCTCCCGGTGAGCAGCGCCCTGGTCGCGGTGACATAGCCGCGCCTGCCGCCCTCGTCCGTCGCCGAGAGCTGGAGGGCGACCCCGTACCTGGCGGCGAGCTGCCTGGCGGCGTCCCCGTGCGCGCGCCCGGCGGAGCCGGAGGGACCGCCGGTCACGGGTGCGCGCCGGGTGGCCAGGATCAGTCCGGTGGCGCCCTCGACGTAGACGACCTGCGCGCCGGAGGTGACGGTCCGGCACAGCCGGGTTCCCGCGGGTCTGGTCCGGCCGGCGGGTGAGCCGTCGGGCGCGCGCGTGGTCGGAGACTTGATCCAGACGTGGACGCCGCTGCCGCCGTCGGGCAGCGAGCACCGAGCGGCCGCTGCTGCCGGTGTCGGTGCGACGCCCGCCAGCAGGACGGCCAGCGCGGTGAGAATGCGGGCCACGTTGCGCATGATGCGTCCGCCTCGATGCTACGTATCCGCTGGGCGGACCGCAGGGCGGGAGTCCTGGGGACGGTGAGTGCGCAGGTGAGAGAGGTGGGCCCCCCGGGGATCGAACCCGGAACCCGCGGATTAAAAGTCCGCTGCTCTGCCAGTTGAGCTAGAGGCCCGCGTGCCCGGCGACCGGGCGGCGCGAGTAGAAAGCCTACCGGTCAGCTCCCTGATGGTGGTGCGGCCCTCCGAGCGGGGCACCCTACGTCTTCTGTCGGCGGCTGTCACACGCTGTCCCACCCAGTGGGAGATATCGGGTTAAATGCGTCTCACGCTTGCGGTGAGAGGGAGGGCTTGGTTCGGTGGTCAGGACCACGAGAACCAATGTGAGGAGCTCATCGTGCTCACCGTGACTGACAACGCTCGTACCGCCGTCCAGGACCTTGCTCAGCAGGCCGGAGTGCCGGTCGAGGGCGGTCTGCGCATCGCGCAGGCCTCCGACCAGCCGGGGAACTTCGAGCTCGCGCTGGTTCCGGCCCCGCAGCCCGACGACCAGGTCGTCGACGCCTCGGGTTCCACCAACGTGTTCGTCGAGGCGCAGGCCGCACCTGCCCTGGACACGCTGACCCTGGACGCCGACCCGCGCGCCGAGGGTCCGGGATTCGTGCTCACGCCCACGGCGTGACCTTCCGGCGCCCCGAGTTGGGCGCCGAACGCCGAAGGCCCCCGGGAACCACCTGCCAGGTGGTTCCCGGGGGCCTTCGCCGTGCGACGACGCCCGCCGGCGTCGGTGCGCGGGGGACGGGTCAGAGTGCCACGCCGAGGATCCACGAACCGCCGAGCACCAGCGCGCCCAGGGTGACGAGCAGGAACAGCATCACCCAGAAGAGGCCGCCGACGCCGGTCAGGCGGGCGAGCATGTCGGCGTCGGACGTCCGGGCCTGCCCCCGGGAGCGCTGCACCTGGAGCTCGAACACCGGGCGTACCGCGCCGAGCAGCAGGAACCAGGTCACGGCGTAGGCCACGGCGCTCTGCACCTCGGGCGCCAGGAACCAGGTGACGAACACGAGCGCGGTGCCGCTCACGAGGATGGACCACAGGCCGAACCAGTTGCGGATCTGCAGGAGCAGCAGCGCGAGCAGCGCCACCAGCAGCCACAGCAGGCCCACGGCGTAGCCGAGCTTGAGCAGCCAGGCCGCCCCGAGGCCGATGAGGCCCGGGCCCACGTAGCCCGCGAACGCCGTGATGACCATGCCCGGCCCGCGGGGCTTGCCGCGCGACACGGTGAGGCCGGAGGTGTCGGAGTGCAGCCGGATGCCCTCCAGCTTGCGGCCCGTCAGCAGGGCGCCCAGCCCGTGCGACGCCTCGTGCGCGATGGTGATCACGTGCCGTGCGAGGTGCCACAGGGGCCGGAAGATCACGACGACCAGCGCGATCGCCGCCATGGCCAGGACCATCAGGTCGGCCGGCGGGTCGACCGGGGTGACCGCGTTCGTCCAGATGGTGCCGAGCACGTCGCCGATGGTGGCGAGCGGGCCGGCGGGGCTGGTCGGTGCGGAATTCATGCGCCACATAGAACCACACGGAACGTGACGTGCGCCGCAGTCACGAGCCGGCGAACGTGCGAGAATGTTCGGTCGTGGGCGGCATCGGCCGCCCGACGTCGTGGCCCCGGCCCGGGTGAGCAACCCGCCCGCCGGTGTGAGCACGGCGGACCACCGGCGCGGTACGCGCCGCCACCGAGCCCGAGAGGCCCAACTCCTTTGACTACCTTTGCCGACCTCGGTCTGCCCGCACCCGTGGTGCAGGTCCTGACGGACCGCGGCATCACCTCGCCGTTCCCCATCCAGACGGCGTCCCTGCCGGACTCCCTCGCCGGCCGCGACGTGCTCGGCCGCGGCCGCACCGGCTCCGGCAAGACCCTCGCGTTCGCGCTGCCGGTCGTGACGCGTCTCGCGACGTCCGGCGCCCGGTCCGCCGCGTCGGGCCAGCCGCGCCGGGTGGCCGGCCGGCCCCGTGCGCTGGTCCTGGCTCCGACGCGTGAGCTCGCCAACCAGATCGACGAGTCGGTCGCGCCCCTGGCGCAGGCCCTCGGTCTGAAGACCACCACGATCTTCGGCGGCGTGGCGCAGTCGCGTCAGGTCACCGCGCTGAACGCGGGCGTCGACATCGTCATCGCCTGCCCCGGCCGCCTCGAGGACCTGCTCGGCCAGCGTCACCTCACGCTCGACGACGTCGAGATCACCGTGCTCGACGAGGCCGACCACATGGCCGACCTCGGCTTCCTGCCCGGCGTGAAGCGGATCCTCGACAGGACGGGCCCGCGCACGCAGCGCCTGCTGTTCTCGGCCACGCTCGACAACGGCGTGGACGTGCTGGTCAAGCGCTACCTGCACCAGCCGGTCACGCACTCCGTGGACGACGCCGCGGCGCCGCCGCCGCAGATGACACACCACATCCTCGCCGTGGCCGACAAGGACGCGAAGAAGAACGTGGTGCAGCAGCTCGCGCAGGGCACCGGCCGCCGGGTCCTGTTCACGCGTACCAAGCACCAGGCCAAGAAGCTCGCCAAGCAGCTCACCGCCGCGGGCGTGCCCGCCGTCGACCTGCACGGCAACCTCGGCCAGGGCGCGCGCGAGCGCAACCTCGCCGCGTTCTCGTCCGGCGAGGTGAAGGTGCTGGTCGCGACCGACATCGCCGCCCGCGGTATCCACGTCGACGACGTCGAGCTCGTGGTGCACGTGGACCCGCCGGCCGAGCACAAGGCGTACCTGCACCGCTCCGGCCGCACGGCGCGCGCCGGGTCCGGCGGCGACGTCGTGACCCTCATGCTCCCCGAGGAGCGCGGGGACGTGCGTGACCTGACCCGCAAGGCGAAGATCACCGCCCGCCCGCAGGACGTCGCCCCCGGCGACGCCACCGTGACCCGCCTGGTCGGCGAGGTCGCGCCGTACGTCGAGTACGTGCCGCCGGCCCCGCAGCAGCAGCCGGCCCGCCAGGGCCAGCCGCGGCGGCAGGGTGGGCGCTCGCGCTCCGGTCAGGGCGGCTCGGGTCAGGGCGGTGCCCAGGGCGGGCGTCAGGGCTCCGGCCAGGGCGGTGCGCAGGGCGGCGGCCGGCAGGGCCAGTCGCGCGGTCAGGGCACCGGCGGCGCCGGCCAGGCGGCAGGGCAGCGCGGGGCCGCGCGTCCGGCGTCGGGCGGCGGGCGTACCGCGGCCGACCACTTCCCGCGGCCGGACGGCGCCGCCCCCCGCCGTCGTCGGCGGGGCGGCCGTGGCCGCGGCGCGGGCAACGCGAACGCGTCCGCCGCGAGCTGACGCGGCCACAGCAGGACTCGTGGGGCCTTCCGACCGGTCGACCGGTCGGGAGGCCTTACGTGTTCGTCACCGCTGGAACACCGGCGGCGAGCGGGAAGTTGCTCTGTGCGGAGGTGTTGAGATGACGTACAAGATTTCGAAGTCCGACCAGGAGTGGCGCGAGCAGCTCTCGTCCCAGGAGTACGCGGTGCTGCGCCAGGCGGGCACGGAGCGGGCCTGGACGGGCGAGCTGCTGGACGAGAAGCGCACCGGCGTCTACCGGTGTCGCGCGTGTGACGCCGAGCTGTTCCGCTCGGACACCAAGTTCGACTCGCACTGCGGCTGGCCGTCGTTCTACAGCCCGCTCGCCGGCGACTCCGTCGAGCTGATCGAGGACCGTTCGCTGGGCATGGTGCGCACCGAGGTGCGCTGCGCCACCTGCGGCTCCCACCTGGGGCACGTGTTCGACGACGCGCCGCAGACCCCGACGGGCGACCGGTTCTGCATGAACTCGGTGAGCCTCACGTTCGAGGAGAGCTGATCCCGGAGTGCGCTGACGCCGGAGAGCGCGTCAGCGCACGCTCGCCTTCCACGCCACGATGTCCGCCGAGTAGCGGTTGAGGAGCCGGGCGAGCTGGGCGACGTCGTCGGTCTCCCAGGTCGTGAGCGCGCCCTCCAGCATGGCGACCCGGCTGGTACGTGCCTGCTCGAAGCGGGCGCTGCCGTCGGGGGTCAGGGTGATGCGCTGGCCGCGGCTGTCGTCGGGGTCGACGGTGCGTTCCACGAGGCCGAGCTCGACCAGGCGGCTGAGCTGCCGCGAGACCGTGGCCCGCCCGACGCCGAAGTAGGCCGCCAGGTCCGAGCCCCGGGTGCCGGGCCGCTCGGCGATGTGCGCCAGGAGCGGGTACGCGCTGGCGTCGAGCTCGGGGTGCACCCGCTGGGCGATGGACGCCCCGTTGGACTGCGCCCGGCGGATCAGCAGCCGGATCTCGCGTTCCAGGCTCTCGTACGGCCCCGGCCCGGTCCCCGTGTCGTCGACGGTGCCGCCGCCGGCCCCCCTGCCGGTGGCGGCACCGTCTTCGGACGTGTCCGTGCTGGACCTGCCGTTACTCGAGAGCATGCGCCCATGATGACGGGTCAAGCGCTCGGATCACAGCCCAGGGGTACGAAATCCCCCACTTGATCGCCCTACGCCTCGACGGGGTCGAGGTCCTTGAGCTGGTCGATGCCCGACCGGTGACCCAGCGGCACCTCCTTGATGAGGGAGACGCAGAGCAGCGCGATCAGGGCGAGCGGGACGGCGGCGAGGAAGATGTCCGCGATGCCGTTCGCGTAGGCCTTCTCGACGACCTCGACCAGCAGGGCCGGGAGCGTCGAGAGATCGGGCAGCGTGCCGCCGCCGGAGGACAGCGCCGACGGGTCGATCCCCTGCTTGGCGAGCTCGGGTGCGATCGCGGTGACGCCCTCCTTCAGGTTCTCCTTCACGCTGTGCCCCAGGATCGCGCCGAGCGCGGAGACGCCGATGGCGCCGCCGAGCGAGCGGAAGAACGTCACGGTGGACGTGCCCGAGCCCGAGTCCTTGATGTGCAGCGTGTTCTGCGTGGCCAGCACCATGTTCTGCATGAGCATGCCGACGCCCGCGCCGAGCACGAACAGGTAGATCGACACCAGCACGAACGAGGTGTGGTAGTCGAGCGTCGACAGGAGCAGCAGGCCGCCCGTCAGGAGCACGCCGCCGGCGACCATGAACGGCTTGTACCGGCCGGTCTTGGAGATGAGCTGCCCGCTGATCGTGGACGACAGGAACAGGCCGACCACCATCGGGATCGTGTAGAGGCCGGACTCGGTGGGCGTCTTGCCGCGCGAGAGCTGCATGTACTGGCTCAGGAACACCGACGAGCCGAACATCGCGACGCCCACGGCGACCGATCCGATGACGGCGAGCACCAGCGTGCGGTTCTTGAAGAGGTACATGGGGATGAGCGGGTTCTTGACCCGCAGCTCCACGAGCACCGCGATCGCGAGGATCACCAGGGAGCCGCCGACCATCGCCACGGTCTGCCACGACATCCAGTCGAACTTGCTGCCCGCGAAGGTGATCCACAGCAGCAGGGTGGCGATGCCGACCGAGATGAGCGTGGCGCCGATGACGTCGATCCGGGCCGAGCCACGGGGGCGCTTGGGGAGCTTGAGCGTCATCTGCAGCACGATGATCGAGGCGATCGCGAACGGCAGGCCCACGAAGAAGTTCCAGCGCCAGCTGATGGCGTCGGTGAGGAAGCCGCCGAGGATCGGGCCGCCGACCATGCCGATACCCATGATCGAGCCCATGAGGCCCATGTACCGGCCGCGCTGGCGCGGGCTGATGATGTCCGCGATGAGCACGGCGGCCAGGGACTGCAGGCCGCCCGCGCCGATGCCCTGGAAGGCACGGAACGTGATGAGCTGGCCGACGTCCTGCGAGAAGCCGGCGGCGGCCGCCGACAGCACCGAGATGACCAGTGCGATCTGGATCAGGGTCTTGCGGTTGGTGAGGTCGGCGAGCTTGCCCCAGATCGGGGTCGAGATCGTCGAGGTCAGCAG
Organism: Promicromonospora sp. NPDC050262; assembly: GCF_040655935.1. Taxonomy (NCBI): domain Bacteria; kingdom Bacillati; phylum Actinomycetota; class Actinomycetes; order Micrococcales; family Promicromonosporaceae; genus Promicromonospora; species Promicromonospora sp. NPDC050262. Next base: position 22,869 of record NZ_JBFAKX010000023.1, on the reverse strand, counting down.
GGTCGCCGTCACGACCCAGGTGAAGGCCGACTGGCCGCCCTCGAGGTCGGTGATGATCTTCGGCAGGGACGACGAGACGACGGACATCGCGAGGACCGACACGAACATGCCGAGGAGGATCCCGGACAGCGCCCGGAGAACCTCGGTGTGCGTCATGGCGGGTGGTTCGCCCTGGAGGTGGTCGGGCTCGGCCACCGTGGTCGTGGTGTTGGGGCTGGTCATGCACACTCCTGCTGGTTCTGGGGCGTCTTTCGGTCCGGGATGTCCGCACTGATGGTGTCGACGAGGCGGTCCAGCGTGCGGGTCGCCTGGTCGAGGTCCTCGGGCGACCAGGCGGCGAACGCCCGGTCGATGAGCTTCTTGTACTGCTCCGTGGCCTCGGCTGCGAGAGCCCGGCCCGCATCGGTCAGCTCGACGGTGCGGACCCGGCGGTCCTCGTCGTCGACGGTCCGGACGACGTATCCGGCGTCGGCCAGGGTGCTGACCTGGCGGCTCGCGACCGACAGGTCGACGCGCTGGCGCGCGGCGATGTCGGACAGGGAGACCGGGCCGCACTTGGCGAGCAGGTGCAGCACGGCGACGCCGGCCCTGGGCCAGTCGAGCTCGTGGGCGATACGTGCCGCCGCCTCCCGCTGGGCGCGGGACAGGCTCTGGAGCGCGGTGATCAGGGCGACGGCGGGGGCTTCGGTGCCGGACGGCGTCCGGCTGCTGTGGGAAGTCATGGGTGCCTCGCGTTTGATTGCTTAAAGCAACTATATCCGGATGGTTGCCGAATGCAAGGGTCTCCGGGCCGGGGGGTCGACGGCGGCGGTGTGACCTGCGCGACACGGCCCGTCCACCGCCCGCGCACATGGAAACGGCGCCGCTCCCCGGGTGGGGAGCGGCGCCGTGGCCGCGGCTGGTGCGCGGCTGGTGCGGTGTGCCGGGGTCAGGCCCCGGCGCGCGACTCGTCGCCCATGTCCTCGAGCTCCATGCCCTTGGTCTCGGGCACCTTGCTGAACACGAAGAAGAAGCTCAGCGCCGCGAAGGCCGCGTACATCAGGTACGGCACGCTGGCGCCGAACGCGGACAGCAGCGGCGGGAACGTCAGGGTGATGGCGAAGTTGGCGATCCACTGCATGGCCGCCGCGACGCCGAGGGCGGCGGCGCGGATGCGGTTGGGGAACATCTCGCCGAGCAGCACCCACACGAGCGGGCCCCACGAGGCGCCGAAGAAGACGACGAACGCGTTGGCGCAGATCAGGGCGATGACGCCCCACGGGCCGCTCAGCGAGATGTCCTCGCCCGAGCCGGTCGCCTGCGTGAACGCGAGGGCCATCAGGCCGAGCGAGACGGTCATGCCGGCCGAGCCGATGAGCAGCAGGGGACGGCGGCCCACCTTGTCGATGAGCGCGATGGCGATGAACGTGACGGCGACGTTCGTGATCGAGGTGATGGTGGAGACCAGGAACGCCTGGCTCTCGTCGAAACCGACGGCCTGCCACAGCGTGCTCGAGTAGTAGAAGATCACGTTGATGCCGACGAACTGCTGGAACACCGACAGGAGGATGCCCACCCAGACGATCGGCTTGAGGCCCAGCGCGCTGCCCCGGAGCGAGCCCTCGGCGGCGTTGGTCTCGTCGATCACGATGCTGCGGTGGATCTGCGCGAGGCGGTCGTCGACGTCCTCGTCGGGCCCGAGGACGCTGGCCAGGACGGCCCGCGCCTCGTCGTCGCGCCCCTTCGCGGCGAGGTACCGCGGCGACTCGGGGATGCGCAGGGCGAGGATGCCGTAGACGGCGGCCGGGACCACGGCGACGAGGAACATCCAGCGCCAGGCCTCCCAGCCGAGCCACAGGACGTTCGCGGCGCCGCCGGCCGACTCGGCGAGGATCTGGTCGGAGAGCAGGGCCGCGAAGATACCGACGGTGATCGCGAGCTGCTGCAGCGAGCCGAGGCGGCCCCGCATCGCGGCGGGTGCGATCTCCGCGATGTACGCGGGCGCGATCACCGACGCGATGCCGATGCCCACGCCGGCCATGAACCGCCAGACGGCGAGGTCCCAGGCGGAGAACGCGATGGCGGAGAGGATCGACGACACGAAGAACAGGACCGCGCCGAGCACCATGACGTTGGTGCGGCCCCAGCGGTCGGCGAGGCGTCCGCCGGCCCAGGCGCCGAGCGCGCAGCCGAGCAGCGCGACGGCCACCACGAGCCCGGTGATCGTGGGGTCGAGCGAGAACTGGCCCTCGATGGCGTTCACGGCGCCGTTGATCACGGAGCTGTCGAAGCCGAACAGGAAGCCGCCCACCGCTGCGGCGAAGGCGAGTGCCGTCGCCTTGCGGTGGGCCGATTGCGCGGAGGCGTTCGGGACGGTGTGACCAGTGCTCATGCTGCGATGCTAAGTCGCCCCCCGGGCCAGTCGCGCGCGGAGAGCTCGCCCGGGGGTCTGGTCAGGTCAGGAACGGCCAGAGCGCCCACGTCGCCAGCGCGGCCACGAGGGCGGCGGCGGGGATGGTGAGGACCCAGGCGACGGCGATGTTCTGGGCCACGCCCCAGCGCACGGCGGAGAGCCTGCGGGTGGCGCCCACGCCCATGATCGCGGAGGTGATCGTGTGCGTGGTGGAGACCGGGGCGTGCAGCACGAACGCGTTGACGTACAGCACGAGCGCCGAGACCGACTCGGCCACGAAGCCCCGGGCCGGGTCGAGCTCGATGATCTTGCGGCCGAGCGTGCGCATGATGCGCCAGCCGCCCGAGTACGTCCCCGCGGAGATGGCCGCTGCAGCGCACAGCTTGACCCACAGGGGGATGCCGCTGTCCGGGTTGGCCCAGCCCACGGTGAGCAGCGCCAGGTAGATGACGCCCATGGTCTTCTGCGCGTCCTGCAGGCCGTGGCCCAGTGCCATCGCGGCGGCCGAGGCCGTCTGCGCGATGCGGAAGCGCCGGTGGGTCTTGGCCGGCGCGGCGTTGCGGAAGATCCACAGCACGGCGATCATCACGGCGAAGGCCAGGCCGAAGCCCACCAGGGGCGAGATGACCATCGGGAGCACGACCTTGTCCACGATCGCGGACCAGTAGACGCTCATGCCGCCCGCGAGCCCGGCCCCGACCAGCCCGCCGATGAGGGCGTGCGTGGACGACGACGGCAGCCCGAACCACCAGGTGATGAGGTTCCAGGTGATCGCGCCGAGCAGGGCGCACAGCACCACGGCGAGCTCCGCGTGCGTGCTCGCCCCCGTGAGGTCGACGATCGAGGTGGCGATGGTCTCCGCGACCTCGGTGCCCAGCAGGGCGCCCGCGAAGTTCATGGTCGCCGCCATGAGGAGGGCGACGCGCGGCGTCAGCGCCCGGGTCGAGACCGACGTGGCGATCGCGTTCGCGGCGTCGTGGAAGCCGTTCGTGTAGTCGAAGCTCAGGGCGAGCGCGACCACGAGGACGACGAGGGCGACCTCCAACTCAGGACTCCTTGAGAGCGATGGTCTCGACCATGTTCGCCACCTTCTCGAAGCTGTCCGCGGCGTTCTCGAGAACCTCCACGATCTCCTTCAGCTTCATGAGCTGGACGGGGTCGCCCGCCAGGTCGTCGAAGAGCTGGGCGATGAGCTTGCGGTGCAGCTTGTCCGCCTGGTTCTCCAGGCGGTTCACCTCGACCCAGTAGTCGGCGAGCTTGTCCATCGAGCGCAGGCGCGGCATCGCCTCGGCCGTCAGCTCCGCGCACCGCTGCAGCACCTGGACCTGGTCGGAGACGCGGTCCGGCAGGCCCTCGACCTTGTAGAGGACGATGAGGTCGGCGGCCTCGTCCATCTCGTCCATGCAGTCGTCCAGGGCCGAGGCCAGGCTGGAGATGTCCTCACGGTCGAACGGCGTCACGAAGGTCTGGTTGAGACGCCGCATGATCGAGTGCGTGGCGTCGTCGGCGAGGTGCTCGACGTCGTGCATCTCGTCGGCCAGCTTTTCGCGGCCCGCCCTGTCCGCACCGAGCAGCTCCGCCAACAGGGACGAGCCCCGGACAAGATGCTGGGCCAGGGCGGCGAGAAGGTCGAAGTACGTGGTGTCGCGCGGAGTAAGGCGCACGAGGGCTCCCGTTCTGAGGGCTCTGGAACCTGCTCAGCGTAGGGCTGTTGCCGACTATCGCCAATTTGCAAGGTCATGCTTTGGCAACTCGTGACACACGGCACAGCGCCGGTGCCGGGGCGCCACGGAGGGCGCGGGAGGCCGGGATGTGGGGGAAGAGTTGGGCGACGCCGAACCGGGAGCGCCTCTCGGCGCGGGGCCGCTCGTAGCGGCTTGAGGTGGAGCCCGGGGCTACCGCAGCCCGGCGTCGCATGGACCATCGTAGTCCCGTACGCGGATCTGCCAAGGGGGTCGGACGTCACAGGGCGCGCCCGCGCGGAGGGCTTGACAGCGTGCGGGCCTACTCCAGGGAGCCGGTTCTCCACAGGTCACCGGCTCTTTCCAGCTCTTCCGCGGTGCGCAGCAGCGAGCTGGCGCCCCGGGTCATCCGGGTGGCGCCGGTGGGGTCGGCGACCTCGCGGGAGTCCGCGTCGAAGGCCGCGCCGGTCGAGAGGATCCGGCAGAACGCGCCCGCCCGTTCGAGCGCGACGGCGAGGTCTCCGGTGAACACGCCGGACAGCACGGCGTCGGCGAGTATCTGCAGGTCACCGGGTTCCGGCGGGCTCGGCACGCCCGCGACGGCCTCCTGGACCGGGGCGGCGTCCACACCGAGTCGATACCTGAGCATGACGGTAGGCATGTCCCGCCGCACCCACTCGCGCAGCACGTACAGGCGCCAGAGCGCGCCCGGCAGGGAGACGGGGGCGGCGTCGGCCCACAGGCCCGCGACGGTGTCCAGGCCCTCGTTCTCGACGAGGTGGATGAGCCGCTCCACCACGGCAGGGTCCTCGGTGGTGCGGGCGCGGTCCACGAGGGCCCTGGCCGTCGCGTGGGCGATCTCGTCACGCAGGGCAGGGTCCGTCTCGCCGGGTAGCGCGTCGGCGTCCCGGGGGTCCAGCATGGCCGGCCGTCTCGGCGGTCGTTGGTCGCTGCTCATGGAGACCGATAGTGCGCCGAAATGAAACGTGTGTCCACCACGATCCTGGTCGATCTGGTCACCAGACCTGCGGACTTACCTTCTCCGTGGCCACGACGCGCGGTCCCGAGGGCGTGTCGGCGACGTGCGCGACGAGCACCTCGCCGGGTTCGAGGAACGGGTCCTGCCGGGGCAGGCCGTCCGCCACGGCACCCTCCGCATGCTGGGTGAGCACGTCCAGCACGGTGGGCAGCACGGGCCGGTGGGTGCAGATCAGCGACGACTCGGTGGCCTCCTCGAGCAGCTCGCCCACGGTCGCCGCGACGCGCGACGGCGACCGCTCGTGCTGCGCCTCCGTGAGGTACTCGCTGTAGCTCGGGCGCAGGCCGGCGGCCCGCACGTACGGGTCGATGGTCGTGGCGCAGCGCTCCCAGCGGGAGCTGATCACGTGCTCGACGCCGTAGGCGGCCAGCACGGGTACCAGTGCGGCGGCCTGCCCGTGCCCGAGCGGGGTGAGAGGACGGTCGCGCTCCCCGCCGTGCCAGGAGGTGCGCGACACCGCCCGGCCGTGCCGCGCGATCACGAGCACGCGGGTGTCCAGCGCGCCCTCGGCCTCGGCGGCGAGCAGGGCGTTCAGCGGCCCGCGGTCGGACGCGCGGGTGAGGCGGCTCACGGCGTCGGCGGCGTCCAGCCACTCCACCGTGTCGACCTCCTCGCGGTCGACCGGGGCCACCGGCACACGGGCCGCGAGCCCTGCGGTGTCCCGGCCCCTGCGGGCCCGGCGGGATGCCCAGTAGTGCACCCGCTTCACGCGGCCCTCCGGCGTCAGGTACTGCAGGCCGGGAAGAGGGCGGCCGAGCACGATCTCCTTGCCCGTCTCCTCGGCGACCTCGCGGATCGCCGCGCCCTGGAAGGTCTCGCCGGTCTCCAGCTTGCCCTTGGGCCACGACCAGTCGTCGTAGCGGGGGCGGTGCACCAGCTGCACCTGTACGTTGCCGGCCCGACGACGCCAGACGATCCCGCCCGCCGTCATCACCACGGGAGTGTGCATCCCCGCCGGCGGCGAGGTCGCCGTCGTCGGCTCGGTACCCACCACCGACCTCCGGCCCGTCACCGGACGGGCTCGAGCCGGCGCCGCTGCCGCTGGATCAGGACCGCCTGCAGGTCGCGGAGGCCGTTGCCCTCCGAACCCGACGAGGGGCGCTCCCACCGGCCGTCCGGCAGCAGGTGCCAGGACGCCGTCGTGTCCGCCATGGACTCGTCCAGCAGGCCGAGCAGCTCGCCGATGTGGGTCGGGTCGGAGATCCGGATCAGGGTCTCGACGCGGCGGTCGAGGTTGCGGTGCATCAGGTCGGCCGACCCGATGTACACCTCCGGGCCCGTCGCGGGGCCCTCGGCGAGGGCGGGGCCCACCGAGTTGGCGAACGCGAAGATGCGCGAGTGCTCCAGGAAGCGGCCCAGGATGGACCGCACCCGGATGTTCTCGCTCAGGCCCGGCACGCCCACACGGACGGCGCAGATGCCGCGCACGACCAGGTCGACCTTCACGCCGGCCTGGGAGGCGCGGTACAGGGCGTCGATCACCGTCTCGTCGACCACCGAGTTGATCTTCATCTTGACCCACGCCTCGTGGCCCGCGCGGGCGGCGGCCGCCTCGCGCTCGATGCGCTCGACCAGGCCGGAGCGCACCGCGCGGGGCGCCACGAGCAGCCGGTGGAACGTCGACTTCGGCGCGTACCCGGAGAGCTGGTTGAACAGGCGGGTCAGGTCCTGGCCCACGTCGGGGTCGCAGGTCAGCAGGCCGTGGTCGGTGTACAGGCGCGCCGTCTTGGGGTGGTAGTTGCCCGTACCCACGTGGCAGTAGCGCAGCAGGGAGCCGTCGGGCTCCTGGCGCACCACGAGCGACAGCTTGCAGTGCGTCTTCAGGCCCACGATCCCGTAGACCACGTGCACGCCCGCCTCCTCGAGCTTGCGCGCCCAGGAGATGTTGGCCTCCTCGTCGAACCGGGCCTTGATCTCGACCAGGGCGAGCACCTGCTTGCCGGCCTCGGCGGCGTCGATCAGCGCGTCCACGATCGGAGAGTCGCCCGACGTCCGGTACAGGGTCTGCTTGATCGCCAGCACGTTCGGGTCGGCCGCCGCCTGCTCCAGGAACGTCTGCACGCTCGTGGAGAAGCTGTCGTACGGGTGGTGCAGCAGGATGTCCCGGCGCCGGATCGCGGCGAAGACGTCGGTGGGCTTGGAGCTCTCCACCTCCGCGAGGTGCCGGTGCGTGGACGGCACGAACGGCGGGTAGTGCAGGGAGGTCAGGTCGAGGTCCGCGATGAGGTTGAGGCCGGTGAGGTCCAGGAGCGCGGGCAGCTCGTAGACCTCCTCCTCCTTGACGCCCAGCTCCCGGACGATCAGGTCGCGGATGCGCGGGCTGATGTCCTTGGCGATCTCCAGGCGTACCGGCGGGCCGAACCGGCGCCGCAGGAGCTCCTTCTCCATCGCCTGGAGCAGGTTCTCGGCGTCGTCCTCCTCGACGTCCACGTCCTCGTTGCGGGTGACGCGGAACGTGTGGCTGTCCCGCACCTCCATCCCGGGGAACAGGTAGTCGAGGTGCTGGGCGATGACCTCCTCCAGCGGCACGAACGAGAGCGGGCCGCGCTGCGGGTCGGCCTTCTTGGTGCCGGGGCGGCGCGGCTTGCCCGACGCGTCGACCGCGATGAAGCGCGGCAGCAGCGGCGGCACCTTGACGCGGGCGAAGTGCTCCTTGCCCGTGGCCGGGTTGGCCACCACCACGGCCAGGTTGAGCGAGAGGCCCGAGATGTAGGGGAACGGGTGCGCCGGGTCCACCGCCAGCGGGGTGAGCACCGGGAAGATCTGCTTGCGGAAGAACTTGTGCAGCCGCTCCTGCTCCTTGGTGTCCAGCTCCTCCCAGTGCACCAGCGTGATGCCCTCGGCGGCCAGCGCCGGCTGCACCTCGTCCTCGAACACGCGCGCGTGCCGGGCCATCAGGGTGTGCGCGCCCTCGGAGATCGCCGACAGCGCCTGGCGGGGGCTGAGCCCCGAGGCGCTCGTGACCGCGATACCCGTGGCGATGCGGCGCTGCAGGCCGGCCACGCGCACCATGAAGAACTCGTCCAGGTTGGACGCGAAGATCGCCAGGAACCGCACGCGCTCCAGCAGCGGGATGCGCGGGTCCTCCGCGAGCTCCAGCACCCGCTGGTTGAACGCGAGCCAGCTCAGCTCCCGGTCGGCGAACCGGTCGACCGGCAGCGGCTCGCCGAGCAGCGGGTCGAGCAGGCTCGTCCCGCCGGGGTTCTCCGCGATGTGCTCCGCGATGTGCGCGGCCAGGCTCGGGTCCAGGGAGTGCGGCGCCAGGATGTCCTCCGGCTCGCCCGGCTTCGGCGGGGCCGGCCTCGGCGCGGCCGGCTTCTGCGCAGGCTTCTCGACGAGGGCGGACCTTAGCGCGGTCGGCCGCGCGGCCCCGGCGGCGACGGCGGGCACGCCGTCGGTCACCTTGGCGGCCGGAACCGGGACGGACTCGCCGTCGGTCGGCTCCACGCTTGCGGTACGGGGGCTCTGCTTCATGAATCGACCGTTCTTGTCCCGGGTCCTGGCGGAGCTGCTCGCGACGCTGTCCTTCATGTCGTTCATGGTGTCACCGTTCGGTACACAGTGGGTGACGCTCCCGGAGAGCGTCCGTCACGGGCGGGCATACTGCACGTGTACAGCGGCCCGCGCGAAGCCTGCGCGCTCGTACGTGGCGAGGGCGGGCGTGTTGTCGCCCTCGACGTAGAGCACGGCGCGCGTGGCCCCGGATCGTGCGAGGTGGACCAGCCCCACCTCGGTCATCAGCCGGCCGAACCCCTTGCCCTGCTGGTCCGGGTCGACGCCCAGCGCGTAGATCTCGCCGTCGCGCGCGCCGTCCGGCTGGCCCGGCTCCGTCTTGGTCCACTGGAACGCGACCGGGTCGGCGTCGTCCACGCCGGGCGCCTCGTCGGGCACCAGGAGGAAGAAGCCCTCCGGGTCGAACCACGGCTCGGCCTGCCGGGTGCGCAGGTCGTCGAGCGACATCCGGCCCTGCTCCGGGTGGGTGGCGAAGGCGCGCGCGTTGACGCGGAGCCAGGCGGCGTCGTCGGCCCCGGGGCGGAAGGTGCGCAGGCGGTAGCCGGCAGGGGCGGCGGGCACCTCCGGGGCGCCGTCCGCCCCGGCGAGCGGGCGGGCCAGGAAGAGCAGCTCACGCACCGGCCGCAGCCCCGCCGCCCGCGCGAACTCGCGGGCGGGCTCCAGGTCGCCGTGCGCCCACACGCGCAGCTGCTTGCCGTGCTGGCCGGGCTCGCCCGAGCGTGACGGCAGCGTGGCGTCGCGCTCCGCGGTGCGCAGCAGCACCCGGCCGTGACCGTTCCTGCGGTGCTCCGGATGGATCACCAGCTCGGCGCTCGCGGTCTCGCCCGACCGGTCGATCTGCACGTAGCCGACCGTGCTGCCCGCCGTGGTGTGCGCCACGACGTGCGTGATCCACTCCGCGTCCGTGCCGAGGTTGAGCAGGGGCTGTTCGGACAGCGGCGCGACGCCGTCGTGCGCCTCCGCGGCCGCGGCCAGGTCTCGGACGGCCTGCTGGGCGTCGGCGTCGAGCGGGCCGATCTCGATGGGGGCGGCGATTCGCATGGACCCATCTTGCTCCACGGGGCGGGGTGACGTTTCACACGGCCGCGCCGCACCGGACACGCGGCGGAAACAGGCCGCCTCTAGCGTTCCGAATGTTCCTCTGATCAACATTCTTGTCCGGCCGGGCCGGCGGAGAGGAGATGCCGTGCACGACGGCACCACGAGGTCGGCGCCTCTCCCCGTCGGTGGTCCCGACGGTGCCGCGCTGCTCGCCGGCGCCCACGTCACCGCCCTGCGCGGCGTGCGCACCGTCGACGGCGAGCTCGTCGACGTCGAGATCGACGCCGGCCGGGTCACCTCCGTGGCGCCCGCCGGCCGGTTGCCGCACCTGGGCGACGACACGGGGCGGCTGGACGCGACGGGCTGGCTCGCGCTCCCCGCGGCGTGCGAGCCGCACGCGCACCTCGACAAGGCGCTGACCGCCGCGCGCATCCCCGCCGGGACGGGGGAGGACCTGGTGGGCGCGATCGAGCGCTGGCGGGAGATCGCCCCGCACATCGACGGCGCCGACGTGCTCGACCGTGCCCGGGCCGCCGTGGGGCGCTACGTCAGCCGGGGCATCACGACGGTCCGGACCCACGTGGACGCCCCCGCGGAGGGCGACCCGCTGCGCATGCTCGACGCGCTGCTCACCCTCCGCGAGGAGCTCGCGGGGTCGGTGACGCTCCAGGTCTGCCTCCTCGGCGGGTGGCACACCCCCACCGAGGTCTTCGCCGAGGCGGCCGCCCGCGGGGTGGACGTGCTCGGCGGGTGCCCGCACCTGGCCCCCGACCCGCGCGCGGAGATCACCCGGGTGCTCGACCTGGCCGAGCGCACCGGTCTGCCCGTGGACCTGCACGCCGACGAGCAGACGGCGCTGCCGGACGACGGCGTGCTCGACGTCGAGGCGCTCGCCCGCGAGGTGATCGCGCGCGGCCTGACCCAGCGCGTGACCGCGAGCCACGCCGTGCGGCTCGGGTCGCTGCCGCCGGACCGCCTCGGCCCCGTCGTCGACCTCGTCGCCCGGGCCGGCCTGGGCGTGGTGACGCTGCCGATCACCAACCTCTACCTCCAGGGCCGCGACAGCACGCACCTCGCGCCCCGGGGACTGACCGCCGTGCGTGCCCTCCTGGACGCGGGGGTCCCCCTGGCCGCGGGGGCCGACAACCTGCGCGACCCCTTCAACCCCGCGGGCAGCGCCGACCCCTTCGAGACGACGTCGCTGCTCATGACCGCGGCGCACCTGTCCGCGCGGGAAGCGCTCGACGCCGTGACGTCTGGCGCCCGCACCGTGCTCGGCCTCCCGGCCGCGGGACTGTCTGTCGGCGACCGTGCCGACCTCGTGCTGGTGCCCGACGTGCCGTTCGGCGACGTGCTGGCCGGCGCGACCCTCGCGCGCGTGGTCGTCGCCGGCGGCCGCGTCGTGGCCGACACCCGCGTGCAGACCGCCCTCGCCCTCGGACCGGCCGCCATCCCGGCGGCCGAGGCCCCGCAACCCGACCAGCTCGTGAGGTGACCCCAGTGAGCACAGTGAGCACGACGACCCCGCGACCCCGGTCCATGACGCGCACCCTCGTGCTCGACGACGTGGCCAAGGCGTTCCCGACCGGCACCGTGGCGCTCGAGGGGGTGAGCCTGACGGTCGCCGCCGGGGAGTTCGTCTCCGTCGTCGGGCCCTCCGGCTGCGGCAAGTCCACCCTGCTGCGCCTCGCCTCGGGGCTCGACGAGGTGACCGGCGGCGACATCGAGGTGAACGCCACCTCGACGTCGTACGTGTTCCAGGAGCCCACGCTCCTGGAGTGGCGCAGCGCGCTGCGCAACGTCGAGCTCGCGGGCGAGCTGCGGGGCGCCGCGAAGGCGGACCGCCGCAAGGGGGCGCAGGAGGCGCTCGACCTCGTGGGCCTGACCGGCTTCGAGAAGCAGCACCCCCGGCAGCTCTCCGGCGGCATGCGGATGCGCGTGTCGATCGCCCGGGCGCTCGTCGCCGAACCCGACCTCGCGCTGTTCGACGAGCCGTTCGGGGCACTCGACGAGATCACCCGCCTGCGGATGCAGACCGAGCTGCAGAGCCTGTTCGCGCTCAAGGGCTTCGCCGGGCTGTTCATCACGCACTCCGTCTCGGAGGCGGTCTACCTCTCCACCCGGGTGGTCGTGATGAGCGGCCGCCCCGGCCGCGTGGTGGCCGACATCCCCGTCCCCTGGTCCTACCCGCGCCCGCCCCGGCTCCGGTACGAGCCCGAGTTCGCGGCGCTCACCGGCGAGGTCTCGGCGGCCCTCGAGGAGCACTCATGAGCACCGCCCGACCGATCACCGCCCGCCCGACCACCGCCCGACGCAGGCTGTTGTCCGCCGGGACCGCCGCATGGCCGCTGCTCGCGGCCGTGCTCGGCATCGTCGCCGTCTGGTACGGCGTCACCTACCTCGTGCTCGCACCCGAGCGGCGCTTCCTGCTGCCGCCGCTGCACGAGGTGCTCGGAAACACGCTCGGCAACCCGAACGTCATGAACCCCATGTTCGACGCCCTCTGGCAGACCGTCGGGGTGGCGCTGTGCGGGCTGGCGATCGCGGTGGTGCTGGGCATCGGGTACGCCGTGGTCATGGCGCAGGCCGGCTGGGCGGAGAAGATCCTCTACCCGTACGCCGTGATCCTGCAGACCATCCCGATCCTGGCCCTCACGCCCCTGATCGGGATCTGGCTGGGCTACGGCTTCAGCGCCCGCATCGTCGTGTGCGTGATCATCGCGCTCTTCCCGATGATCGCGAACACGCTGTTCGGGCTGCAGTCCGCCGGTCCCGCCGCGCACGACCTGTTCACGCTGAACCGCGCCACCCGCGTGCAGCGGCTCCTCAAGCTCCAGTTCCCCGCGGCGCTCCCGTCGATCTTCACCGGCCTGCGCAACGCGGCGGGCCTGAGCGTCATCGGTGCCATCGTCGGCGACTTCTTCTTCCAGCAGGGCTCGCCGGGGATCGGCGGCCTGCTGCGCACCTACACGCTGCGCCTGAACATGGACGCCCTGTTCATGGCCATCATCCTCACCGCGCTGTTCGGGGTCGCGATGTTCTCCGTCTTCGCAGCGCTGGACCGGGCCGTCATCGGCCGCTGGTACGGCCGCGGCGTCGCCTGAGCGCCGCGCGTCCCCCCCTCGCCCCCTCCCCCCTCAGGAGTCCTCATGCCCTTGTCCCTCATGCCCTTGTCCCGACCGCGACGCCTCGCGTTCGCCGCGCTGTCCGTCCTCCCGCTCCTCGCCCTGACCGCCTGCGGCACCGGCACCGCCGACGCGCAGGCGGGCGGCACCGGCCAGGTCGACGCGCCGGCGGCGGAGGCCGGCGGACCCCTCGACCTCGCCGACGTGTGTCCCGCGACCGTCGTCATGCAGCAGGACTGGCAGCCCGAGGCGGAGCACGGGGCGATGTACTCGCTCGTCGGCTCGGACCTCACGGTGGACACCGACGCCAAGTCGGTCACCGGCTCCCTGGTGGCCCAGGGCGTCGACACCGGGGTGGACATCGAGGTGCGTCCCGGCGGGCCGAACGTGAACTTCCAGCCCGTCCCGTCGCTCATGTACCTCGACGACTCGATCCTGCTCGGCGCGGTGACCACCGACGTCCAGATCACCGCGCTGGCCGACAACCCGGTGGTCACCGTCGCCTCGATGCTCACCACCAGCCCGCAGATCGTGATGTGGGACCCGGAGAGCCACGACGGCGCCGAGACGATCGAGGATGCCGCCGCGGACGGCGACCCCGTGGTGTCCTCCGGCGACGTCTTCCCCCGCCTGCTCGCCGCCCAGGGCATCATCGACGACGCGCAGATCGACCTCAGCTACGAGGGCACACCGCAGCGCTTCGTCTCCGACCCGGCCGTGCTGCAGCAGGGGTTCGCCACGGCCGAGCCGTACATCTACGAGAACGAGATCCCGCAGTGGGGCAAGCCGGTCGGGTACCAGCTCCTCGCCGACGTCGGCTACTCGGTCTACCCGGAGGCGCTCGCCGTGCGCGCCGACAAGGTCGAGGAGAACGCCGACTGCCTCGCCAAGCTCGTGCCGATCATGCAGCAGGCCCAGATCGACTACCTCGACGACCCGCAGGCCACCAACGAGCTGATCGTCGACCTCGTCGACCAGTACCAGACCGGGTGGACCTACTCGCTCGGCGTGGCCGACTTCTCCGTGCAGGCCCAGAAGGACCTCGACCTCGTGGTGGACGACCCGGCCTCCGGGGTGTTCGGCAGGATCGACCCCGACCGCATGACCGAGATCGTCGACACCTTCGCGCCGATCCTCGTGGACGCAGGCCAGATCGAGTCCCCGGACATCGAGCCCGAGTCGCTGTACACCAACGAGTTCACCGACGACACCATCTCGATGGGGAGCTGACGAGCACCGATGACCGACCACACTCCGAACACCGCAGAGCGGTCCGCGCTGGCCGCGGCCGAGATCGCCCGCACGCTCGGGCCCGGGCTCGTCTCCGTCGAGGCGGAGCTGCTGCTCAAGGCGTCGTCCGACTGGTCGCGCATGTCGCCGATCCTGCGGGAGAAGGTCCCCGCGGGCCGGTACCTGCCCGACGCCGTGGTGCGCCCGACCACCGCGGACGAGGTGGCGCAGGTGCTGCGCATCGCCTACGAGCACGACGTGCCGGTGACCCCGCGCGGGTCGGGGACGGGCAACTACGGGCAGGCGACGCCGTTCGACGGCGGGCTCGTGCTCGACCTGCGCGGCCTCGACACGATCCGGGTCAACGACTCGGGCACGGTGACGGCGGGCGCGGGCGCGAAGATCAGCGCGATCGACGTGGCGGCCCGGGCCGCCGGACGGGACATCTGGATCTACCCGTCCACCAAGGGGACGACGATCGGCGGCTTCGTGGGCGGCGGCTCGGCCGGCACAGGGACGATCGAGCACGGGTCCACCTCCGACGGGTTCGTGCTCTCGCTCACCGTCGCCCCGATGGACGGCAGCGGCACCACGTTCACCGTGACCGGCCCCGACGTCATGCCGTACGTGCACGTCTACGGCGTCACCGGCGTGATCGTGGAGCTGGAGATCGCCACCGACCCCGCCCGCGACTGGGTCGCCGTCTACGCGGCCTTCGCCGACTGGGCGTCGCTCACGGGCGTGCACCGCTCGCTGCTCGACCTGCCGGTGCTGCCGCGGCTCGCGTCCGCGGACCCGCCCGCGCTGGTGCCGAGCCTGCCCGCCACCGTGCCGCTCGACCCCGAGCGGTACAGCCTGCGCGTCATCGCAGAGGCCTCGACCGTGGCCGAGGTCGAGGCGCGGATCGTGGCGGCGGGCGGCGCGGTGGTCGCGAGCCTCGCGGACTACGCGGAGACCGACAAGCTGTCGTCGATGTCGTACAACCACCCGGTCTACCACCTGCAGCAGGCGCACCCCGAGCGCACATGGTTCCACATGGAGACCGGCGGCCGGGCGCACTGGGAGCGTGAGGACGAGGTCCGGGCCGTCTACGACGGCGACGTCCACCTGCACCTGGAGCTCATGGGCACCGCCCCGCTCGCCATGGTGGTCGCCGACTACGTCTCGGAGGCCGAGGCGCTCGCCGGGATCGAGCGCCTGGAGGCGCTCGGCCTGGGCGTGCACTCCCCGCACCAGTGGTACGTGGACCGGCACGTCGACCTCGCCCGCGAGACGGCCCGCACCACCGACCCGAAGGGTCTGCTCAACCCGGGCAAGCTCGTGGACGCTCCGCCGGTCGACACCCGCGTGAACATCGGGGTGCGCTGATGGGCGCGGCCCGGGCCCCGCGGTTCGCCGACCTGACCTGGCCGGAGATCGAGGCGCTGCCCGACGACACGGTGGCGGTGCTGCCCCTCGGCGCGATCGAGCAGCACGGCCCGCACCTCCCGGTGTCCACCGACCTGGTCACGGCGACGGAGGCCGCGGCGGCCGCCGCCGCGGCGGTGACGGCGTCCGGTACGGCGTCCGTCGTGCTGCTCGAACCGCTCGCCTACACCAAGTCGGACGAGCACGCCGGGTTCCCCGGCACGATCTGGCTGTCGTGGGACACGCTCATGCGCGTGCTGGTGGACGTCGGACGGTCCGTGGCGGCCTCAGGCATCACCCGGCTGCTGTTCGTCAACGGGCACGGCGGCAACTCCGCGCTCGGCCAGGTCGCGAACCGTGAGCTGCGCCGCCGGTTCGGGCTGCGCACCTTCTTCGCGCACGTCGCGACGCCGCGCGACCAGGGCGGCGCCCCGGCGTCCGGCGCCGAGCACGGGCTGGGCGTGCACGGCGGCCACGGCGAGACCTCGCTCATGCTGCACCTGCGCCCGGAGCTGGTCCGGATGGACCGCGCCGAGCGGCGCGTGCCGGAGGACCTGCTCGCGTACGAGCAGATCGGGTTCGGCCGGTCGACGTCGTTCGGCTGGCTGTCGAGCGACTTCGGCCCGGACGGCCACATCGGCGACCCGACGACCGCCACCGCCGAGGCGGGCAAGGAGCTCTTCGAGCACGCGGTCGAGCACCTCGCACGCACCTTCGTCGAGGCGTCCCGGTTCACCACCCCGGCCGACGGGGCCGCGGGGCTGACGCCGCGGGACCGCGGGTGAGCGCTGCGGGGGCGGGCGGCGAGGTCGGCGGCGGGCCGCGGACGGCGCCGGGGCTGGTCGTGCGGGGTGCGCTCGCGGTGCGCACCGGGCCGGGCGCCGTCGAGGGCGAGCCGGGCGGCGACGTCGTGGTGGGCGCGGACGGCCGGGTGGTGGGCGTGGGTCCGGCCCCTGGGTCCGCGGCCGGCGGGCTCGCGGGCGGCGTCGAGGAGCTCGACGCCACCGGGTGCGTCGTCACGCCCGGGCTCGTGAACGCGCACCACCACCTGCTCCAGACGGCCTTCCGGACGCTGCCCGGCACCCGCGGCGTCCCGATGCGCGAGTGGCTCGGCCTGATGGCCGCCGCCTACGCGCGTGCCCGGGTGGACGCGGAGCTGGTGGGTCTCGCCGCACGCGCGGGGCTCGCCGAGGCGCTGCTCAGCGGCGTCACGACCGTCGCCGACCATCATCTGACCTGGCCCGCGGGGCTCTCCACCGCCGAGACGGTGGACCTCGCCCGGGCGGCGGCCGGGGCGGCCGACGAGCTCGGGGCGCGCCTCGTGCTGGTCCGCGGCTCCGCGGGCGACGACGCCGAGGCGGCGGCGTCGAGCGCCGACGCGATCGCCGCGGCGCTGGTGGGCGACGCGCCCGGTGGCGTGCGGGCCGACGGCCGCGTCCAGGTGGCGGTCGGCCCGGCCGGCGTGCACAGCGACGGCGAGCAGACGTTCCGGCTGCTGGGCGAGGTGGCGGCGCGGCGCGGGCTGCGCCGTCGCACCCAGGCCAACGAGCAGGTGGACGTGGTCGCGGCACTGGAGCGCTATGGCCGGCGCCCGCTGGACCTGCTGGACGAGTGGGGCTGGCTGGCCCCCGACGTCACGGTCGCGCACCTGTGCGACGTCACCGACGACGAGATCGCCCGCCTCGCCGCCTCCGGCGCGTCCGCGACGCACGCGCCGGGGTGCGACGTGCCGATGGGCTGGGGCGTCGCGCCGGTGGCGCGGCTGCTCGCCGCCGGCATCACCGTGGGCCTCGGCACGAGCGGCGGCGGGTCCAACGACGCCGGCCACCTGCTCGCGGACGCGCGGCTGGCCATGCAGGTCTCCGCCCTGGTCGGCCGCCAGCTCACGGCGCGCGAGCTGCTGGACGCCGCCGGCGCGGGGTCGGCGGACGGGCTCGGCAGGCCCGAGCTCGGCCGGCTGGAACCCGGCTCGGCCGGGGACCTGTGCGTCTGGGACGTGAGCGGCGTCGCCGACGCCGGGGTGGCCGACCCGGTCGCCGGCCTGCTCTGGGCCGCGCCCGGGCGCAGGCCGCGCCACGTCGTGGTCGGCGGGCGGGTGGTCGTCCGCGACGGCCGCCTCGTGACGGCGGACGAGCGCGACGTCGCGCGTGGGCTCAGCCGGCGTCTCGCGGGAGTCGCTGCTTGACGACCAGCAGGCGGTAGGGCTCGCCGTCGGCGCTGGCCCAGCGGTGGCGGGTGCCGCCGCGGTAGAAGGCGGAGTCGCCCGGTCCGGCGCTCTCCAGCGTCCCGTCGAGGTCGAGCAGCACGTGCCCCTCCACGACGTAGGCGAACTCGTCCTCGTCGTGCGCCCAGTACGGACCCGGCTCGCGGGACGTCCCGGTGTACTCCATCGGGTCGAACGGGCGGTCGCCGGCCGGCGCGAGGGCCCGGACGGTGCCGCCGCCCGCCGAGGCGGCCGAAGCGTCGTCGGTCCGGCGCACCACGGGGGTGCCGCCCGCGGCGGGCGCCGTGCCCTCGGTGAGCAGGAGCTGCTGGGTGGTGCCCAGCCGGTCCGCGACGCGGAACAGCGACGACATGCTCAGCCGTGCCCGGCCGCGCTCGACCTGGCTGAGGAACGAGTGCGAGAGGCCCGTCGCCTCGGCGAGCTGGACGAGGGTCAGGCCCTGGGCATGGCGCAGCCCGCGGATCTTCTGCCCCAGGCGGGTGACCGATCGATCGAGAGGGTCGGTGGCCTCGTCGATACGCACGTCCATGCCTCGAATGCTAGGGGAGACGGGCCCTCGGACGGTGGCGTTGCGGCGCGTTTCGGGGCTCGTCCGCAGCCGTAACAGAACCCACGCGCCGGAGTGATCCCGGCGAAACATCGAGCGCGGAGGATGGAGAGATGTTGATGTCATCAACATCGCCTCTCGATCCCGTCGCCGACGGTTTCCGGGACGCGATGGCCGGGCTGGCGAGCGGCGTGTGCGTGGTGACGACGGCGGCGGGCGGAGTGCCCGCGGGCCTGACGACCACGGCGGTGATGAGCGTGAGCCTGGACCCGCCGCTGGTCGCCGTCGGGGTCGCGCACTCCAGCCGCACGCTCGGACCGCTGCGGGCGGCGCGGCGGTTCGCCGTCCACGTGCTCGCGCACGACGCGCGGGACGTGGCTGCGGTCTTCGCCTCCAAGGCGCCGGACAAGTTCGCCGGCCTCGCCGTCCGACCGGGTGAGGGCGGTGTACCGGTCCTCGTCGAGGACGCGCGGCACGTGCTGGAGTGCGAGACCTGGACCGAGGTCGAGGCCGGCGACCACCTGCTGCTCCTGGGGCGGGTGGTCCGGGTGCACGCCTCCGGGTCCGTCGAGGGGCGCGCGCTGGTGCACTTCGACCGCACGTTCCACGAGGTCGGGCCGGAGCGCACCGAGGGCTGACGGCGACGGCCGCCGAGGTGGTCGTCCCACCTCGGCGGCTGCCGGTCCGGTCCTCCTGGGACTCGGCCCTCCGGTAGCTCAGTCCTCCGCGGACGCCGACGGCGCCGCCAGGCCCGCCGTGATCAGGTCCATCACGGAGGAGTCGGCCAGCGTCGTGGCGTCGCCCACGGCCCGGTCCTCGGCGACGTCGCGGAGCAGGCGGCGCATGATCTTGCCAGACCGGGTCTTGGGCAGCTCCGGCACCACGAGGATCTTCTTGGGCTTCGCGATGGGGCCGATCTCCTTGCCCACGTGGTCGCGCAGCTCCTTCTGCACCTCGGCAGCGCCCTCCGGCGTCGAGGCCCGGCCGGCGTGGCTGCCGCGCAGGATCACGAACGCGACGACGGCCTGGCCGGTGGTGTCGTCCGCGGCACCGACGACGGCGGCCTCCGCCACGATCTCGTGCGACACGAGCGCCGACTCGATCTCGGTGGTCGACAGCCGGTGGCCGGACACGTTCATCACGTCGTCCACGCGCCCGAGCAGCCAGATGTCGCCGTCCTCGTCCTTCTTGGCGCCGTCGCCCGCGAAGTAGAGGCCCTCGAACCGCGACCAGTACGTCTCCTTGTAGCGCTCCAGGTCGCCCCA
The DNA here is from genome assembly GCF_040655935.1 of Promicromonospora sp. NPDC050262. Taxonomy (NCBI): domain Bacteria; kingdom Bacillati; phylum Actinomycetota; class Actinomycetes; order Micrococcales; family Promicromonosporaceae; genus Promicromonospora; species Promicromonospora sp. NPDC050262. The sequence goes on along the minus strand of NZ_JBFAKX010000023.1, from coordinate 3,404 downwards.
GATGCCGCGGAGCATGGACGGCCACGGCTCGGTGAGCACGAGGTAGCCGCCACCGCCGTCGGGCACGGGCTGCGCCTCGTCGTCGACCACGGTCGCGGCGATGCCGGGCAGCGCCACCTGCGCCGAGCCGGGCTTGGTCGCGGTCACGCCCGGGAGCGGGCTGATCATGATGGCGCCGGTCTCGGTCTGCCACCAGGTGTCGACGATCGGGGCCTTGTCGCCGCCGATAACGCGGCGGTACCACATCCACGCCTCGGGGTTGATGGGCTCGCCCACCGAGCCGAGGACGCGCAGGGACGAGAGGTCGAACCCGCCCGGGATGTCGTCGCCCCACTTCATGCAGGTGCGGATCGCCGTCGGCGCCGTGTAGAGGATCGAGACCTTGTACTTCTCGATGAGCTCCCACCAGCGGCCGCGGTGCGGGGTGTCGGGCGTGCCCTCGTACAGGACCTGCGTCGCGCCGTTCACGAGCGGGCCGTAGACCACGTAGGAGTGGCCGGTGACCCAGCCGACGTCGGCGGTGCACCAGTAGACGTCGGTCTCCGGCTTGAGGTCGAACACGTTCCGGTGCGTGTACGCGGCCTGCGTGAGGTAGCCGCCGGTGGTGTGCAGGATGCCCTTCGGCTTCCCGGTGGTGCCGCTGGTGTACAGGATGAACAGCGGGTGCTCCGCCTCGACGGCCACCGGCTCGTGCTGGTCGGACGCCTCGGCGAGGGCCTCGTGCCACCACACGTCCCGGCCCTCGACCCAGTCCACGTCCTGCTCGGTGCGCCGCACGACGAGCACCTTCCGCACCGTCGTCGGGTCGGCGCCCTCCTTGGGGGCGAGTGCTTCGTCGACGGCCGGCTTGAGGGCCGACGGCGCGCCGCGGCGGTAGCCGCCGTCCGCCGTGATGACCAGCGTGGCCTCGGCGTCGGCGATCCGGCTGCGCAGGGCGTCCGCGGAGAATCCGCCGAAGACCACGGAGTGCGGGGCGCCGATGCGGGCGCAGGCCAGCATCGCGACGACCGACTCGACGAGCATCGGCAGGTAGATGACCACGCGGTCGCCGGTCTGCACGCCCAGGGCGGTGAGCGCGTTGGCCGCGCGGGACACCTCCTGCTGCAGGTCGGCGTACGTGACCGTGCGGGTGTCGCCCGGCTCGCCCTCGAAGTGGATGGCGACGCGGTCGCCGTGGCCGGCCTCGACGTGGCGGTCCACCGCGTTGTACGCGGCGTTCAACGTGCCGTCGGCGAACCAGCGCGCGACGGGGGCTCCGCTCCAGTCCAGGGTCTCGGTGAACGGCGTCTTCCAGGTCACGAGCTCCCGGGCCTGGCCGGACCAGAACTCCAGGCGGTCGGCCGACGCCTTCTCGTACAGGTCGGCCTGTGCGTTCGCCTGAGCCGCGAACTCCGCGCTGGGCGGGAAGCTCCGGGTCTCGTGCAGAAGGTTCTCGAGGCTGGGGCTGGATGCCGAGCCCGACGTCGGGTTGGTGTCTGTCACGGTGACCTCCGGTGCGCGTCTTCGCGTTCGTTCGGGCAGGTGCTTGGGGCTGCCTTGACGTTGTCTCTGGTCGGTGAGTGTAGTCCCGGACGGTGACCCCCCTCACAAACCGGTGTCACTTCCTGAGACGTCGTGCCGATGCCCCGGAATTGCCCGGAGACCGGCCACGTTAGGGGCTGGCGTGAGCCTCCTCCTCGAACCGATCGCCCTGCGCGACCTCGCCCTGCCGAACCGCGCCTGGCTGGCGCCGATGTGCGAGTACTCGGCGGACGACGGGCTCCCGAACGACTGGCACCTCGTGCACCTCGGCGCCCGGGCCGCCGGCGGGTTCGGGCTCGTCATGACCGAGGCGACCGCCGTCGTGCCGGAGGGGCGCATCTCGCCGCAGGACACCGGCATCTGGAACGACGTGCAGACCGCCGGGTGGAAGCGGATCGTCGACTTCGTGCACGCGCGCGGGGCGCGGATCGGCATCCAGCTCGCGCACGCGGGGCGCAAGGCGTCGACCTTCCGTCCGTGGGCACCGGAGCAGGGCAGCGTCCCGGCGGCCGACGGCGGCTGGCCGACCGTCGGGCCGTCCGCCACGCCCTACCCGGGGTTCGCGACGCCCGAGGAGATGACCCCCGAGCAGGTCGCAGACGTCCCTGAGCACTTCGCGGCGGCCGCGCGCCGGGCCCGCGAGGCCGGCTTCGACACGGTCGAGGTGCACGCCGCGCACGGGTACCTGTTGCACCAGTTCCTGTCGCCAGTCGCCAACTCGCGGACCGACGAGTACGGCGGGTCGGCCGAGGCGCGCTCGCGGCTCGTCGAGGAGACGGTGGGCGCGGTGCGGTCCGCGTGGCCCGAGGACCTGCCCGTGCTGGTCCGGCTCTCCGCGACCGACTGGCTGGAGGGCGGGCTCGAGGTGGACGACGTCGCCGCCGTCGCGGGCCGGCTCGGCACGCTCGGTGCCGACCTCGTGGATGTCTCGACCGGGGGTGTGGCGCCGGCGCACATCACCGTGGGGCCGGGCTACCAGGTGCCGCACGCACGCCGGGTGCGTGAGGTGTCGGGCCTGCCGGTCAGCGCGGTGGGGCTGATCAGCGACCCGGTCCAGGCCGAGCAGATCCTCGTGGAGGGCTCGGCGGACGCCGTCATGATCGGCCGCGAGGCGCTGCGCGACCCCTACTGGCCGCTGCGGGCGGCGCACACGCTGCGCGACAAGATCGGGACGGTTCCCGTGGACGCCGGCGTGGGGGTGCAGCCGCAGTACTCGCGGGCGCAGTGGCGGTGAGGGCTGCTGTGCAAACGGCGGGAATCGCGGCTGACGGCGTTTCAACGCCTGGAGAATGCCGGGTGTGGTGATTCTTTTCCGGCCGGCGTGCATTCCGCGAAACGATTCGCCGTGCGGCCGGGCTCCTCGCAATTTCCGTTCGCGATCCGGAAGTGCGAGGGCCCGGCCACTGCGGTGGCGAGATCTCGGCCTATCGAGTACGGAATCCGGGAGCATCCTCAAGCCGGGTTCCGCTCTCACCAGCTGGACGGGGTTGACCGTGCACGTCGCTCGCCGTCGATCAGGCTTGCGCCTTTTCGACCCCCAGGGCACGGTCCCTGCCGCCCTGAATACTTGCTGTGAACACAATCACACTGCCTGTCGCTTACAAAAGCAACCGGAGCGCAGTGATCTTCACAATTGCCAATTCCTGTCATGTGCGCAATTGCCTGGGAAAATCTTCGGCCTTACCGATCCTTGACCTTTTGCGGCGGCCAGGATGAGGTGGGGTGCGCCCGTCGGATCGGCAGCTGGCCCGCCCTGGTTCGGCAGTGCGCCCGTTGGTTCGGCAGTTGGCATCGAGATCGGCACATGGACTACACCGCCGAGCTGCTGGCCTCCGTGCCGACGCCGGACCCGGTGGCGCAGCGCGAGCGGCGCGCGGCGCGGC
>NZ_JBFAKX010000022.1:0-85625 GCF_040655935.1 Promicromonospora sp. NPDC050262 | reverse complement strand
GGTTTCTCCGCTTTGAGGCGCCTCAAAGCGGAGAAACCTAGGCTTCGAAGAGGAGGTCCGGTCGCGGCTTTTTCACGGACCGGACAGACCGGGCGCCCCGGGTGGACCCGGGCGGTGTCACTGGGGCAAAGTTCCAGTAGACCCCCATATATCCGCACATCAACCTCTAAGACGGATGGGAAACCCCGTGACCGCTGACTCCCCGCGCCCGATCACCGACCACGCCACCCACCCGGCCTGGCTGCCCGACGACGCGTTCGCCGCGATCGGCAGCCGCCGGGTGGTGGTGGCCGGTGACGGCGCGCTCGCCGGCACCGTCGCCGAGGAGGTCGCCGCGGCGACCTCCCGGTTCGGCGGCGCGTTCTCCCGCCTCGAGGTGGGGGACGGCGTGGCCGACGCCGAGCTGGTGCTCACCCTGACGCCCCCGGACGCGGGCGGCGCGAGCGCCGTCGCCGCCGCGGACGCCGCCCCGGGCACGGACGAGAGCTTCCGGCTCACGCGGGAGGCGGGCGCCGTCGTCGTGCAGGCCGCGTGCGACGCCGGGCTGCTGCACGGGCTGTTCCACGTGGTGCGCCTGGGCGAGGCCGCGTTCGACGGCCCGGACGTCGACGAGACCCACGCCCCCGCCACGGACCTCCGGATGCTCGACCACTGGGACAACGTGGACGTGCACCCCGTGATGGGCCAGGTCGAACGGGGCTACTCGGGCGGCTCCATCTTCTACGACAACGGTTTTGTCCACGCCGACCTGTCCCGGGTCGAGCGGTACGCGCGGCTGCTGGCCGCCGTCGGGATCAACCGCGTGGCGATCAACAACGTCAACGTGCACGCGCGCGAGGCGCGCCTGCTCACGGAGGACCTGGGCGACGTCGTCCGCGTGGCCGCCGTCTTCCGGCGGTGGGGCATCCGCGTGCACCTGTCGGTGTCGTTCGCGTCGCCCATCACGCTCGGCGGCCTGCCCACCTCGGACCCGCTCGACCAGGGCGTCGCCCACTGGTGGGCGCGCGCGGCGGCGCGCGTCTGGGACGCGATCCCGGACTTCGGCGGCTTCGTGGTCAAGGCCGACTCCGAGGGTCAGCCCGGGCCGTTCGCCTACGGGCGCACGCACGCCGACGGCGCGAACATGCTGGCCGCGGCGGTCGAGCCGTACGACGGCCTGATCCACTGGCGGGCGTTCGTCTACGACCACCGGCAGGACTGGCGCGACCGGTCGACCGACCGCGCCCGCGCCGCGTACGACCACTTCCACCCGCTGGACGGGGCGTTCTCGGACAACGTGGTGCTGCAGGTCAAGTACGGGCCGCTGGACTTCCAGGTGCGCGAGCCCCTCTCTCCCGTGCTGGCCGCGATGCCGCACACCCGGGTGGCGCTGGAGGTGCAGATCACCCAGGAGTACACCGGCCAGCAGCAGCACGCCGTGTACCTCGGCCCGCAGTGGAGCCAGATCCTCGGGTTCCGCTTCTGGGACCCGGCCGGCCGGGAGGGGGGCTCGCCCACCGTGGCGGACCTCGCCACGGGCCGCGGCAAGGCCGTCGAGGACCCGGGCACGGGCACCTGGCGCAAGCCGGCGGGCGGGTTCGCCGCCGTCTCCAACGTGGGCGACGACGAGTTCTGGACGGGCCACCCGTTCGCGCAGGCCAACCTCTACGCGTACGGGCGGCTGTGCTGGGACCCGACGCTCGACCCGGCCGCCGTGCTCGACGAGTGGGCGGGCCTCACGTTCCCGGGTACGCCGGACGCCGTCCGGCAGGCCCTGCACGCCGTGCTGGACCGGTCGTGGGAGACGTACGAGCAGTACACCGCGCCGCTCGGGGTGGGCTTCATGGTGCGCCCGGGCCACCACTACGGACCCGACGTCGACGGCTACGAGTACACCCCGTGGGGCACGTACCACTTCGCGGACCGCGACGGCATCGGCGTGGACCGCACGGTCCGGACCGGCACCGGCTACGCGGGGCAGTACCCGGCGCCGTGGTCGGCGGCCTTCGAGTCGCCGTCGACCTGCCCCGACGAGCTGCTGCTGTTCTTCCACCACGTGCCGTACACGCACGTGCTGCACAGCGGCAAGACCGTGGTGCAGCACATCTACGACACCCACTTCGAGGGCGTGGCCCGGGTGGAGGCGATGATCGGCGCGTGGTCGGAGGTGTCGGGGCACGTCGAGGGGCGCGTCGCGGAGCGGGTCTCCGAACGGCTCGCCGAGCAGCTCCGCAGCGCCACCGAGTGGCGGGACCAGGTGAACACCTACTTCCTCAGGAAGTCTGGCATTCCGGACGAAAGAGGACGCACCATCTACTGAGCGGGTGATCTCCGGTCCCGCTTCGGTAACGACCACAACGGTAGGACCGAGGACTTCGTCCCCAGGTGTGTAGATCGAATCCCTTCGCACCTGGTGGTCCCCCATGCCCGACGCCGCCCCGCCGGCCCCGCACGCCTCCACGACGACGACCCGACAGCACCTCACCGAGGTGCACGGCCTGCGCGGGCTCGCGCTCCTGCTCGTGGTGCTGTTCCACCTCTTCGGCGCCGGCCGGGTGTCCGGAGGCGTGGACGTCTTCCTCGTGATCTCCGGGTTCCTGGTGACCGGGTCGCTCGTGCGGCGCGCCGAGTCGCGCACCCTCCGGCTCGGGGCGGTGTACGCGCGGAACGCGGCCCGCCTGGCGCCGTCGGCCCTCGTGGTGCTGGGAGCCGTCGCGCTCGCCGCGTGGGTGCTGCTGCCGGCCGCGCGCTGGCTCGACGTGTGGCGGCAGGTCGTCGCGTCGGCCCTGTACGTGGAGAACTGGGACCTGATCTCGAACGAGCTGGCCTACGGGGCCGCCGGACCCGGGGCCAGCCCGCTCCAGCACTTCTGGTCGCTCTCCGTGCAGGGACAGTTCCTGCTGGCCTGGCCGCTGGTCGTGCTCGCGATGGCCTGGCTCTGCCGGCGGGCGGCCGTCCTGGTCCGACGGCGGCTCGCGCTGGTCGTCGCCGTCGGGTCCGCCGCCTCGTTCGCGGGCGCCCTGTACCTCACCGGGGTGCTGCAGCCGGTGGCCTACTTCCACACCGCCACCCGGTTCTGGGAGCTCGGCCTGGGCGCGCTGCTCGCGCTCGTCCCGCTGCACGGCGCCGAGCGTCTGCGCACCGCGGGCGCGTGGGTCGGCCTCGGCCTCGTCCTCTCGTCCGGCTTCCTGCTCGACGGCGGCACGCTCTTTCCCGGCGTCTGGACGCTCTGGCCGGTGACGGGGGCGCTGCTGGTGCTCGCGGGCGCGGGCACACCGGCGTCGTGGGGCCCCCGGCGCGTGCTCGACCTGGCGCCGCTCCGGTTCCTGGCCGGCATCTCGTACGAGCTGTACCTGTGGCACTGGCCGGTGCTCATCTTCTACCTGGCCGTCCGGGGCTTCCCGGCCGTCGGCTGGCGCGGGGCGACGCTGGTGCTGGCGGTGTCCGTGGTGCTGGCCTGGGCCACGCGGCAGGTGGTCGCGCGCCCCGTGGGCCTCGCGGTGCCGCGCGCGCTGACGCTGCGCCGGTCGGTCGCCGCCCTGGTGGCCGCCGGCGCCGCCACGGCGCTCGTCATCGTGCCGACGGCCGCCGCGAGCATCGGCGTCGAGACGCGCGAGGCGGCCAAGCTGGAGCAGCTGGAGCACCTCGGCACCGAGTACGCGGGGGCCGGGGCGCTGCGCCCGCAGGCGACGTCGGACGGGCTCGCCGCGCCCGCCGGCGCCACGGCGACGCCGGGCACCACGACCACGGAGGCGCCCGACCCGGCGCCGGTGCAGCCCGACCCCGAGGTGGCGAAGCACGACCTGCCCCCGACCGACCACGACCCGCGCTGCATCCAGGAGCACGGGAACGGGCCGGGGTTCGACGAGGTGCGGGTGTGCACCCTCCACGACCCGGACCACCCCGTCCGGACGGTGCTCGTGGCGGGCGGCTCGCACACGTACCAGTGGGCGCCGGCCCTCACCGAGCTCGGCGAGCAGAACGGGTGGCGCGTGCGGCTGGCGGGCAAGGGGCAGTGCCGCGTGCGGCTGGAGGCGGTGCCCACCGACGACTGCGCACGCTGGAGCTCCAACCTGCTGGCCGAGGCCGTCGAGCTGGACCCGGACGCGGTGTTCGTGACCGGTACGCACACGTACGAGGACGCGCCCGAGGTGGTGCTCCCCGCCGAGGTGGCGGCCTGGCAGCAGCTCGACGCCGCGGGCATCCCCGTGATCACGATCCGCGACAACCCGCGGTTCGAGTGGAGCCCGCCGAACTGCGTGTCGTCGCACGGCCGCGACGCCGCGCGGTGCGTGCTGGACCGGTCCGAGGTGTTCGCGGAGCGCAACCCGGTGCCGACGTACCCCGGCATGCCCGCGAGCGCCGCGCACGTCGACCTGTCGGACCTGATCTGCGAGCCCGAGTCGTGCCCGCCCGTGATCGGGAACGTGCTGGTCTACCGGGACGGCTCGCACCTGTCGGCCACGTACGTGGGCACGCTCACGTCGGCGCTCGGCGACGCGGTGCGGCGGGAGGCGCCGTGGTTGTACTGAGCCGGTGCGGCCCGGCGGAGGCCGGGCGCGCCGCGGGCTAGCGCGGCGTGTAGCGGGTGTGGCTGTACGTGCCCTTGCCGAAGGCCAGCACCTTGGTCGGCTGGACCGCGAACACGAGCGCGGTCCCGCCGATGTCGTTGGTGAAGGCCTCCTCGCCCACCTCGTACTGCCACTGCCCGGTCCACTTGGTGCGCCACGCCTCGGCGAGCTTCTCCAGCGTCCGCTGGTCGGTCACGCGCCGGGCCGGGCCCTCGACCATGACGTCCAGCCCCTTGTTCCAGGTGCTGTCGCCGGTGGTCAGCACCACGTTCGGGTTGGCCTCCAGGTTGACGGCCTTCTGCTCCTCGGGGCCGGTGCAGAAGTGCAGAGCCCCCTCCAGCCAGACGGCGACGAGCGGCGTGACGTGCGGGCGCCCGTCGGCGCGCACGGTGGTCAGCCAGGTGAGCTGGGCGTTCTCCAGCACCCCCTGCGTCTCCTCCCACGCGGTCGGCTGCACGCCGGGGTCGCTGAACCGTGCGTCGAGCTCGGTCACTGGGTTGTCCATGAGGCTTCTCCTTCTGACGACGTCGGAAAGTGCTCTGCGACGAGCCGGTCGATCTCGCCGGCGGTGCTCCAGCCCGGGCTGAACCGGTTGCGCATCACGGCGACCGCGACACCGGTGTCGATGTCGGCCCAGACCCCCGAGCCGTTCGCGCCGAACATACCGAAGGCCGACCCCGGGCGGGAGGGGAGGACGCCCGGGCGCGACGGGGCGAACCCGAACGCCCACGTCGAGGGCACGTCCAGCACGGCGTCGCGCCCCTCGAACGCGGGCCGCGCCATCTCGGCCAGCCGGGCCGGCGACACCAGGGCGGCGTCGCCGTACCCGAGCAGGCCCGCGAACACGCGGGCCGCGCCGCGTGCCGACATCGTGCCCCCGGAGGGGATGTCGCTCGTGAGCACGTCACGCCGGTTGGCGAAAGCGGCGTCGGGTCGCATCCCGGGCGGGAGCGCACGGTCGGCGGGCGAGCCCGGTTCGGGCCACGAGGGCGGCCCGGGGGCCGGCTCCTGCCGCGCCACCCGCCCCAGCAGTGCCGGGGGCACGCCGAAGTGCACGTCGTCCTCGACGCCGAGCGGCCGCGTGACGGCCTCGCGGAGCCACCACGACAGCGTGCGCCCGGTGGCCCGGCGCACCGTCTCGCCGAGCAGGAAGCCGAAGGTCTGGGCGTGGTACCCGAACCCGGTGCCCGGCTCCCACCAGGGCTCCTCGTCGGCGAGCAGCCGGCACATCCGGTCCCAGTCGCACAGGTCCCCGACGGTCGTCGTGTACGGCGGGGCGGGCACGCCCACCGAGTGCATCAGCACGTGCCGCAGCGTCGCGCCGCCCTTGCCGTGCGTGGCGAACCCGGGCCAGACGTCGGCGATCCGCAGGTCGTAGTCCAGCTCGCCGCGCTCCACCAGCACGTGCGCGACGGCGGAGGCGATCCCCTTGGCCGTCGACGCGGCGAAGAACAGGGTGTCGGGGGCGACCGCCGCTCCTCGCCGGGCGTCGGCCAGCCCACCCACGGCTTCGACCACGAGGTCGCCCCGGTGGACGACCGCCACCTGCAGGCCGACCTCGCCGCCGTCGGTCACGAGCCGGTCGACCGCGCGCTGGACACGTGCCCGTACGTCAGCCGCAGCGTCGTCGCCCATGCCAGGTCCGACGGGGCGGACCAGGAAAAGTCATCGGCGCGGGTGCCACTGTGCTGACGATCCGGCCTGCCCGGCCCGATCAGCCGCACCCTGTGGCACTTCGCGGGCTGGGCGCCTCGCGGGCAGGCGCCTAGCCCGCGTCCGGCCGCGGGGCGTACATGATGACGGCGACGCCCACCAGACAGATGAGCGCGCCGATCACGTCCCAGCGGTCGGGCCGGAAGCCGTCGACGGCCATGGCCCAGACCAGGGAACCCGCGACGAAGACGCCGCCGTAGGCGGCGAGGATGCGGCCGAAGCCGGCGTCCGGCTGCAGGGTGGCGAAGAACCCGTACAGGCCCAGCGCGATGACGCCCGCGCCGATCCACAGCCAGCCCTTGTGCTCGCGCACGCCCTGCCAGACGAGCCAGGCACCGCCGATCTCGAGGACGGCCGCGGCCACGAACAGGACGATCGAACGGATCACGGTCACCGGGGTGACGTTACGCGCCAGGGGTGTCGCCCGGGGCCTTGCTGGTCTCCACCCGCGCCCGCGCCGGCAGGCCGATGTCCCAGAACTGGATGGTCTGCAGCGTCCAGAACAGCGCGAAGACCAGCATCAGCACGGTCTCGACCACGAACAGCGTCTGCGGGAACAGGTCCGGGACGAAGCGGTCGAGCACCACCATGGTCGCCAGGCCCACCACGAGCACCACGGCCATCACCCCGGCGATCCACCGGTACCAGACCCGGTAGGCCGCGGGCGACAGGCCGCGCAGCCGTTCGAGCGTCTGAGCGGTCACGGCCTGGTCGGAGCCGTTGATCCACGCGACGGCGATCAGGCAGCCGAACAGGAGCACGGCCGCGGCGTAGTGCGCCGTCGTGAGAAAGCTGCCGGGCCACACCAGCAGCCAGACGCCGGTCGCCGCCCACGTCAGCCACGTGAGCCACAGGTCCCAGCCGTGGTGGCCGCCCAGGTCGCGGCGCCGCGGCCAGGTGGCGAGCACCAGCACCAGGCCGCCGACCAGCAGCAGCGTGCCGATGTTGTTGCCGACCCGCTCGGGCACGTCCACGCAGTACGGTTCGCCGGTGCACATCGTGGCGTCGAGCGGCGTGGGCACGAGGGCGACGACCACGGCGAACATGCCCGCGAAGTTGAGCAGCACCTCCTCGGCGCCGTGCCGGCCCTTGATCGCGATGAGGCACGTGCCGATGGCCACCAGCGTGCCCACGAAGATGCTCTGCACCGGCGAGTAGAAGTAGGCGCTGATGGACGCGTGCCACCACTCCTCGCCGGAGTCCAGCCGCCCGTGGTCGGCGACGATCTGCATGGTCAGCGACACGAACAGCACCAGCACCACGGCCACGATCGCCACGCGTAGATAGCGGTAGGTCAGCCGTCCCGGGTCCCCCTGCTTGATAGCCATGCGCACACCTTGGCGCAAGAGCCGCAGATCGGACAATGCTGTCCTGATCGTGCCTCAGCTCGCGGGCGTGAACCGCTGCTCGACGTCGGCCACGACGGGCGCCGCGTTGCGCAGCACGAGGGCGAGCCAGACCACCGCGAGCAGGCCGAACACCGCCTCGGTGGTCAGCACCACGATCCCGGCGGCCAGCACGAGCAGCGAGAGCGTGCCCAGCGTCACGAGCGGCCGGGCGCCCAGGTAGTGCGCCGCGAGCCGCACCGAGTCCCGGGTGCGGAACCCGAAGAACGACACGATCACCAGCGCGTTCACGGCCCACAGGGCCAGGCCCGCGCCCACCACGACCAGCACTCCCGCGTACCAGCCGGGCACGCCGCCCGCACCCACGTTCGCCAGTCCCAGCGCGACCACCACGCCCACGACGAGCGCGGGCACCCACACCCGCAGGGCGTCCGCCCAGTTCAGCCGGTACCCACGCCAGAACGACGCCGCCGGGGTGAGCCCCTCGGCCCGCGTGCGGTCCCGGAGGGCGAACAGCCCCGCCGCCACGGCCGGCCCCACCGGAAGCAGACACAGCGCGAAGAGCAGCGCGTTGCCCGGCGCCCGCTCCAGCAGGAGCGACGCCAGCGCGCCCGGCAGCACGGCGACGACGAGCAGCAGCTCGACGATCAGGTGCCAGTACACGAGCGCGGTGGCGCGGCCGAGCACACCCTCGCCGAACTCGCGCCGCTCGCCGTCCCCCGGCCCGGAGCCCGGGCCGCCCGCCCCGCCGGAGCTCACGCCGGCTCCCCGGGCAGGTCCTCGCGCAGCAGCACGACGTCGGTCGGGTCGAGCCGGAGCGTCTCCCCCTGCCGCACGGTCCGGCCGGTCAGCAGGTCGACGCCGGACGCGTGCGCCGCGACCTCGACGGGCCCGGTCGCGTGCGACAGCACGAAGGCGAACCGCACGCCGTCCTTGGACCGCACGGCGAGCTCGACGTCGGGCACGTCGGCGTACGGGCCCACGAGCCCGTGCCGGTCCAGCACCCGGCGCACCACCCACCCGACCCCGGCGTCGTCCAGGCCGGTCGCGACGTACCAGGCCTCGCCGCCGTCGGCCCCGCCGGGCCGGTGCCGCGTCACCGCGGGCGTGCCCGCGTAGAACTCGGCGCCGTAGGTGCCGACCACCTCGGCGCCCTCCGGCACGAGCACCTCGAACACGAGCTGCGCAGCGGAGACCGCCTCGCCGGACCCGTCGGTCAGGGTCACGGGGTTGGTGACGCCCGGCTCGGCCGAGTCGGTCTCCTCGACCCGGACACCGAACAACGGGGCCAGCGGGCCGGGCGCGTCCATGAGGTAGGCGTTGGCGTCCTCGTCCGCGCGCCCCGACCAGAACGACGCGAGCACCGAGCCCCCGCGCTCCGTCACGGCCGCGAGCCGCGTGGCGACGTCGCCCTTCAGCACGTGCAGCATGGGGGCGAGCACCACGTCGTACCGCGCCAGGTCGGCCGTCGTGGGCACCACGTCGACCTGGGCGCCCGCCTGCCACAGCGCGCGGTAGTAGGCCAGCACCGTGTCGACGTAGCGCGCGTGCCGGTTGAAGCCGTCCGTCATCTCGGCGACCCACCAGGAGTCCCAGTCGAAGAGCAGCGCGACGCGGGCGGGCGTCCGGGCGCCGACCACGGCGTCCCCCAGCCCGGCCAGCTCGCCGCCCAGGGCCGCGACCTCGCGGAACGATCGCGTGTCCGTGCGCCCGGTGTGGTCCAGGACGGCACCGTGGTACTTCTCGCTCGCGCCCTTCGCCTGCCGCATCTGGAAGTAGAGGACGGCGTCGGCGCCGTGCGCCACGGCCTGCCACGACCACAGCCGCAGCACGCCCGGCCGCTTCACCGGGTTCACGTCGCGCGAGGCGGTGATCGTCGGCGTCTGCTCCATGACCCAGAAGGGTGCGCCGTCCTTGAGCCCGCGCATGACGTCGTGCGCGAGCGCCATGCGCGCCTGCTCGCGCGGCCCCGGCGGGTAGTTGTCCCAGGAGGCGAAGTCGAGGTCGTCGGCCCACCGGTGGTAGTCGATCGGCCGGAACATGCCCATGAAGTTGGTCGTCACCGGCGTGGTCGCGTCGTGCTCGCGGATGCGCGCCTTCTCGTCGCGGTAGTTGGCCAGCATCGCGTCCGACATGAACCGGCGGTAGTCGAGCGTGATGCCCTGGAACGCCGTGTGGTCCGGTCCGCGCCAGTGCTCGCTGAGCATGTTCGGCGGCACGATCTGCGCCCAGTCGGAGAACGTGTGCGACCAGAACGTCGCGTTCCACGCCTCGTTCAGCCGCTCCAGCGTGCCGTACCGCGCGCGCAGCCAGTCGCGGAAGCCGGCGGCGCACAGGTCGCACCAGCAGCCGCCGTCGAACCCGCCGTACTCGTTGCCGACGTGCCACGCGACCAGGCCGGGCGTGCCGGCGTACCGCTCGGCGATCCGGCCGGCCAGCTCCGCCGACAGCCGCCGGTAGACCGGCGAGCTGGGGCACGCGTTGTGCCGCTGCCCGAACACGTGGCGCCGGCCCTGGAAGTCGGTGCGCTCGACCTCGGGGTGCCGGTGCGCCAGCCACGGCGGCAGCGCGCCGGTGGACGTCGCCAGCACGATGCCGCGCCCGCCCTCGACCGCGCGGGCCACGATCTCGTCGAGCCGTGCGAAGTCGTAGGTGTCCTCGTCCGGCTGGAGCGTGGCCCAGGAGAAGACGTTGAGCGAGACCGTGTCGATCGACGCCTTGTCGAAGGCCGCGTAGTCGTCCTCCCAGACGGCGCGTGGCCACTGCTCCGGGTTGTAGTCGCCGCCGTACAGGATCTTCGAGTCGGTCACGCGTCGTCCTTGTCGTTCGAGGTCCGGCTGTCGTTCGGGTTCGGTGTCCGGCCCAGGATCCGCGCGTCGTCCAGCCAGGGTGGGGTCTCGTCGCGGACCGGGTCCAGGGTCACCAGGGTGATGCCGTGCCGGCCGAGCGTCAGGTCGAGCTCGACCCGGCCGCCGTCCGCCGCCGGGACGACGGGGAGGCTGAAGGCGCGCCGGGCGGGTTCGCTCGCCTCGTGCAGCGCGTCCAGCTGTCTGCCCGACGGCGACGCGGGCCGGCCCATCTCGCGCCACGCCGCCCACGCGTTGCCGGCGGTCTCGTCCACGTCGTACCGCATTGCGAACACCCGCGACGGGTCCGACCCGTGGGTCCCTCCGGTGTCCTGTGCGGCCGACCCGACCGGGAGGCTCAGGCGGATCTCGTGGCGGTCCGGCTCGGCCGGGTCGTCGGTGCCGCCCACGGGCTGCCAGGCGAGTACCGTCACCCGTCCCGTGGCGGCGTGGCGCGTGACCAGGTGGTCGACGCCGCGCGCCAGCACCTCCTGACCCATCCGCGCCATGAACGCGTACAGGTGATAGGTCGGCTTGCGCACCTGACGGTGGCCCAGCATGCCGAACCCGCCGTGGAAGAACGACGCCGGCACTCCCTCCTCCTCGAAGACGTCGCAGAACGTCCAGTAGGAGAAGGAGTCGGCGTGCTCGCCGCCGCCCGCGAGCACGGGCGCGAGGTAGGCGGCGTTCCAGGCCGTGTCGTGCACCGGGTTGTCGGGCCGGTAGCTGGTGTTGAACTCCGTGACGTGCAGGGGCCGGCCAGCGAGCGCCGTCCCGGCGAGGATCTTGCCGGGCCGGGCGAACTGGTCGAGCAGGTGCTCGGGCCGCCGGAAGGTCTGGTAGACGCCGAACGGCACGTGCTGTGCCGGGCCGGAGCTGTACGCGTGCACGGAGAGGAAGTCGGCGGGCAGGTCCCGCCGCGTGACGAACTCCGCGAAGGGCTCCCACCAGTCGTCCGCCCCCGGGGAGATGGCGGGGCCGCCCACCTGGAGCGACGCGTCGACGTCCTTCACCGCGTGCACGGAGGTCTCGTAGAGGCGGAAGTACGCCTCCTGGTCCGCGTCCCGCCAGAAGTGCGTGAGGTTGGGCTCGTTCCAGACCTCGACGGGCCAGGTCCGCACCTCGTCGAGGCCGTACCGGTCCACGAGGTGCCGCAGCAGGGCGCGCACCAGGCTCGCCCACTCGGCGTGGTCGCGGGGCGGGGTCACGTTGCCCAGCCACCAGAACACGGTCTGGTCGCCGGAGGCGAGGGCCTTCGGCATGAACCCGAGCTCCAGGAACGGCTTGATCCCGAGCTTCAGGTAGGCGTCGACCACCTGGTCCACGTAGGTGAACACGTAGGCCGTGCCCCGGTGGCCGGCGGCGTCGTACGTGCGGTGCACGGCGACGTCGTCGTGCAGGATGCCGTGGCCCCGGATGTACCGGAAGCCGATCTCCCGCTGCACCAGCCTCAGCGACTCCTGGTAGTCCTGGCGCAGCGCCAGGTTGAACCGCCCGGTGCCCACGCAGGTGCGCCAGGCGTCCCCGAGCACGCCGGCACCTGAACCCGGTACGAGAACCCGCTCCACAACACTCCCCCTCCGGTGTTGAGTGCGGGATTTTCGCCCTCCGAACGGCGCTCGGAGGGCGAAGATCCCGCACTCAACGAGTTGTTACTCGGTGACGCCCGCGGCCTGGTTGACCGTGTCGACGTAGGTCTGCATGCCGGCGCTCTCCAGCTCGCCGACGTACGCGTCCCACTCGTCGAGCGGCCGGTCACCCAGGATGAACTGGGCCGTCGCCGTCATGACCAGGTCCTGCAGGTTGGTCTGCAGCAGCGAGGACTCCTCGCGCTGCATCTCGTCCATGGCGATGCCCGGACCCTTCTCCGCGACGTCCTTCTGGTTCATCTGGTCGAGGAAGTCTTGCACCTCGGGCGTGAGCGTCGACTTGACCAGGTCCGAGGTGGACCCGTGGGCCAGCGACCAGACGCCGTTGTAGTAGCCGAAGTCGGTGTTCAGCAGCTTCGGGGCACCCGCGTTGAGCCCGCCCCAGTCGACGTCGTCGGCCAGGGTGCGGGTGCCGTCGGCGTCCTTGGTGTAGGTCTCGCCCTCGATGCCCCACTTGGCGAACTCGAGGCCCTCGTCGGAGTAGTACAGCCAGTCGACGAACTGCAGCATCGCCACGAAGTCGTCGCGCTCGGCGGCGCTGGACGAGAGCGCGATGCCGGACTCGAACTGGCCGCCGGTGGTGGCGTCCATGATGTTGCCGGCGGGACCGGCCGGGACCACGATCTCCTTGAGCTTCGCGTCCTTGTCCCCGGCCTCCTCGAAGCCGGTCCGGTACCGCGTCATCTCCTGGTCGTTGACGCCGAGGGCGGCGACCTTGCCGGTGGTCAGCTTGGCGATGGCCGGGTCGTCCTCCTGCGTGAGCCCCTCGGGGTCCAGGAGGCCGCGGTCCACCAGGTCGGCGAAGTAGGAGACGAGCTCCTTGTAGCCCTCGGACGCGCCCGTGTACTCGTACTCGGAGCCGTTCCAGGTCACGCCGTCGCCATAGCCCCAGCCCGCCTCGGTGCCGAAGTTGCCGGCCGCGGCCTGGAGGGTGGCCTCCATGGGGCCGTTGATGGACCAGCGCTCGGTGTACGGGTAGTCGAGCTCGGGGTGCTCCTCCTTGATCACCTCGAGCTGGTCCGCGAACTCGTCCCAGGTCTTCGGGTCCTCCAGGCCGGCGTCCTCCCACCAGTCCTCGCGGATGGCGATGGAGTACGAGGGCTTCGGGTTCTCGTGCAGGCCGGGCAGCACGTAGAACTTGCCGTCGGCCTGCCGCAGCCGGTCCAGGTCCTCCTGCAGGCCCCACTTCTCGACCTTGTCCTGGAAGTTCGGCAGGTAGTCGAGGTAGTCCGAGATCGGCAGGACGGCGCCGCCCGAGGTGAGCGTCTCGACGTCGGCCGCGTAGGTGGACGGGATCAGGTCGGCGGCGTCGCCGGAGCTGATCAGGAGCGCCCGCTTCTGCTGCCAGTCGGCCAGGGGCACCGACTGGATGTCGAAGGTGACGTTGTGCTCCTCCTCGAACGCCTTGAGGATCGACCAGTCCTCCTGGAGCGGGTAGTTCGGGTGGTCGCGGTACATGAGCCCGAACTCCAGCGGCTCGGTCGCCTTGAAGGTGGTGCCGACGCCGTAGTCCTCCATGGCGCCGACCATCTTGTCGGCCATGTCGACGGCGGCGCCGTCGTCGTCGCCGGACGAGCACGCCGTGAGCGTGAGTCCGAGGGCGACCGCGGCGGTCGCCGCGGCAGCCTTTCTAGGGGTGATCATCATTGACTTCCTCCGGGGTGTGAACGTCGTCGTCCGACGGCGGATCGGTGCGGTGGTCGGGTGTGCTCAGCCCTTGACGGAGCCGAGCATCACGCCGGACACGAAGTACTTCTGGACGAACGGGTAGAGGCAGACGATGGGCAGGGCCGTGAGCAGCATCGTCACTGCCTTGACGTTGGCCCCGATCTGGACGGCGACGTCGCTCAGCCCCTCGCCGGTGCCGGTGGCGCCGGCGATGATGTTCCGCAGGAACACCGTGACCGGGTACATCTGCGGGTCGTCCATGTAGAGGAACGCGGGGAACCAGGAGTTCCAGAACCAGACCGCGTAGAAGAGGACCATCGTCGCGAGCACCGCCTTGCTGAGCGGCAGCACCACGCGGAAGAAGATCCCGTAGGTGGTCAGGCCGTCGATCGCCGCGGCCTCCTCGAGCTCCTCGGGGAAGTTCTCGAAGAACGACTTCATGACGAGCAGGTTGAAGACGTTGATCGCCTGCGGCACCACGACGGCCCAGATGGTGTTCTTGAAGCCGAGCTCGCTGACCAGGATGTAGTTCGGGATGAGGCCGCCGGTGAAGAACATCGTGAAGACCGCGAACCCGATCAGGATCATGCGGCCCTTGAGGTACTTCTTCGACAGCACGTAGGCGAAGGTCGTGGTCAGCGCCATGGCGATAGCGGTGCCCACCACCGTGTAGACCACGGTGTTGAGGTAGTTGCGCCAGAACAGGTCCTGCTCCAGCACGGACATGAGGGTGGTCGTGTTGAAGCCGATGGGCCAGACCGTGACGTCGCCGCTGCGGATCGCCGCCTCGGAGCTGAACGCCCGCGCCGCCAGGTTGAGGAACGGGTAGAGCGTGACGGCGGCGACGAGCACCAGGATCGTCGTGTTGACCCAGCGGAACACCGTGTAGCCGGGCGTGTCCTTGACGGTGGTGGTCTCCGGGCGGGGCCGGGTCAGGTCGGGCACGTCGGAGCCCACCGGGTCGGTGGTCGGGGCGGGGGCGGTGTTCACCACAGGGAGCTCCCGGTGACGCGGAACACCGTGTAGCCGGGCGTGTCCTTGACGGTGGTGGTCTCCGGGCGGGGCCGGGTCAGGTCGGGCACGTCGGAGCCCACCGGGTCGGTGGTCGGGGCGGGGGCGGTGTTCACCACAGGGAGCTCCCGGTGACTCGGCGCGAGATGGCGTTGGCGGAGAAGACGAGGACCAGGCCGATCACGGCCTCGAACAGGC
This sequence comes from Promicromonospora sp. NPDC050262, assembly GCF_040655935.1. NCBI lineage: Bacteria > Bacillati > Actinomycetota > Actinomycetes > Micrococcales > Promicromonosporaceae > Promicromonospora > Promicromonospora sp. NPDC050262. Next base: position 70,644 of record NZ_JBFAKX010000022.1, on the reverse strand, counting down.
CGATCGCCGTGGCGTAGCTCAGCTGCCCGGAGGTGAGGCCGACGCGGTAGATGTACGTGGAGATCACGTCCGCCGTCGGCTGGGTCAGCGTGTTGTAGAGCAGGAAGATCTTCTCGAAGCCCACCTGCATGAACTGGCCGATGTTCAGGATGAGCAGGACCATCATCGTGGGCCGGATGCCGGGCAGCGTGACGTGCCACGTCTGCTGCCAGCGGTTGGCGCCGTCGATGCGGGCCGCCTCGTAGAGCTGCGCGTCGATGGTGGTCAGCGAGGCCAGGTAGAGGATCGTGCCCCAGCCCACCGTCTGCCAGACCTCGGACGACACGTAGATGGTGCGGAACCAGTCGGCCTGCTGCATGAACGAGATCGGGTCCCCGCCGAACAGCTTGACCAGCCGGTTGACCGTGCCGTCCAGCGACGTCAGCTCGAACACGAAGCCCGCCACGATCACGACGGACATGAAGTGCGGCAGGTAGCTGACCGTCTGCACGAACCGCTTGAACACCCGCGAGCGGAGCTCGTTGAGCAGGAGCGCCAGGATGATCGGCAGCGGGAACACGATCACGAGCGTCAGCGCGCCGATGATCACCGTGTTCTGGAACGCCTGCCAGAACGCCTGGTCCTGGATGAACCGCTCGATGTAGTAGAAGCCGACCCATTCCTCGCCGAAGATCGACCCGCCCGGCCGGAACCGGCGGAAGGCGATGACGTTGCCGGCCATGGGCAGGTAACGGAACACCAGGAACCAGATGATCGGCAGGAGCGCGAGCGTGTAGAGGCGCCAGTGCTTGCGCAGGGCGAGGCCCCACGTTTCCTTGCCGCGTAGCTCTGTTGCCATCCCCACCTCGTTGTGGAACGTTTTCGAAACTATCGACATCGATGCCGATAGTGCTTGTCGTGAGGGACAGTAGGGTGAGATCCGGCGACACGTCAAGACATGCCCAGAACGTGGCGATTACAATCCAGACACGGCATTCCATGCCGTGAACGAGACCTGATACTGGCGCGAGACGGTGTACCTTCGGGTCGAAAGTTCCGCAGACATGACCGAAAGGTGGGTGCGATGACCGGCGTGAGCCCCGGGCCGACCATCGCGTCGATCGCGCGCGAGCTCGGTCTCTCGGTGCCCACCGTGTCCAAGGTGCTCAACGGCCGGGCCGACGTCGCCCCCGCGACGCGCGACCGCGTCGAGGCCGCGCTGGAGAAGCACCAGTACCGGCGGCGCCGTCCGGCGACGGCGCCCGCGGGCAGCGGGCTGATCGACCTGGTCTTCCACCGCCTGGGCTCGGCCTGGTCCATGGAGATCATCCGGGGCGTGGAGGACGCCGCCGCCGAGCTGCGGACCAGCGTGATCCTGTCCGAGCTGGGCGGCGAGCACCGGCCGCCGGCCCGGTGGCTCGACACCACCATCGCGCGGCCGCCGCTGGGCGTGCTGCTCGTCGCCGCGAACCTCTCGGAGGCGCAGCACCAGCAGCTCGACCGGCGCGGCATCCCGTACGTGGTGATCGACACCGACGGCGAGCCGCCGGCCGACGTCGCCTCCGTGGGCTCCGACAACTGGAACGGCGGGCTGCAGGCCACGCGGCACCTGCTCGCGCTGGGCCACCGCAGGATCGGCATGATCACCGGACCGTGGAACATGCTGTGCAGCCGCGCCCGCGTCGACGGGTTCCGGTCGGCGCACGAGGAGGCGGGCGCCGCCGTGGACCCCGCGCTCGTGCGCGAGGGGAACTTCTACGTCGAGGCGGGCTTCGAGATGGGGCTGGATCTGCTGTCCCGGCCGGACCGCCCCACGGCGGTGTTCGCGGGGTCCGACATGCAGGCCCTCGGCGTGCTCCGGGCCGCGCACCAGCTCGGCCTGCGGGTGCCGGAGGACCTCTCCGTGGTGGGCTACGACGACCTGCCGCTGGCCTCCTGGGTGGGCCCGCCGCTCACGACGGTGCGACAGCCGCTCCGCGAGATGGGCGCGGCCGCCACCCAGATCCTGCTCGACATCGCCCGGGGCAGGTCGCCCAAGGTCCGCCGGCTCAACCTCTCCACGGAGCTGGTGGTCCGGGAGTCGACGGCACCCCTGACCTGAGAGGGTGGGGTTCATGTCGAACCGAGTGATCGTGGTGGGCGCCGGCATCGTCGGCGCGTCGCTCGCGTACCACCTCGCCGCGCGCGGGCAGGCGGTGACCCTGCTGGACGCGGGGCTGCCCGCCGCCGGCGCCACCGGATCGTCGTTCGCGTGGATCGGGCGGCCGGAGACCTGCGACCTTCCCTCCGCGCCGCTGCGGTTTCTCGCCCTGGACGAGTACCGGCGGCTTCAGCGTGAGCTGCCCGGCCTCCGCATCTCGTGGTCCGGGTCCCTCACCTGGGACGGCACTGGGGACGATTCCGGCGACGGGTCCGGCGAAGGCTCCGGCGAGGCGGGCCGGCCCGGCGGCGCGGCCGCCGACGTCCGTGCGATCGAACCCGTCCTCGTACCGGGTCCCGGCACCCCGCACCACGCCCCGGACGACGGCGCCCTCGACCCCGTCGAGGTCACGGAGCTGCTCGTCGCGGCGGCCGTCGAGCGTGGCGCCGAGCTCCGCGTCGGTACCCCGGCGATCGGGCTCGTGCGCGACGGCTCGGCCGTGACGGGCGTCCGGACCGGTGCCGGGGTGCTCCCGGCCACGACCGTCGTCGTGGCCGCAGGGGCCGGGACCGCCACCCTGTGCGCCGGCATCGGTGTCGAGGTGCCGGTCGAGTCGTCACCGGCCGTCCTGGTGCGTCTCCGCGCCACGCCGGGGCTGGTACGGACGATCGTCGCCGGCCCCGAGCTGGAGGTGCGGCAGCGTCCGGACGGGACCCTGCTGCTTCCGCTGGCCTACGAGGGACAGACGAACCGGGCTGCCCTCCAGGACACCGCCGAGGCCGCCCGGCGGTCCCTGCTCCGGTTCTTTCCCGGGGCGTCGGACGTCGAGATCGTCTCCGCGGAGATCGGCTGGCGGCCGATGCCGGCGGACGGCGAGCCGATCGTCGGAACCGAACCGGGCATGTCCGGGCTGTACCTCGCCGTGATGCACGCGGGCGTCACGCTGGCCGCCGCGGCCGGCCGCCTCGCCGCCGAGGAGATCACGACGGGGGTCGCGGCGCCCGAGCTCGCGGGCTGCCGGCCTGACCGGTTCGGCCGAGACCGGTTCGTCTGAGGCGCCGGCACCAGGGGCGTCCGCGCGCCCTGGTCCCCGGTCGGGTCGGGCCGGGGACCAGGGCGCGCGCCCTCAGACCGAGCGGGCGTGCGCAGCGAGCCGGTCGAAGGCCGCGTCCAGCTCGGCGTCGACCACCTGCGCCTCGGGGTGGTTGTCGAACCAGGACACCTGCTCCTCGGCGCCGATGTCGTAGGTGATGGTGGTGCCGAACTCGGGGACGAGCGTGCGCACCTTCGAGATGTCGAAGACCATCGAGTGCGCCTTGTCGCCCACCAGACCGGGGCCCAGGTCGGGCAGCACCCGCGCGATCGTCTCGGACGCGACGTGCACCAGGTCGGGGCTGCGCACGCCCGCGGCCTCGGCCAGCCACGTGTAGATCTGGTCCCAGGTGGGCGCGTGCGTGCCGGTGATGTGGAAGGTGTCCCCCACCGCGAGCGGGTGGCCGAGCAGGCCCACGAACCCGACCGCGAAGTCCTCGGTGTGCGTGATGGTCCACAGCGAGGTGCCGTCCCCGTGCACGACGACGGGCTTGCCCGCGCGCATGCGGGCGACGTCCGTCCAGCCGCCCGACGTCGGCAGCACCGTGCGGTCGTAGGTGTGCGACGGCCGCACGATCGTGACGGGGAACCCGTTCTCCCGGTACTCCCGCACCAGCAGGTCCTCGCACGCGATCTTGTCGCGGGAGTACTGCCAGAACGGGTTGCGCAGCGGCGTCGACTCCCGCACGGGCAGCCGCGACGGCGGCGTCTGGTACGCCGACGCCGACGAGATGAACACGTACTGCCCGGTGCGGCCCGCGAACTGCGCGACGTCGCGCGCCACGTGCTCCGGCCCGAACGCCCGGAACTGGGCGACGACGTCGAACTCACGGCCGCGCAGGGCGGCCGCCACGGCCTCGGCGTCGTTCGCGTCCGCGACCAGCGTCTCCACCTCGGACGGCACCGTCCGGATCGAGGATCTGCCCCGGTTGAGCACCGTCACCCGGTGCCCGAGCCGTGCGGCTCTGGCCACCGAGGCATGACTGATGATTCCGCTTCCACCGATGAACAGGATGCTCTTGGACATGGCACCAATCCTTGCACCGTGCACCCTGTCTGCGCTGGTCGGGGGCGAGATCGGTCCGGTCTGCGGACACCCGTCGACCGGACCCCCGACCTCGCCCCGCGACCCTCGTCAGCGCTGCACGCGCGCGCTGCCCCCGCCCGCCAGCTTGGCCACCTCGGCGAGCGTCGCCATGGTGGTGTCGCCGGGGGTGGTCATGGCCAGCGCACCGTGCGCCGCGCCGTACTCGACGGCCTCCTGGAGCGAACCGAGCTCCATCAGCCCGTAGGCCAGGCCGGAGGCGAACGAGTCGCCGCCGCCCACGCGGTCGAAGATCTCCAGGTCCGCCCGGTGCGTCGCCTCGGCGAAGCCCTCCTTGCGGGACCAGGCGATCGCGCCCCAGTCGTTGCGCGACGCCGACCGCACCCCGCGCAGCGTCGTGGCGATCACCTGGAAGTTGGGGTACGCCTCCGACGCCGTCTCGATCATGGCCCGGAACGCGCCCGTGTCCAGGTCGGTCAGGTTCTCGTCGACGCCCTCGACCTCGAAGCCGAGCGAGGCCGTGAAGTCCTCCTCGTTGCCGATCATCACGTCGACGTGCTCGGCCAGGCGCCGGTTGACCTCGCGCGCCCGCTCCTCGCCGCCGATGCCCTTCCACAGCGAGGGCCGGTAGTTCAGGTCGTACGAGACGATCGTGCCGTGCCGGCGGGCCGCGGACATGGCGGCCTCGGCGACGTCGGCCGACGACTCCGAGAGGGCCGCGAAGATGCCGCCGGTGTGCAGCCAGCGCACGCCGCGGGAGAACAGCGCGTCCCAGTCCACGTCGTCGGGCTGCATCTGCGCGATGGCGGTGTGACCGCGGTCGCTGACGCCCACCGCGCCGCGCGCGCCGAAGCCGCGCTCGGTGAAGTTGAGGCCGTTGCGCACCTCGCGGCCGATGCCGTCGTAGGGCACCCACTGCACGTACTGCGTGTCGAGGCCGCCCGTGAGCATGAAGTCCTCGACGAGCCGGCCGATCTCGTTGTCGGCCAGCGCCGTGACGATCGCGCCACGCAGGCCGAAGCAGCGCCGCAGGCCGCGCGCCACGTTGTACTCGCCGCCGCCCTCCCACACGTCGAAGCTGCGGGCGGTGCGCACCCGGCGGTCGCCCGGGTCGAGACGGAGCATGACCTCGCCGAGGGCGACGACGTCGTAGGCGCTCTCGGCGGCGGGGCGGACGTTGAGCGAGGTCATCGGTTCTTCTCCTGGTCGATCTTGGCCGCGAGGTCCACGGCGTCACGGGTGCGGCGAGTGATCTCGGCCCAGTCCCCCGCGGTGACGAGCGCGCGGTCGACCATCCACGAGCCGCCGACGGCCAGGACCGGCTTCAGACCGAGGTAGTCGCCCAGGTTGGCTGCGCTGACGCCGCCGGTCGGCACGAACCGCAGGCCGGGGAACGGCGCGGAGAACGCCTTGATGGCGGCCGGCCCGCCCACCACGGACGCGGGGAACAGCTTGACCACGTCGACGCCGAGGTCGAGCGCCGCCATGATCTCCGACGGCGTGGCGACGCCGGGCAGCACGGGGATGCCGTGCTCCTGCGCGCGGCGCACGACGGCGGCCGACAGCCCCGGGGAGACGATGTAGCGGGCGCCGGCGTCGACGACGTCGTCGACCTGGGCCACCGTGGTCACGGTGCCCGCTCCGACCACGACGTCGGGCTGGTTCTTCGCGACCGCGCGGATGGCGTCGAGGCCGCCCGCGAGCCGCAGCGTGATCTCGGCGACGGGCAGCCCGCCGGCGACGAGCGCGTCCGCGAGCCGGGCGCCCTCGTCGGCGCCGTCGACCACGACGACCGGCACGAGCCGGTGCGCGGCGAGCGCCTCGAGGACCGGGTTGTCGGGGGATGACATGCGTGCTCCGTTTCGCTATGGTGAACGCTTGTTGTTCACTGCGAAACGCATGCTACGTGAGGGAGTCCCATGGAAGCCAGCCCGCTCGGCGGCGTGGACAAGGCGCTGCTGGCCCTCGACACCCTCGCGGGCTTCGGCGCCGCGGGCGCGCCCCTGGCCACGCTGGCCCAGGCCGTCGGGGTCAGCAAGCCGACCCTGCACCGCACGCTCGCCGCGCTGCGGCACCGCGGCTACGCCGAACAGACCGCGGACGGCGCCTACCGCCTCGGCCCCTCCGCGCTGGCGCTGGGCAGCTCCTACCTGGCCGAGGAGAACCTGCCCGCGCTGCTGCACCCGGCCCTGACCGCGCTCAGCGCGGAGGTCGACGAGCTGGTGCACCTGGGCGTGCTCGCCGGGCGCGAGGTGGTCTACCTCGACAAGGTCGAGCCGCAGCGCGCGGTCCGCGTCTGGTCGGCCGTCGGACGGCGGCGCGCCGCCGCCACCACCGCGCTGGGCCGTGCCCTGCTGTCGGTGCAGGACCTCGACGACGCCGCGCTCGACCGGTTCGCCGGCACGGACACCGGGACGGGGCACCTGCGCGACGTGCTGGCCGAGGCACGGCGGAGCGGGGTCGCCGGGGAGACCGAGGAGAACGAGCGCGGCATCGCCTGCGTCGCCGTGCCGCTGCTGCGCGCGGGGCGGGCCGTCGCGGCCGTCAGCATCACGGCTCCCGTGGAGCGGCTGCGGGGCGCGGCGCGGGCCGAGCGGGTCGGCGCGCTGCGCGACGTGCTGCCGGGCCTGCTCCCGGCGGGCCTTGCGGTGCCGGCGGGCCTCGCGGTGCCGGCGGCGGGCGGACAGTGAGGCGACCACCCGCCTGACTCGCCATCCCGACTCCGCCGAGTCAGGCGGTTGGTCCGACCAACCCGCTGACTCGACCCACCCGATCTGCCGAGTCAGGTGGTTGGTCGGACCAACCCGCTGACTCGACCCACCCATCTGCCGAGTCAGGTGGTTGGTGAGTCGGTCGGTTGGTGAGTCGGTCGGTTGGTGAGTCAGCGGTTGGTGAGCCGGTCGGCGGGCATGACAAAGGCCCGGCCACCCCGTGCGGGGTGGCCGGGCCTTGTGTCAGGACCGGGTCCTACCGGGCGATCACGCCCCGCCGGCCGCCATCTGGCCCGACGGCGGCAGGTCGCGCGGCACCAGTCCGGCGCCCGCGGGCACCGACTGGGGCTCGGCCTGGGTCGGCCGACGACGCTCGTCCCGCTCCACACCCTGGAAGCTGAACTCGCCGAGGATGCCCTCGCCCTCGCCGTCGACGATCACCAGCTGACCGGCCGTGAGCTCGCCGAACAGGATCTTCTCGGACAGCGTGTCCTCGATCTCCCGCTGGATCGCCCTCTTGAGCGGACGGGCGCCGAGCACCGGGTCGTAGCCCTTCTCCGCCAGCAGGTGCTTCGCGGCGGGGGTGAGCTCGATGCCCATGTCCCGGTCGCGCAGGCGACGGTCGAGCTTCGCGATCTCCAGGTCGACGATCTCGATGATCTCGTCCTGCGAGAGCTGCGGGAACACGACCACGTCGTCGACGCGGTTGAGGAACTCCGGCCGGAAGTGCTGCTTGAGCTCCTCGTTGACCTTGGCCTTCATGCGCTCGTAGGAGGTCACCAGGTCGCCGCCGGCGTTGAAGCCGGTCTGGACGCCCTTGGCGATGTCCCGCGTGCCCAGGTTGGTGGTCATGATGATCACGGTGTTCTTGAAGTCGACCACGCGACCCTGCGAGTCCGTGAGGCGACCGTCCTCGAGCACCTGCAGCAGCGAGTTGAAGATGTCGGCGTGCGCCTTCTCCACCTCGTCGAACAGGACCACGGAGAACGGCTTGCGCCGCACCTTCTCGGTGAGCTGGCCACCCTCGTCGTAGCCGACGTATCCGGGCGGGGAGCCGAACAGTCGCGAGACCGTGTGCTTCTCCGAGAACTCGGACATGTCGAGCTGGATGAGGGCGTCCTCGTCACCGAACAGGAACTCGGCGAGCGCCTTGGCGAGCTCGGTCTTACCGACGCCCGTGGGGCCGGCGAAGATGAACGAACCACCGGGACGCTTCGGGTCCTTGAGGCCGGCCCGCGTACGGCGGATCGCCTGCGACAGGGCCTTGATCGCGGCCTCCTGGCCGACGACCCGCTTGTGCAGCTCGTCCTCCATGTGGAGCAGCCGGCTGGACTCCTCCTCGGTGAGCTTGACGACCGGGATGCCCGTGGACATCGCGAGGACCTCGGCGATCAGCTCGTCGTCGACCTCAGCGACCGTGTCCAGGTCACCCGACTTCCAGGCCTTCTCCTTGTCCGCGCGGACCTGCGTGAGCTGCTTCTCCTTGTCACGCAGCCCGGCGGCCTTCTCGAAGTCCTGCTCGTCGATCGCCGACTCCTTCTCGCGGCGCGCCTCGGCGATGGACTCGTCGAGCTCCTTGAGCTCCGGCGGCGCCGTCATGCGACGGATGCGGAGCCGGGCCCCGGCCTCGTCGATCAGGTCGATCGCCTTGTCCGGGAGGAACCGGTCGTTGATGTACCGGTCCGCGAGCGTGGCGGCGGAGACCAGCGCGGAGTCCGTGATGGACACGCGGTGGTGCGCCTCGTAGCGGTCGCGCAGACCCTTGAGGATCTCGATGGCGTGCTCGAGCGACGGCTCGGCCACCTGGATCGGCTGGAAGCGGCGCTCCAGGGCCGGGTCCTTCTCGACGTACTTGCGGTACTCGTCGAGGGTGGTGGCACCGATCGTCTGCAGCTCACCGCGAGCCAGCATGGGCTTCAGGATGGAGGCGGCGTCGATCGCGCCCTCGGCGGCACCCGCACCCACCAGGGTGTGGATCTCGTCGATGAACAGGATGATGTCGCCGCGGGTGCGGATCTCCTTGAGCACCTTCTTGAGGCGCTCCTCGAAGTCACCGCGGTAGCGCGAGCCGGCCACCAGGGCGCCCAGGTCCAGCGTGTAGAGCTGCTTGTCCTTGAGCGTCTCGGGGACGTCGCCCTTGACGATGTCCTGGGCGAGGCCCTCGACGACGGCCGTCTTGCCGACGCCGGGCTCGCCGATCAGCACCGGGTTGTTCTTGGTGCGGCGGGACAGCACCTGCATGACCCGCTCGATCTCCTGCGTGCGCCCGATGACCGGGTCGAGCTTGCCCTCGCGCGCGGCCTGGGTGAGGTTGCGGCCGAACTGGTCGAGCACGGCCGAGCCCGCGGGCTGACCCTCCTGAGGACCACCGGCGGAGACGGGCTCCTTGCCCTGGTAGCCGCTCAGCAGCTGGATGACCTGCTGGCGCACCTTGTTCAGGTCGGCACCCATCTTGGTGAGCACCTGTGCTGCCACGCCCTCACCCTCGCGGATGAGGCCGAGCAGGATGTGCTCCGTGCCGATGTAGTTGTGGCCGAGCTGCAGCGCCTCGCGCAACGACAGCTCAAGGACCTTCTTGGCACGCGGGGTGAACGGGATGTGCCCGCTCGGCGCCTGCTGCCCCTCACCGATGATCTCGGTGACCTGGGTGCGGACGCCGTCGAGCGAGATCCCGAGCGACTCCAGCGCCTTGGCGGCAACGCCCTCACCCTCGTGGATGAGGCCGAGCAGGATGTGCTCCGTGCCGATGTAGTTGTGGTTCAGCATCCGCGCCTCTTCCTGGGCGAGGACGACGACCCGACGGGCGCGATCCGTAAATCTCTCGAACATGTGCTGCTCCCTCACGAGCGGCGTACACCTGCACCGGCGGTACCAGGCCTGACCGCAATGACTCTATGCGCTCCCAACGCGCCCACCTACCGGTTGATGCCCATGTTCGCCAGGGGCGTGACGATGTACCACCCGCGAACGGCAAAGTCCGGGCCGCCGCGCGGCGACACGCCCGGACAAGCGGAATCGACGGCGAGTCCGGGCGGAATCCCGGCTGATTCCGGCGAAGGTCGTTGACGCCTCCCCGCGCACCCGGCAGTCTCGTTGTCAGACCCGCACCCGCGCCGGGAGGCCACATGGCGGACGAACCGAGCCCGACCCCCGAGTCCTGGGAACAGATCGTCGCGCGCTTCGCGCGTTTCTCCGGTGTCGTCGGCGAGGTCGACGATCCGCTGACCTGGGGCCTCGACCTCGTCGAGGAGGAAGTCACCGGGGTGTCCGACAGTACGGACCCCACGGAGGAACGCTTCCTGCGCTCCTACCGCACGTTCGCCGGCGAGACGGTGGAGGTCGAGACCCTCCGCGTCCCGGCCACCCCGGCGCAGATCGAGGACATCGTGCGGGCCGCCTGCAGCGGCGCGCTCGTCGCCCCGCTGCACGCCGACGTCGACCCGGGCGCCTCGCCCGAGGTGGCCGACGTGGCCGACCTCGCCGAGTCGTACCAGGACTACCGCAGCGCGATGCGCGCGATCGTCGCCGAGGTGGACGACGTCCCGTGCGAGACCCGCCAGTTCCACGTGGACGGCACGGCGAAGCGCTGCATGCGGGTCACCGTGCGCAACGTGACCGCCGTCTACTCCCCCGCGGCGGACCGGGCGGTGGTGGTCACGGGACCCGCCGACCTGGTGGACCGGATCGACGTCATCACGCGGCCGATCCGAAACCTGCTCCACGGCGAGGAGGGGCCACGGTTCTGAACGGCCGCGCGGCCGCGACGGTAGGATCGCCGCCGTGATCCGCACCATCGCCTCCGCCGCAGCGCTGCGGCCGACGGCACGTCACGCCACGGCACGTCGCCGGCTCGCCCTGACCCTGCTCCTCCTGTTCGTGCTCGCCCTGGCGGGCACCGCCGTCGTCGGGCAGCGGGCCGCGGCCGCCGAGCGCAGCGGCGACGACATCTGGGTGAGCGCTGACGGCGTCGCGTTCGAACGCGGCCGCGAGAGCGACGAGGTCACGTACGTGGTCCGGTCGCCGACGTCGAAGAGCGCGCGGTCGTACTCGCGCGACCTCACCCGGACCGAGCAGAACCACGGCTGGACGTCGTTCCGGGAGGCCCGCCAGGCCTACCCGGACGGCTACTGCGTGGTGTGGGTCGAGGTCGAGGACGCGAGCAGCTGGCACGAGTCGGCCGACAGCAGCGTGTGCACCGCCGCCGAGCAGGCCCCGGCCCCCACCTCCACGCCGACGTCGACCCCGACCCCCACGGCCGAGGAGACGACCGAGGCCACGCCGACGCCGACCGCCACGGCCCCGCCGGTCGCTGCCGAGCCCGCGGCGCCGTCGTCGACCCCGACGCCCACGCCGACCCCCAGCCCGACCGTCTCGGCCACGCCCAGCCCGTCGCCGACGGCCTCGACCACACCGAGCCCCTCGCCGTCCGCGACGTCGGCCCCGACCCTGCTGCACGACCTCGGCCAGCCGGCGGCGGTTCACGCGCAGACCCGCGCGGCGGACGAGAAGGAGGTCATCTCGCCGCTCGGCTGGGTCGCGGTGCTCGGCGGCGGGACGCTGCTGGCCGTGGGCGGCCTGCTGATGCTCTGGCGCCGTCTCACCTGACGCGCCGCCCGGCCCCGCTCCCGCTTCCCGCCACGGCCACGGCCACGGCCACGGCCCCGGCCCCGCTCCCGCCTCCCGCCCCGGCCGGACCGCGCCGCCCGGGGCAGACTGAGGCGGTGACCACTCCCGCAGGACTCCTGCTGACCCCCGGCGCGGGCGCGAACCGCGACAGCCCGGCGCTCGTCACGGTCGAGCGCACCCTGGCGGACGCCGAGCCTCCGCTGCCCGTGCGCCGCGCCGACTTCCCGTACCGCCTGGAGGGACACCGGATGCCGGACCGGGCGCCGGTCGCCGTCGAGCACCTGCGGACCGTGGCAACCACCTGGGCGGACGAGCTCGGCGTGGGCACGGACCGGCTGCTCCTGGGCGGGCGCTCGTACGGCGGCCGGATGTGCTCCATGGCGGTCGCCGAGGGGCTGCCAGCCGCAGGCCTGGTGCTGCTCAGCTACCCGCTGCACCCGCCCGGCCGGCCGGAGAAGCTCCGGGTCGAGCACTTCGGGCGGATCGAGGTTCCCACGCTCTTCGTGTCCGGGGACAAGGACCCGTTCGGCACGCCCGAGGAGCTCGCGGAGCACGTCGCCGCGATCCCCGGGCCGGTCACCACCGTGACCCTGTCCGGGGCGCACGACATGCGCGGCGTCGCACGCGAGCAGGCCGTGGCCGACGCCGTGGCGGCCTGGGTGCGGAACGTGTCAGACCCTCAGGTCACCCGGGGGACCTGAGGGTCTGACACGTACGGAGGCGGTCAGCGGCCGCCGGCCGGCTTCTCCGGGTACTCCGGCGGGGTCTTGTCGAGCTCGATCGCGATCTCGCGGCGCTCGGCCACGATGTGCGCCCGCTCCTCGTCGCGCTGCTCCAGCGCGTCCGCCTGCAGCTCGGCGCTGAGGTGGTCCCAGTACAGGGTGCCGTCGAGGTGCTGGGACTCGTGGATGAAGCAGCGCGCCAGGTAGCCGGTGCCCGAGAGCTGCACCGGACCGCCGTGCTGGTCCACGCCCCGCACCGTGGCCGCGCCGGGACGCTCCAGCGGCTCGTACGCGCCGGGCACGGAGAGGCAGCCCTCCTCCTCGGTCTCGGGCTCGGCCTCCAGGTCCATCTCCAGGACCGGGTTCACCACGTGGCCCACGTGCCGGTCCCCGGAGGCGTCGGTGAGGTCGTACACGAAGACCCGGAGGTCCACACCCACCTGGGGCGCCGCGAGACCCACACCCTGCGCCGACTCCATCGTGGCGAACAGGTCGTCGACCAGCCGGGCGAGCTCCGGGGTGGAGAACTCCTCGACGGTCCGCGCGGGCTTGTGCAGCACCGGCTCGCCGATCTCGGTGATGCGCAGCACCCGGCCGCGGTCCACCTCGGGGGCTGTCGCGGGGTACTCCTCGACCGGCTCGCCGAGCAGGTACGTGACGGGCTTACGTCGTCGGGGGCGGGTCCATGCCATGGCAGAGAGGGTACCTTCGACGCATGCCGTCCACGCCGATCCGCGACGCCGCAGGCGCCGCGGGGTACGTGCTCGACGCCGCGCAGCTGGCCGCCGCGGAGCACCTCGAGGGCCTGCTGCACACCCTGGACGCCGGGCCGGGGCACGCTCGCCGCGACGTGGTTCCCGGCGCCTATCTCTGGGGTCCGGTGGGCCGCGGCAAGACCTGGCTCCTGGACCGGTTCCACGCCCGCGCCGGCGGTCCGCGGTTCCACTTCCACGAGTTCTACCGGGCGCTGCACGCCGAGGTCTGGGCACGCACGGGCACGCCCGACGCGATGGAGCGCGCCCTGGACGCTCTGCTCGGCGACTCCCGCGTGCTCTGCTTCGACGAGCTCCACCTGCACGACGCCGGGGACACCATGCTGCTCTCCCGCGCCCTGCGCACCCTCCTCGGCCGCGGGGTCACGCTCGTCGCGACGTCGAACTACCCGCCCCAGGGGCTGCTGCCCGACCCGCTGTTCCACGAGCTCGCGGAGCCCCTCGTCGCGCTCCTGGAGTCGTCGCTGGACGTGCTGCGGGTGGACGGCCCGGTGGACTACCGCGAGCTCCGCGCGCCGGGCGCCCGGCCGGGCTCGCGCGGCTGGCGCGCCGGGTCCGCGCTGACGCCGGGTCCGGCGGGCCGGCTCGCCGAGGCCGGGCTGGTCCGGCCGACGGCGGACGAGGCGGCGGACGTCCCCCTGGCCGGCGGGCGGAGCGTGCGCGCCCTGCGGGCGTCGGACGGGCTGGTGTGGTTCGACTTCGCCGGCCTCTGCGCGGCGCCCGTGTCCGCGCTGGACCTGCTGTCGCTGGCGGAGCGGTTCGACCGCTGGGTGGTGTCCGACGTCGTGCCGTTCGCGGACTGCCGGATCAGCACGCAGCAGCGGTTCGTGAACCTCGTGGACGTGCTCTACGACCGGGACCTGCCGCTGGTGCTGACCGCACCGGGGCCGCTGGACGAGGTGCTCGTGGTGCCCGCCGGGCGCCCCGCGCCGCCCGACCTGGCCCGTGCGACGAGCCGGCTGCGGCAGCTCGGGCAGGCCGCGCGGCTCGCACGCGGGGGTGTCGGATGAGGCGGGCACGTCGCGGGTACGAGGCCGCACCTCGGCGCGGCGACCGGACCGTCCTGGCCGCGCTCCGCCGTCGGGCCGCGCCTGCCGCCGCGGCCGTCGTGACCGTCGCCGCGGGTCTGTCCGTGCGCTCGGTGCTGGGCGGCGACCTGGCGAAGTACGCGGGCGACGCGCTCTACGCGCTGCTGATCTTCTGGCTCGTGCTGATGGTCGCGCCGCGCACCCGCGGGTGGGCGGCCGCCGCGGTGGCGTGCGGGGTGAGCGTCGCGGTCGAGCTCTTCCAGCTCACCGGGATCCCCGCCGAGCTGGGCGCGCACAGCACGCTCGCCCGCCTGGTGCTCGGCACCACCTTCAACGCACCGGACCTGCCGTTCTACGTGGTGGGAGCGGCCGTGGGCTGGGCGCTGCACCACCTGGCCGGGCGGTTCATCCGGCGGCGGGCCCGCACGGTGCGCGGCTGAGGGCCGCCTGTCACGGACGGGTGGACCGTCTCGTCGGGCGGGGGGACAGCGACCGTCGGTACGGGAGGAACCCGATGAACATCGCCCTGTGGACAGTGGCCGGACTGCTCGCCGTCGCCTACGTGGCCGGCGGCGGGGGCAAGGTGATCCTGAGCAAGGAACGGATCCGCGCCGCGAGCGGGCACTCCGCCGGGTGGACCGACGACTTCAGCCCCGGCGCCGTCAAGGCCATCGGCGCGCTCGAGGTGCTGGGCGGTCTCGGCCTGGTGCTGCCCGCGCTGGTCGGTGTCGCGCCCGAGCTGGTGCCCCTGGCGGCGCTGGGCCTGGCGATGATCATGGTGGGCGCCGCGATCACCCGGGTCTCACGCCGTGAGTGGAAGCTCATGGCGGTGGACCTGACCTACCTGGCACTGATCGCCTTCGTGCTGTGGGGCAGGCTCGGGCCCGAGGCGTTCGTCGCCTGACCCTTCCTGCCGGCTCACTCCACGCTGCGCAGCGCGTGGTCGCTGGTGTTCAGGCGGCGCCCGCCGTCCGGGGTGACCGTGACGATGTCCTCGATCCGCACGCCGAAGCGGCCGGGCAGGTAGATGCCGGGCTCGACCGAGAAGCACATGCCGGGCACCATGGGCAGCTCCTCGCCCTCGATCATGTACGGCGGCTCGTGGGTGGTGACGCCGATGCCGTGGCCGGTGCGGTGGATGAACCGCTCGCCGTACCCGGCCTCGGTGATCAGCCGCCGCGCCGCCCGGTCGACCTCCTGGCAGGCCACCCCCGGCCGGACCGCGTCGACGCCGGCCTGCTGGGCCTGCCGCACGATCTCGTGCACCTCGCGGATCTCCGCGGTCGGTTCGCCGACGCACACGGTGCGGCTGGTGTCGGAGCCGTAGCCGAACATCAGGCCGCCGAAGTCGAGCACCACGCAGTCGCCGTCCTGGATCTTGCGCACCCCCGCCTCGTGGTGGGGGTTGGCCCCGTTGGGTCCGGAACCCACCACGGTGAAGTCGACCTGCTCGTGGCCGTGGGCGCGCAGCAGGTCCGCGAGGTCGGCGGCGACCTCGGTCTCCTGGCGGCCGCCGAAGCGCACCCGCAGGATCTCCTCGTAGGTCGCGTCGGCGGCCGCGCCCGCGGCGGCCAGGCGTGCCAGCTCGTTCTCGTCCTTGACGGCGCGCAGCATCGGGAGCCGCTGGGTCAGCGACCGGTAGCCCGACGCGGGCAGCGCGGTCTGCAGCCCCAGCAGGTGCATCGCCCACGTGTTGTCCGAGACGCCGTACGTCCCGTCCGGGCGCAGCAGGTCACGCACCACGTCGTACGGGTCGGCGCCGTCCAGCCAGCCCACGAGCGTGGTCGCCGGGGCGCCCTCGGCACGTTCGGCGTCCGGCCGCTCGAGGGTCGGGACCAGGAGCGTGGGCTCGTGGTCCGGGGTGAGCAGCAGCATCGTGAGCCGTTCGGTGATCGCCGTGGGCTGGTACCCCGTGAGCCAGACCAGGTCGGGACCGGGCGCCACCAGCACGCCGTCGAGCCCGGCGGCCCGGGCGTCGTCGACCACCCGCGCCATCCGGGCGGCGTAGTCCCGGGTGGTGAACGGGACGGCGGTCAGCGGTGCTTCGTTGCTCATGGCGTCTCTCCCGAGGGGTGGTCGACGGACGCGGTGTCCTCGCCCGCGGCCGGGGCTACGGCGGCCGCGGTCGTGGGCAGCGTGTGCAGGTGCGCGGCGGCCGCCGCGGCCGAGTCGGACAAGGTGCCCCGGCCGGCCGGGTGCCGCACGATGACGACGATAGCGAGCAGCAGCCCGAGCGCGCTGAACACCGCCATCACCCAGGACGCCGCGGCGAGGCCGGACGAGAGGGCCTCCGCGTCCGCGGCGCCGTCCGCCACCTGGTTGGCGGTGACGGTGGCGTAGATCGTGGCCGCCAGGGCGGTCGCGACGGCGGCCCCGACGTACCTCGCCATGTTGGAGAAGCCCGAGGCCTCCCCCACCTGCTCGGGCGGCACGGCGGCCGTGGCCGCCGACGACGAGGGCCCGTTCGACAGCCCCATGCCGACGGCGATGGCGATCAGCGGCAGCAGGAACGCCGCGTACTGCCAGGAGGCGTCGGCGAGGCCGATCAGCACGAAGCCGGCGGTCGTGATCGCGAATCCGGCGCCGATGGCCTGCCGGGCACCGAACCGTGCGGCGAGCCGGGGCACCAGCGGGGCGATGACCACGAGGCCCACCGTCGCGGGCAGCGTGGCGAGGCCCGCCTCCAGCGGCGAGAGGTCGAGGGTCGACGGGTCCTGGAAGTAGAGGCTGAGCAGGTACATCAGACCGTTGATCGTGCCCGCGCCGATCAGGATGGCGATGGTCGCGCCGACCAGCGTCCGGTTGCGCAGCAGGGCCAGGTCCAGGAGCGGGGCCCGGACGCGCCGCTCGGTCTGCACGAATCCGTAGCCCGCGACCAGGGTGATCGCGAAGCAGGTGAGCGTGGGCACCGAGATCCATCCCCAGTCGCCGCTCTTGCTCACCCCGAGGATCAACGGCACCAGCGTGGCCGCGATCAGGACGGTGCCGAGGTAGTCGACCGACCGCGGCGCGTCGGGATCGCTGGACTCCGAGACGGTGAAGAAGGTGAGCGCCATGCACAGCACGGCGACGCCGGCGTCGATCCAGAACAGTCCCTGCCAGCCCGTGACGTCGACGAGCACGCCGCCGACCAGCGGCCCCGCGGCCGCGCCGACCGCCGCCGCGGCGCCCCACAGCGAGACGGCACGGAGGTTCTCGTCCCCCTTGGTGGCCACCGACAGGAGGCTCAGCCCGCAGGCCAGGATGGTCGCGCCGGCGGCACCCTGGATGACCCGGCCCGCGATCACCATGCCGCCCGACGAGGCCAGCGCGATCAGCACGCAGGAGACGACGAACAGCGCCAGGCCGAGCTGGAAGACCCGCTTGCGCCCGAAGACGTCGCCCAGGGAGCCGGACGTGATGATCACCGCGGCCCCGACGAGCGAGTAGCCGGTGACGGCCCACTGGAGGGTGTCGACCGACATCCCGGTGTCCTCGCTGATCGCCGGCAGCAGGATGCTGACGGCGGAGGTGTTGGCGTTGACGACCAGGGTGGAGATGCAGGTCGCCGCGAGCACCCCACGGGCGCCGACCGACGTGGCCGCCGCCGTGCCCGCCGCGCTCATCCGAGGCCCCTCATGAGCGCGACGGTAGGGGCCGGCGGGCAGGTGGTCGTCACCCGAACTGGGTGAATGACGCAGGAAGGCCAGGTCAGAAACTAGCTTCTGACCTGGCCTGTCTGAGCCGCCTGTGGGAATCGAACCCACGACCTTCTCATTACGAGTGAGACGCTCTGCCGACTGAGCTAAGGCGGCGTACGCACCGCACGCCGGCCGGAGCCGGATGGGTGAGCGGGCCTAACTGTACCCAATGCACGTCCCAGGTTCCAAAGCGAAACCGTGTGACGTCGTCGACCCGCCGAAGAAGTGCCGAAGACCCGCCGAACCAGGCCGCTCGCCGGCCCGGGACGAGCCGGCGAACGGTCAGCAGGTGAGGCCGTCCTCGGGCACCTTGCCCTCGACGAGGTAGGCCTCGACGGCGTTGCTGACGCAGGTGTTGGACCGGCCGTACGCCGTGTGCCCCTCGCCCTCGTACGTGACCAGCACGCCCGAGTCGAGCGTGTCGGCGAGCGACTCGGCCCAGCGGTACGGCGTGGCCGGGTCGTTCGTGGTGCCGACGACCAGGATCGGCGGCGCGCCCTTCGCGGCGGGGTCGAACTCCTGCTCGGCCGCCGGGTACGGCCAGTCCGTGCACTCGATGCCGGAGTAGCCGAACGACTCGCCGAGCGTGGGGGCGGCCTTCCGGATGTCCTCGGCGAGGTCGCGCATCTTCGTCATGTCCTCCTCGGCGCGGGCGTCGGCGCAGTTGATCGCGCGGAACGCCTCCTCGCTGTTGGACTTGAAAGTGCCGTCGTCGTTGCGGTCGTTGTAGACGTCGGCCAGGTAGAGCAGGTCGTCGCCCTTGCCCTCCCAGAACACCTGCTGCAGCGCCTGCGTGAGGAACGACCAGGAGGCCTCGTCGTACATCGTCACGGCCACGCCGTAGAACGCGAGCTTCTTGGTCACGTCGCGGCCCGACGACGTCGGGATGGGGTTGGGCTCGGCGTCCTCCACCATGGCCTGGATCTGCTGCAGGCCGGTGGTCACGTCGTCGCCGAGCGGGCAGTCGCTGCCCGCCTGGCAGTCGGTGACGTAGGCGCGCAGCGCGCTCTCGAAGCCCTCGGCCTGCTGCAGCGCGACCTCGTCGGAGCTGAGCGTGGTGTCGAGCGCGCCGTCGAGCACCAGGCGGCCGGCCCGGTCCGGGAACAGGCCGGCGTAGGTGGCCCCGAGCTGGGTGCCGTAGGAGTAGCCGAGGTAGTTGAGCTCGTCGTCGCCGAGCGCGCCGCGGAGCATGTCCATGTCACGCGCGGCGGACTGCGTGTCCACGTTCCCCAGCAGCGGCCCCGTGTTCTCGGCACAGGCCTCGCCCCAGGCGCGCACCGCGTCCTGGCGGTCGGCCAGGCCCTCGGGCGTGTAGGGGTAGTCCGTGCTGAGGAACTCGTCCTTGCCCGCGTCGTCGAGGCACGTGACCGGCGTCGACTGCCCCACCCCGCGCGGGTCGAACCCGACGATGTCGAACGACGAGCGCAGCGACTGCCCGAACCGCGCCGGGTCGCTCACGAAGTCCACGCCCGACCCGCCCGGCCCGCCCGGGTTGACCAGCAGGGACCCGATCTTCTGCCCGGAGGCGGGGAGCCGCTTGAGCGCGATCTCGATGCTCCCCTCGCCCGGGTCGTGCCACGAGAGCGGGGCCGACGCCGTGGCGCACTGGAACTCCCCGCCGCACTCGGTCCACTCCAGCGACTGGCCGTAGTAGTCCTCGTAGCCCTCGGGAGCGCCCTCCGTCGCCGAGCCGTCCGACTTGCCCACGTCCTCCAGCGCCGTCTGCACCTTCGGGGGTGCTCCGCAGGCGGCGAGGAGCAGAACTGAGGTGAGCAGCGTGGCGACAACGGCCGCAGGCTGACGACGGCGGGCGGGGCGAATCACCCGGACAACCTACCGGTTGTGCTCGGTGGATTTCCTACCCGCTGGCGAACCGACACGCGACCCTCACGAGTCGAGCCATGCGACGGGTCCGGCCTCGCCGTCGGCGTCGCGGGGCTCGAGCTCCACCTTGCCCTTGTCGCCCAGCTGAACCGGCACCGGACGGCCCGTGTCCGCCTCCGCGGGAGCCTCGACCACCGTGGTCGTGGGCACGAAGTCCATGGTGCAGATGCCGTTGTCGGCAGGCACGAACGTCACCGTGAGCACGCCATCCGCCGCGGCGACGCCGTCCGACTTGCCGCCCGAGCCGATGGTCGCCTCGGGCTCCGCGAAGGTGGGGCAGGAGCTGGACCCGTTGGTCACGACGTAGAGCAGACCGGGCTCGGGCGCCCACGCGACGCCCGCCGTCGACTCGGTGCTGCCCTCCAGGCCTGGCGGCAGGCCGCGGCCCTTCGCTCCGGCCACGATCTCCATCTCGGCGGCCTCGGGCAGCTTGCCGTCCTCGGCGCCGTCCGACGCGCTGGGGCTGGGGCTGGTCACGTCGCTCTCCTCCGGGGACGGGGACGTGGTGGTCGTGGACCCGGCCACCTCGGAGCCGCCGACGTCGGACTGCGCGCACCCCGTCAGCGCGAGGACCGCGACCACCCCGATGCCCAGGGCCGACGCACCCGTGCGCGCCAGGGTCCGTGCCGTCTTGCCCGACCGGTTCGTCCGCTCGATCTTCATGCCCAGTTCCTTCCACTCGCCTCTGACACCACCAGGTGTGTGCCGCAGGACTGCGACGCCTCCACCCGTGTCATGTGGCGAGCGGCGTGGATCTTGCACGACACTCCGGCCAACATTGGCAAAAGGTCAGGTGATCGGCACGTCGAGCCGCAAATCACCTGACCTCCTGCCGCGGGTCGCCGCGGGGTCGCCGCCGGCGTCAGACGCGGGCGGTGGAGAAGCGCAGCTTCTCGGGGGTGGCGTCCGCCGCCGTCTTGCGCAGGAACGCCCGGCGGTGCACCGAGAAGGCGTTGCGGTCGTCGAAGAAGTCGCGGGCCATCTCGGCCAGCTCGATGGTCTGGTAGTACGACAGCGGGCGGTCCGTCGCGCGGCGCTCCGCGCGCGCGGCGAGCATCCAGCCGAGCGTGGCGGGCTCCTCGTACCCCTGCGCCGCCGAGGACAGCCAGGTGGTGAACTCGCCCCACTCACGCGGCCCGACGGCGCTGATCAGCCCGATGCGGGCCGCCTCGGCCACCGAGATCGGCAGCTTGCGCGACAGCAGCAGCGACGCGCGGTGGTCCCCGACGCGGGCCGGCATGCTCCACGAGTGCAGCTCGGAGCCGTAGATCCCCATGTCGTAGTACGGGTTGAGGACGACGCCCTCGCGGGCGAGCGTGACGTCCGCGCACAGCCCGGCCATGACGCCGCCGGCACCGGCGTTCGCGGTGAACGCGGCGACCGTGAGCTGCTCCGCGGTGGCGATGGCGAGGCACAGCTCGTCGATGGCGCAGATGTTCTCCCAGGCCTCCGCGGCCGGGTCCGGCGACGCGTCGACGGTGCCCAGGTGGATGCCGTTGGAGAACGCGTGCTCGGTGCCCTTGATGACCAGCACCCGGGTGTCCTCGGTGAGGGCCTTCTCGACGGCGCTGGTCATGCGGCGGCACTGCTCGGTGTACATCGCGCCGCTGTACGAGCGGAACGTCAGGTAGCCGACGGCGCCGTCGCGCACGTAGGTCGTCTCGGCCAGGGCGTCCGGGACGCGGCGGAACGGTGCGTTGCTCGCGTCGATGACCTGGGCGGCCGGCAGCTTGGTGCCGCGGCGTCCGCTCAGCTCGGCGGCGTAGCCGACCCAGAGCGTGCCGACGCCGCAGGCGATCGCCACCGCGTCGAGGTTGCGGCCCACCACGGTTCCGGGCTGCGCGCCGGTGTGCTCCGGCGAGGCGACGGCGTCGAAGATGCAGACCGACCGGCCGTTCACGCCCGCCGGGGCGCCGGGGGCGCCGTCGGCCGCGGCGACGAGCCGCTCCAGCTCGGTGGCGGGGCGGCTCCAGTCGACCCGGAAGTCCTCGCGGCGCAGCAGCGGCAGCTCACCGCTGACCGGCACGATCCGCAGGCAGGCCTCGGCCGGGATGGGCCGCTCGCCGTCGGCGACCTTGCGGACCACCTCGCCGATGCAGGCCATCGCGGCGTCCGCGACCCGGCTGTTGTAGAGGGCGCTCTTGGAGATCGGCTGGTCCGGCATGTCGAAGACGGCGGTGGCCCACACCGGGCCGGCGTCCAGCTCCTCGACGGCGGACAGGGCCGTGACGCCCCACCGGTCGCGGCCGTCGCGGATCGCGTGGTCCAGCGACGAGGGCCCGCGGTCGCCCACGGGGCCAGGGTGCACGATGACGGTCGGCCAGCGGTCGTAGATCGTGTCCGGCACGCGGTGCTTGAGGAACGGGCACAGGATCAGGTCGGGGTCCGCCCGCTCGACGGCGCGGGTCATGGCGGCGCCCGACTCGAAGGTCGGGGCGAGCTCGACTCCGACGTCGTGCCCCTGCTCCCGCAGGGAGCACCAGACCCGCTGGGTAAGACCGTTGAAGGCAGAAACCAGCAGGAGGATCCTCATCGGACGGTGGACTCCTAAATCGCACGGAAGAGCTCTGGGGGCGCCCCGCAGCCTAACCAGGGACGGCATTCGGGACAATGTGCCGCGGTGGTTCACATTCACCCGTGCGAAATCTTCACACGTCGCTGCCGCGGCGAAAGGTGTTCAGCCCTGGGGGCGCAGGGCTATCGCCATCGCCTCCAGCGCGAGGAGCGGCGCCACGTTGCCGTCCAGCCGGGTGCGGGCCACGCCGATCGAGTCCATGCGGCGCACCGTCTGCTCGGGGGTCGAGTCGGCGGCCAGCGCGCGCACGGTCTCGGCGAGCTCGGCGTTGACGAGGTCGACCTCCGCCCCGAGCTGCACCACGAGCACGTCCCGGTAGAGCGACAGCAGGTCCACCATCGCCCGGTCGAGCACGTCGCGCTGGTGCCGCGTGGCGCGGCGCTTCTGGTCGTCCTCGAGCTGCTTGAGCTGCGAGCGCAGGCGCGGCGGCAGCGTCTCGCCGTCGGCCACGCCGAGTGCGCGCAGCAGCTCGGCCTTCTCGGCGGCGTCGCGCTCCTGGGTGGCCGACACGGCCTCCGCCTTGGCGACGTCCACGAGCTCGCCCGCGGCGAGCACGGCGTCGCCGACGCCGCGGATGCGCCGCGCGATGCTCAGCACCGCGGTGCGCCGTTCGCGCGCGCCGGCGTCCCGCGCCAGGCGCTTGGCCAGGCCGACGTGGCTCTGCGCGGCGCGGGCCGCGCTCAGGGCGACCGCGGGGTCCGCGCCGTCGCGCCGCACCAGCAGGTCGGCGACGGCCTCCGGCGGCGGCACGCGGAGCACCACGGCCCGGCAGCGCGACCGGATGGTCGGCAGCACGTCCTGGACGGAGGGCGCGCACAGCACCCACACCGTGTGCGGCGGCGGTTCCTCGATGGCCTTGAGCAGCACGTTGGTGGTGCGCTCCGCCATGCGGTCGGCGTCCTCGATCACGATCACGCGCCACCGGCCGCCCGAGGGCGAGCGCGACGCCGTCATGATCAGGTCGCGCACCTCGTCGATCGCGATGACCACCTTCTCCGTGGCCAGCAGCGTCACGTCCGGGTGGGTGCCCGCCATGGTCGTGGTGCACGACCGGCAGACGCCGCAGCCGCCCTGCGGGCACTGCAGCGCAGCGGCGAAGGCGCGCGCGGCCACCGACCGGCCCGACCCGGGCGGGCCCGTCACGAGCCACGCGTGCGTCATGGCGGCCGGGTTGGCCACGGCGCCCTGCAGCGCGGCGACGGCGGACTCCTGCCCGACGACGTCGTCCCACACCGTCACGAGCGGTCCTCCCCCTCGGCGGCCGGGTCGGACCCGGTGACGCTCGCGGCCTCGGTGACCACCGGCGTCAGGCCCAGGCGGGCCGCGACGTCGACCCGGATCTGCGCCTGGATGTCGTCGACCGGCGCCGCGGCGTCGATGACCACCCAGCGCTCCGGGTCGGCCGCCGCGCGCCGGAGGAACGTGTCCCGGACCCGCGTGTGGAACTCGACCCCGGCACGCTCCAGCCGGTCGAGCTCGCCCTTGCCCTCGGCCGCCGCGCGGCGGGCGGCGGCCGCCTCGGGGTCGAGGTCGAGCAGGATCGTGATGTCCGTCCGCAGGCCCTTGGTGGCCCACAGGGAGATGTGCTCCACCTCGCCCGGGGGCAGGTCGCGCCCGCCCGACTGGTAGGCGATCGAGGAGTCGACGTAGCGGTCGGTGACCACCACGGCGCCGCGCTCCAGCGCGGGCCGCACC
The DNA here is from genome assembly GCF_040655935.1 of Promicromonospora sp. NPDC050262. Lineage (NCBI taxonomy): Bacteria > Bacillati > Actinomycetota > Actinomycetes > Micrococcales > Promicromonosporaceae > Promicromonospora > Promicromonospora sp. NPDC050262. The sequence goes on along the minus strand of NZ_JBFAKX010000022.1, from coordinate 46,694 downwards.
ACGGTCTCGACGTGGTGGGCGCGGTCCGCCGCGTAGATCAGCGCCTCGGCCCGCGGGCCCATGTCCTGCCCGTGCATGACCGCGGCCCGCAGCTCCTTGCCGAGCGCGGTGGCGCCCGGCTCGAACGTGAGCAGGACCTCACGGCCCGTCAGGTCCGCCAGCCAGTCGCCGAGGAGGCGTGACTGGGTCGACTTGCCCACGCCCTCGCCGCCCTCGAAGGAGATGAAGTAGCCCGGTGCGTTCACGCCGCCACCCTAACCGGGCCCGCTGACATCGACCCCCGCTCCGGTCCGGCCCGCCCTGCCGGGCGACGCCCGCGCAGTCGGCGCACGATGGGGACATGGACGACAACGAGCAGAGCATCACGCCGATGACCGTGGACGAGTGCTGGGAGTTCCTCTCGATGCAGCCCATCGGGCGCCTCGGCACCGCCGTCGCCGGCGAGCCGGAGATCTTCCCCCTGAACTTCGCGGTCGCGGACCGGACCATCTACTTCCACACCATCCCGGGCACGAAGGTCGCGGAGGTGGCGATCAACGAGAAGGTCGCGTTCGAGGTGGACCAGTGGGGGCCCGAGATCGCCTACAGCGTCGTCGTGAAGGGCACCGCGGAGATCCTGGAGACCGATGCCGACATCGCGGCGGCCGAGTCGACCAACCTGGTCAGCTACCTGGAGGACACCCGCGACACCTGGGTGCGCATCACACCCGCCCAGGTGACGGGCCGCCGCCTGCGCCGCTGACCCGCCCGCCCGGCTACTCCTTGGTGGACGTGCTCTTCGCCGGGGCCTTCTTGGCCGGTGCCTTCTTCGCGGGCGCCTTCTTGGCCGGCGCCTTCTTGGCGGGGGTGCGCTTCTTGGCCGGGCCCTGGGCGCGCTTCTCCGCGAGCAGCTCGATGGCCCGCTCGGCCGTGATCGACTCCGGCGTGACGTCGCGCGGCAGGGTGCGGTTGGTCTCGCCGTCGGTCACGTACGGGCCGAACCGGCCGTCCTTGACCTGGATCGGCTTGCCGCTGGTCGGGTCGTCGCCGAGCTCGCGCAGCGGCGGCGTCGCGGTGCGCCCGCGGCCCCGCTTGGGCTGCTTGTAGATCTCCAGCGCCTCGTCCAGGGTGACCGTGAACATGGCCTCCTCGGACGGCAGGGTGCGCGAGTCGGTGCCCTTCTTGAGGTACGGGCCGTAGCGGCCGTTCTGCGCGGTGATCTCGTCGCCCGACTCCGGGTCGGTGCCCACGACCCGCGGCAGCGACATGAGCTGCAGCGCGTCCTCCAGGGTCACCGAGTCGAGGGCCTGGGTCTTGAGCAGCGACGCCGTGCGCGGCTTGGGCAGGGCGGCCAGCGCCCGCTTCTTCGCCGCGGCCGACAGGTCGGGGTCGAGGTCGGGCTCGGGCAGCTGCTCCGTCACGTACGGGCCGTACCGGCCGTTCTTCGCCACGATCGGGTTGCCCGACTCGGGGTGCGTGCCGAGCACACGGCCGTCGTCGGCGCCCGCCGCGAGCAGCTCGCGGGCCTTGGCGACCGTCAGCTCGTCGGGCGCGACGTCGTCCGGCACCGAGGCGCGGGGCGGGGTCTTGCCCTCCTCGACCTCGGCCGCGAGGTCCTCCAGGTAGGGGCCGTAGCGGCCCACGCGCACCCGGATGCCCTCGCCGATGTCCACGGAGTTGATCGCCGCGGCGTCGATCTCGCCGAGGTTCGCCACGAGCGCGCGCAGACCGCCGCCCTCGCTGTCCACGCCGAGCTCGTCGGACGTGCCGAGGTTGCCGGGCACCTCACCGAAGTAGAACTCGCGCAGCCACGCCACACGCTCGCGGGAGCCGGCCGCGATCTGGTCGAGGTCCTCCTCCATCGTGGCGGTGAAGTCGTAGTCGACGAGCCGGTCGAAGTGCTCCTCCAGCAGGCGGATCACCGCGAACGCGAGCCACGTCGGCACCAAGGCCTGGCCGCGCGTGATGACGTAGCCGCGGTCCTGGATGGTCGAGATGGTCGCGGCGTACGTGGACGGGCGGCCGATGCCGCGCTCCTCCAGCGCCTTGACCAGCGAGGCCTCCGTGTACCGGGCGGGCGGCGTGGTGGAGTGGCCGTCCGCGGCGAGGTCGGTGCCGACCAGCGCGTCACCCTCGGCCATCGTCGGCAGGCGCGTCTCCTTCGCCGCCGCGGCACCCTCCGGCGCGTCGGTCTCGGCGTCCGCACCCTCCTCGTACGCGGCGAGGAAGCCACGGAACGAGATCACCGTGCCCGACGCCGAGAAGACCGCCTCGTTGCCGTCCTGCGCGCCGCCGGTGATGGTCGCGCCGAGCCGGACGGACGCCGTCGACCCCTTCGCGTCGGCCATCTGCGAGGCCACGGTGCGCTTCCAGATCAGCTCGTACAGCCGGAACTGGTCGCCGCTCAGCTCGCCGGCGACCTGCGCCGGGGTACGGAAGGAGTCGCCCGCGGGGCGGATCGCCTCGTGCGCCTCCTGGGCACCCTTCGCCTTGCTGTTGTAGAGGCGGGGCGCGCCCGGCACGTACTCGGCGCCGTACAGCTCGGCGGCCTGCCGCCGCGCGGCGTCCGTCGCCTCCTTCGAGAGGGAGGGGCTGTCGGTACGCATGTAGGTGATGTAGCCGTTCTCGTACAGGCCCTGCGCGGTGCGCATCGCCTGGCGCGACGACATCCGCAGCTTGCGGCCCGCCTCCTGCTGCATGGTGGAGGTGGTGAACGGCGCCGCCGGACGGCGCGTGTACGGCTTGGTCTCCAGGCTGCGGACGGCGAAGTCGGCGGCCTCCAGCCCGGCGACGACGGCGCGGGCGGCCGTCTCGTCGAGCTGCACCACGCCGGTGCGGACCTTCAGCCGGCCCCGGTCGTCGAAGTCACGGCCCGACGCGACCTTCTGGCCCGCGAGCTGGGTAAGCCGGGCGCGGAAGGAGGGCTGACCGCCGTCCGACCCGTCCGGGACCGCGAACGTGCCCGCGACGTCCCAGTAGTCCGCGGACACGAACGCCATGCGCTCGCGCTCGCGCTCGACCACCAGGCGCGTCGCCACCGACTGCACACGGCCGGCGGACAGGCCCTGCCGCACCTTGCGCCACAGGACCGGCGAGACCTCGTAGCCGTACAGACGGTCGAGGATGCGCCGCGTCTCCTGGGCGTCCACCAGGTCCTGGTCCAGCTCGCGCGTGTTCTCCAGGGCGCGGAGGATCGCGTCCCGGGTGATCTCGTGGAAGACCATGCGCTTGACCGGGACCTTGGGCTTGAGCTCCTGGATCAGGTGCCAGGCGATGGCCTCGCCCTCGCGGTCCTCATCGGTCGCGAGGAAGAGCTCGTCGGCGTCCTTGAGGGCCTTCTTGAGCTCGGAGACCTTCTTCTTCTTGTCCGCGTGGACCACGTAGTACGGGTCGAACCCGTTGTCGACGTCCACGGAGAACTTGCCGTACGGGCCCTTCTTCATCTCCGCGGGCAGGTCCTTGGGCTGCGGGAGGTCGCGAATGTGCCCCACGCTGGCTTCGACCTCGTAGCCGTCACCGAGATAGCTCTGGATCTTGCGAGCCTTCGTGGGCGACTCGACGATCACGAGCTTGCGTGCCTGGGACATCCGGTCCTGCCTGCTTCCTGCTGGGTCTGGGGACGTGCGCCGGGTGGCGTTGGAGAGTTCACGGTACGCCAGGCACGACGGATCGCACCCTATCCGGGCTCACAGCGGCACGCCCGGCGGTTTCACATGACCGTGGTGATTTTCACTCGTGGCGTCAAAGACACCGGCGTCACGGACACGTGGCGGCAAGGACACGGGGAGCCTCACACCAGCGACACGGTCTCTTCAGGAGGCTCCTCTACGGTGGAGCCCATGACCGACCGCACCCTCCCGCGCCGCGACCTGCCGCGACCCCCGCACGCCGGCGATGTCGGCAGCGTCGGCAGCCCGATGCCCGGCCGGACGGCGGGCCTCCGGCCCCGGGTGGTGCCGCGCGTCGCGGCCGCCGTGGTCGCGGTGCTCGCGCTGTGGGGCGTGTGGGCCACCTGGGACACCTTCGTCGGCTCGGGCCGCGGCCAGCACGCCGACCAGCTCGCGCTCGAGGGCGCGGCCACGGGGCAGGGCGTGCTCTGGGAGCTCGCCGAGCCGGTGCTCGGCGTGGTGTCCAACTCGTTCGTCGGCCTGGGCCTGGCGGTCGCCGTGGTGCTCGCGCTGGCCCGCGGCCGCTGGTGGCTCGCGGCACAGGTCGCGATCCTCGTGGCCGGCGCCAACCTCACCACACAGCTGCTCAAGCACGTGGTCCTCGACCGGCCGGCGCTGCTCGACATCGCGCGGGCCGACATCAACACCCTTCCCAGCGGGCACACGACCGTCGCGGCGTCCGTCGCCGCCGGGCTGCTCATCGCGGTGCCGCGGCGCTGGCGCCCGCTCGTCGCGCTGGCCGGTGCGGCCTACACGGCGGCCACCGGGGTGTCCACGCTGATCGGGCAGTGGCACCGGCCGTCCGACGTCGTCGCCGCGATCCTCGTCGTGCTCGCCTGGAGCGCCGGCGTGTGCGCGCTGAGCTCGCCGTCGTCCCTGGACGAGCCGCGCACCGGCGCGGAGCCCGGGTCGTCGGGCGTGGCCGGGCTGCTCCTGCTCGGCGCCGTCGTCTGCGGCGCCCTCGGCCTCGGCGCGCTGGGCAGCGTGCGCGGCTACGGCTGGGGGCTGCCGATCGGCGGCGACCTCACGGCCTACATGGGCGGGGCGCTCGGGGTGGTGGCCGTGACGCTCGGCTCGTTCGCGCTGATGCTCCTGGTCCGCCAGTCCACGGCCCGCCCCTGAGCCCGGACCGGGTCAGACGCCCGGGCCACATCAGTGGCCTGGGCGTCTGACCTGTCAGGCGGAGATCACGGGGTGGAGTAGCCGCCCGTGTACGAGCCCGAGCCCGAGTACGACTCCACGATCCAGCGGTAGGTGCCGGCCGTGCCCGAGTAGCTCACGCTCTCGTCGGGCGACGACGTGATGCCCTGGGCCACGGTGACCCAGCTGCTGCCGCTCACCTTCTGCAGGAACAGGTCGAAGTCGGCGCCGGTGGGGCCGTCGAGGCAGCCCGTGATGGTGCCGGACGACGCCGAGAACCCGCTGCTGCTCGGCTTGTAGGTGTAGGCACCGTTGGTCAGCGAGCCGCTGAACGCCGTCTCCTGGCTGGCGCACCCGGTGGGCGGCGTCGTGCCGCCCCCACCCGTGATCAGCGTGACGCCCGCGGCGCTGAGCGCCTCGTTCACCGGCTGGAAGTAGGTGGTGCCGCCCGAGGAGCAGTTGCCGGAACCACCGGAGGTCATGCCCTGGGCCTGGGTGCCGGCCAGCAGCGAGCCGCCGGAGTCGCCGGGCTCGGCGCAGACGTTGGTCCGGATCAGGCCCGAGACGGTGCCCTCGGCGTAGGTGACCGAGGCGTTCAGGGCCTGGATCGTGCCGCAGTGCCAGCCGGTGGTGGAACCGGAGCGGCAGACGGTGGCGCCGACCGCGGCCGCCGTCGAACCGGCGACGTTCACGGTGCCACCGCTGTAGTTGTTCACCGCGCCGACCGGGGTGTCGTCCGTGCCGACGTTCACGTAGGCGTAGTCGTTGCCCGGGAACGAGGAGGTACGGAAGGTGCCGCTGGGGCTGGTGGTGGCGTTGCCGACGTCGCCGCAGTGACCCGCGGTGACGAAGCCGCCGGTGGCCGAGAAGCCGACCGAGCAGCGCGAGCCGCCGATGTAGTAGGCGTTGCCGCCGATCACGTTGATGAAGGTGCGGGGCATCTCCGCCACCTCGACGAGGGAGACCGAGCCCGCCGCGACCCCGGCGTCCGCGACGGCGGCGGCCACGGCGGCCTTCGCCCCCTCGGCCACCTCGAGGACCACGGCGTTGGACTCGACGTCCACGTAGGCGCCGGCGACGTCGGCCCGCGGGGCCGCCCGGTACGCCTTCGTGGCGAGCCGGTCGAGCTGCGCCAGGGACTTGTCGACGGTGACCGCCGTGGCGCCGGCGGCGCGGACCTCGGCCGCCCCGGCCTTGTCGGTGACCGCGACGAACAGCTCGGAGCCGTCCACCCACGAGCCCGCGTAGCCCTTGTCGAGGGCCTTGACGATGGAGTGCTGCTTGTCGGACAGAGCCTCGTCCGTCTTGAGGCGGTCCACGGCCTGGGAGGTGGTCAGGCCGAGATCGCGCTCCAGGGCCGCGACCATTCCCGGGGCGTAGCTCGTCACCTCGGGCTTGTCCGCTCCGGCAGCTGCGCTTGCGGTAGCAGCGGTGATGCTGCCGGCGAGAAGCGTCGCCGCGGCTGTGGCCACGGTGATCGCCTTGAAGGATGTGCGTCTCATGTCCAGCGACTCCTTGTCGTCGGGGCAATGGATTCACCCAGTGCGGCACAGCGTATGGTCGCTTTCAGGCAACTCCCAGATACCGGTTAGGACATATCGGAGCAATATGCGGACATGCCGCAGAGCGGGTAGGGACTTCCCCTACCCGCCCCGCGGTTCCTCAGGACGTCAGTTCGTCAGGAGCGACACCCCTGCCGCGCTCAGCGCCTCGCCCACCGGCTGGAAGAAGGTCTGGCCGCCGGAGGAGCAGTTGCCCGAGCCGCCGGAGGTCATGCCCTGCGCCTGCGAGCCCGCGAGCAGCGAGCCGCCCGAGTCGCCGGGCTCGGCGCACACGTTGGTCTGGATGAGACCGGAGACGCTGCCCTCGGCGTAGTTCACCGTGGCGTTGAGCGCCTGGATCGTGCCGCAGTGCCAGCCGGTCGTGGAGCCCGAGCGGCAGACGCTGGCGCCCACGGCGGCGGGCGTCGAACCCTCGACGGCCACGGTGCCGCCGGCCCAGTCGTCGACCACGCCGACCGGGGTGTCCGAGTCCACCGAGACATAGCTGTAGTCGCTGCCCGGGAACTCCGAGACCTCGAAGGTGCCGCTCGGCTCGCTCGCCGAGGAGCCCACCGAACCGCAGTGCCCGGCGGACACGAAGCCGCCGGTGACGGCGAAGCCGACCGAGCAGCGCGCGCTGCCGTCGATGAAGTACGCCTCGCCGCCGATCACGTCGGCGAACGTGCGGGGACGCTCCGCGGACCGCGTCAGCGAGACGACGCCGGCGGGCACGCCCGCCTCGGCCACGGCGGCCCGGACGTCGGCCTGGGCGCCGTCGACCACGTCGACGACGATCTCGTTGGTCTCCACGTCCACGTGGTACGAGGTCACGTCGGCCGGGGACAGCGCGCCGTCCAGGTCCGCGGTCCAGGCGTCGAGGGCCGTGAGCGAGTGGTCCACGGTCACGGGGGTGGCCCCGGCCGCGCGGACGTCGGCCGCCTCGGCGGCGTCGGTCACGGCGACGTGCAGGGTGTCCGCACCCTCGACCCAGGCCCCGGCGTAGGAGGCGCCGAGCGACTTCTCCAGGCTCTGCTGCGTGTCGGCCAGGAGCTCCTGCGCCTGGAGCTGGGCCACGGCGTCCGCCGTGCTCAGGTTCAGGTCGCGCTCCATGGCGGAGACGAGACCCGGCGTGTAGCCGGCGGTGGCGGCCTCGACGTCGGACGGTGCGGCGGCGACGGCGCTGATGGTGCCGGCAAAGAGGCCCACGGTGGCGGTTGCCACGGCGACGCCCCGGAGGGAAGTGCGACTCATCTCCAGCGACTCCTTGGATCGGAGAGGGTGAAGTTCCACCCGCGGGTGATTTTTCACCCGCCCTGCCACCGTAGGAGGAGATGGACTTCACGCCCAGATCACACTCAGGTCATACATATTTCCTATGGAGGGCAAACCACGTACGAGGTTCAGCCGAGGCATGACGAGTCAGACGTACAGGTCACTCCTGTGACCTGTACGTCTGACACGTGGTGAATCAGCCGAGCATCCCGTACATCGCCAGCCACTGCTCGTACTGCGGGCTGCGGCGCACGGCGTCGCGGTGGGCCCGGTGGGCGGCGCCCTCGACGGCCTCCAGGTCCACCCGGAGGTCGGCGTCGTGCCGCCAGCCCAGGTAGTGGGTGCGGCGCAGGGGCGCCCCGGACAGGGGGACCGTCGCCACCCCCGGCGGGTCCGGCTGCCCGGGCTCCACGAGCGCGACGGCGCGGCCGGCCCGCACCTGGTCGACGGCGGTGGTCCACTCGGCCTCGCCCATGCCGCGCGGCGTGAACCCCGCGCGCACGCACGCCGACACGAAGCACTCCTCGAGGCAGCCGTGCGACGGCACGCAGAGCCACTGCTCCTCGGCCAGCTCGGCGAGGGACACCTCGGGCTTGCCCGCGTACGGGTGGTGCTCGTCGATCAGCACGAACATCGGGTCGGTGCACACTCGCGTCCACGACACCTCGACCGCCGCCGGCGGCGAGACGTCGGAGCACATCCCGACCAGCCCGACATCGATGGTGCCGCGGGCGAGCCGGGACGCGACGTCGTCGGGCAGCGGGGGCATCGCCGTCGTGACCTGCGCACCGGGCATCCCGATGTGCAGCTGGTTGACGAACAGCCCGCCCAGCCCGGTCCCGGTGATGCCGACCCGCACGGTCTCGCCGTGGGCGACGTCGCCGTTGACGAGGCGTTCGGCGTCGTCCGCGAGGGCCGCCATGGCGGGGAGAAGCACGCGAGCGTGCCTGAGCACCAGCTCACCGAGCTCTGTCGGTCGCGCACCGAACCGGTCGCGGACGAAGACGTTCCCGCCCAGGGACCGGTCGATGCGGTTGAGCTGCGCGGTCAACGCCGGCTGCGCGATGCCGAGGGCAGCGGCCGCCTTCGTGACGCTGCCCGACTCGGCAACAGCGACAACCATCCTCAAGTGCCGCATGTCGAGTTCCACACGGTGGAAAATATCTGTCATAGCCGGATATGTCTCGGGCATCGACAAGATTTATCGGTCTTCGACAATTCCGTTACGTCCCGGTAACGGCGCGCGGCCCGCAGCGCCGGCCGAGGCGCTCGGGCTCACTCCTCCAGAAAACCGTCCCTGACCAGTCCCCGGACGGCCGGGAGCAGCTCGGCCGCCAGCGCGTCCGCGGGCACCTCGAACAGCGACGCGAGGGCGCCGACGATCTGCCCGACCGACAGCTCGCCGTCGCACGCGCCCACGAGGGCCGCGAGCGGGCTCGACGCGTGCACGCCCCGCCCCAGCCCGTCCCCCTGCCGCAGCACGACGACGTTCGGGTCGGCGGCGCCCGGCGTCAGGTAGCGCTCCTCCGTCACGTCCGCGGCCGTCACGAGGTGGGCCGCGGCGAGCGCGGCGTCGTCCCGGGCCGCCAGCCAGTCGTGCCCGGCGAGGCTGCGGGCGATGTGCGCCCCGAGCGGCTGGCGCACCGACCCGGTGTGCTCCTCCAGGCGCCGCAAGGTCACGGCACCCGAGGCGGGCCGCCGGAGAGTCACGATCCCGAAGCCGACGGCCTCGACGTCGCGGGAGGCGAAGTCGTCGAGCCACGCGCCGTACGCGGCGGCCCAGGCGTCCGGCTCGCGGTCGGGCGTGGTCCCGCCGTCGCGGATCCAGGTCTCGGCGTACTCGGCGGGGTCGAGCACCTCGCGCTGGATGATCCAGCCGTCCAGGCCCGCCTCGTCGAGCCAGCGGCCCACCCGCTCGGCCCAGGGCTCGCCCCTGCGGTGCTCCCAGTTGGCGAGGAGCTGGGCCGTGCCGCCCGGGGCGAGCACGTCGCCGACGCCGAGCACGAGGTCGCGCACCAGGTCGTCGCCCGCCCGGCCGCCGTCGCGGTACTCGTAGTCGCCGATCGCGTCGGCCACGGCGCGGCCGGCCGCCCCGGCGTGCGGCGTGATGACGAACGGTGGGTTGGAGACCACGAGGTCGAACCGCTCCCCCGCGACCGGCTCCAGCAGGGACCCGTGCCGCAGCTCCAGCTCGGCCCCGTCCGGCTGGTTCAGGGCGGCGTTGAAGCGCGCGAACGACAGCGCGCGCCGCGAGATGTCGGTCGCCACCACCTGCCGGGCGTGCCGCGCCGCGTGCAGGGCCTGGATGCCGCAGCCGGTCCCCAGGTCCAGCACCCGGCCGGTCGGGTTGCGCACGGTCACCTGCGCGAGCGTCAGGGACGCGCCGCCCGCGCCGAGCACGTGGTCGGTCGCCAGGCGGCCGCCGGTCGCGAGCTCGCCCAGGTCGGAGGCCAGCCACCAGCGCGCGTCGCCGACGGCGTCGACCGAGGAGTAGGGGTGCAGGTCCACGACGGCGCGCACCTCGTCGTCGTCCCCGGAGCCCTGCGCGGTGACCAGGCCCAGCCGCTCCGCCCCGGCCGCGCCGGTCGCGGGCAGCGCGCGGTCCACCGCGGCGCGCGGCACGGCCGCGCCCAGCAGGAAGAGGGCGGCGAGGGTGGCGCGCGGGTCGCGGTCCGACGGCGGCTTGCCGGCCGTCGCCGCCGCGACCGCCCGGCGGGCCGGCAGCGCCTGCTCCCGGTGCAGCGCGGCCGCGGCGAGCGGCCCGAGGACGTCCTCGACGCCGTCGACGTCGTAGGCGGAGGCGAGCAGGTCGGCCCGGAGGGAGGCGACGAGGGCGGGGTCGGTCACAGGAGGCTGCACGGGCCCATCCTGACGGGCTACTGCCGGCAGTTCGAGTTGACGTAGAGCCCGATGGCCTTGGTCGCCTCGATCATCGCCTCGGTGTCGAGCTCCTCCTGCGCGCCGCCGACCGCCGAGAGCACGGCGGGGCCGTCGTTGGCCTTCACCTTCTCGATGTTGTTCGCCACGGTCGAGTAGTAGGTGAACGCCACCGCCCAGTCCGCGGAGATCGCCTCCGGCGGCGTCACCCCGTCCAGCGCGTTGCGCGCGTTGATGAAGCCCTTGCGCAGCGTCTCGGGCTGGTCCTCGACCATCGCCGACTGCGCGTTGGCGGCCTGCGTCCACGCCATCTGCGTCTGCGCGCACGACGCGGCGTCCGCCGACGACATCGCGCCGCCCGACGAGGGGAGGTTGTCCATGCCCCAGCCCGTGCCGAGGCCCAGCACCGCGGCGATGACGCCGGCCAGCACCAGCACCATCGGCCGGTCGAGGAACGGAGGCAGGCCGCGGCGCAGGGTCCGCTTGATCTTGCGCTGCTGCGCCGTGCTGGGGGTGGGGATACGACCCCGGGGGCCCTTGCCGGCCTTCGTGGAGCCCGGACCGCGGGACGGGGGCGTGCTCGTCGCGGCCGGGACGTCGTCCTCCGGCAGCGCCTCCTCCGGGGCCCCGTCGGCCGCAGGGCCCACGTTCAGCGGGAAGCCGCCCGCGGGGGTGGGGGCGGTGTCGTCCTTCGGCGCGCCCTTGGCACCCGACTTGGCGCCCTTGCCCTTGGAGCGGGACTTGCCGGCCTTGCCGCTCTTGCCGCCGGCGTTCTTGCTCCGGCCCCGGGCCGCGGCGGGTTCCGCCGCCGCCACGGAGCCCCACGGGTTCGCGTCGCCCTCGGGCTCGCCGGGGGCGGCGTCCTCGCCGTCGACGACGACGGGTGCCGGTACCGGGCCCCACGGGGATCCGGTGCCGCTCTCCTCGGCCGGTGCGGGGTCGGCGGGGGCGGCGGACGCACCCGCGCTGCCCCACGGGCTGGGCGTGGCGGTGTCGTTCTGCGCGAGCCCCTCGGCCCACTCGAGGGCGCTGGCACCGGGGGCGGCCTCACCCGCCGCGAGGCTCTCCGCCCAGGTGAGGGCGTTGCTCGCGGGGGGACCACCGGCGCGGGAAGCAGCACGACCGCCCCGCGAGCCCTTGCGCCGTGTCGCACTCATAGCCGCGCACTTTACCCGCAGAACCCGGGAGGACAGGAGGGGCAATCGTGTGATAGCTGACGAACTGTGGGTGAAGTGCTACCCGTTCAGGTAGGCGATGCTCGACCAGAACACGACCACGACCAGCATGACCACCCAGATGGCGAGCGACCACAGGCCCCAGTTGCGCGCCCGGCGGGACGCCTTGCGCGCCTTGTCGTGCTCACCCGTCTTCCAGTGCGCGTTCACGCGCGACGCATTCACGAGCGCCACGATTCCCGTGGGCCAGACGCAGATGGTCATCAGAATGCTGAACACGAGGTACGACCGCGGCGGGTACTGCAGCTGCGCGGGGTACGTGTGGACGTTGACGTTCACGGGCGAACGCGACCCGCCGGGCGTGCCGGACGGTGCTGCGGAGCTGCTCATGAAAGTCTCCCTCGCCGATGTAGAGGGAGAACTTAGTCCAATTTCGGTGATTTGTTGAATGCCCAGGTCAGGCCGGGATCTTGCGCAGCACCTCACGATAGAAATGCACTCCGCGGCTCAGGGAATCAACCGTCAGGTGCTCCCCGGTGCCGTGCGTCGACTGCCGCTGCTCACGCGTCATGACGAACGGGCTGAACCGGAAGACGTGGTCGCTGATCGGCGTGAACCGGCGCGCGTCGGTGGCGGCGACCGTCACGTAGGGCGCCACGACGGCGTCCGGGTACGCGGCCCCGATCGACTCGCTCAGGAGCGCGAACTGCTGGCTGTCAGTGGGCGAGACCTCGCTGGGCTCGCTGCTCTCCACGACCTCGATCTCGACCCGCTTGTCCCGGATGACACGGCGCAGCCGCGCGACCGTCCGGTCCACGGTGTCGCCGAGCGCCACCCGGACGTCGAGGCGGGCCCGGGCCGTCGTGGCGGCGGTGCTCGCGCCGGGGCTGCCCTCGAGCTCGGTGACCGCCACCGTGGTGCGGACCGTCGCGACGGCCTCGGGGCCGCCTCCGGCCAGCACCCAGGCAGCCAGCTTGCGCAGCGGCCCGGCCGCGGTCCTGGCCGCGAGCCGGAGCGTGGCGCCCTTGAGACCGGAGGCACCCGGGGCCACCTTGCCCAGCATCTCCACGGTCGGCGCGTCGACCCGCGCCGCGAACCGGTGCCGGCCCACGCGCGTCACGGCACGGGCGAGCCGCGTGGTCGCGGTCCACCGCCCGGGCGTGGCCGCGTGGCCGCCGACGTCGGTGGTGTAGAGGTTGATCCCGACCAGGCCCTTCTCCGCGACGCCCACCAGGGCCGTCTGCCGGTCGACGCCGGGCAGCACGTCGGTCGCGACGGACCCGCCCTCGTCGATCACGAGCCACGGCCGCACGCCGAGCTCGTACAGGCGGCGGACGGCGATCTGGGCGGACTCGCCGACCGTCTCCTCGTCCGCGCCGAAGAACAGCCAGATGTCGCGCTCGGGCACGAAGCCCTCGGTGAGCAGCGTCTCGACGGCGTCGAGCACCGCGACCAGCCCGCCCTTGTCGTCGAGCGTGCCGCGGCCGTGCACCACGCCGTCGCGGATCTCGCCCGAGAACGGGTTCCCGGACCAGTCGACGGCCCGGACCGGTGCCACGTCCTGATGCGCCATGAGCACCACCGGGTAGGGGTGCAGCACGTCCTGCCGGCCCTTGCCGGGCCAGCGGTAGAGCAGGCCGTGGTCGCCCGCCGGCTCGCTCTGCAGGGCGTGCACGCGGGGGTAGAACGTGGCCAGCGCGGCCCGGTGCCGCGCGAACGACTCGTGGTCCAGGTACTGCGGGTCCCACACCGAGACGGTGGGGATCTGCACGAGCGACGACAGGTGCCCCGCGGCGATGTGGCCGGCCGACGTGTGCCGGTCGCCGTACGGCTCCGACGGGACGAACGGCGAACCCGGGCGCTTGGACAGGACGGCGTCCGGCGCGGCGGGCTGCTCGGTGACCGGCTGCTCCTGCCTGGCGTCCGGCGCCTTCCTGGCAGCGCTGCGTTCCGGCGCGGTGCGCACCGTGCCCGCCGGGGCGCTCGTCGCCTCGCGCTCGGGCGGCGGGGCCTGCCGGGCTGCCGCCTTCGCGATCAGTTCGGCCGTGACCTGAGGAATGGCCTCGGTCGGGTCGATGTCGGCACTCACGGGACCTTCTCCTGCTCCGGGTCCCACGTCGGGGCCCCCTGCGTCGGGGCTCCCGTCCACGCCCGCGGACCACGGGGCGTTCGGGAGCACAACACGGCAGACGATAGCGGCAGCACCCGGTTTTCCACATACCCCTGGTGATCCCGGACGCGCCGCGGACCGCACGGATCAGACGTCCGCGGTGGTCACGACGCGGCCCAGTGGATCGCCGTCCCCGCCTGGCTCAGGCCGCCCCGGGGATGGGTGCGGAAGAAGACCGAGGTGCCGAACACGAACGCCCGCGCGTGTCCTATTTTGCCGGATACGGCAGCAATCTGCCCATCGGCCGCCTCCGGCCCGTCGCCGTCCTCCGAGGGCGTCCAGTGGCCGGCGAGAAAGCTGCCGTAGGTCAGCTCCGCCGTGGTGCCGGGACCGAGGTCCGTGAACCACACGGCCGGGTAGACGAACCCCTGCTCCTGCGGGTGGTCGTCCAGCACGTCACCCGCGGTGTCGGTCTCGATGATGCCGTTGCCGTCCGCGTCGCCCGTCACCGCGGTGCCGCTGACCAGCCCGTACGACTCCGCGGCCGCGAACGCGCCGGCCCCGCGCCCGACGATCGCGCCGCCGTCGCGCAACCAGGACCGGACGTACGCGTGGCCGGCCGAGCCCGCGGGCAGGTCCAAGGATGAGCCCACCCACAGGACGTCGGCGCCCTCGAGGCCGGTCGGGCGGCCCGCCGCCGCGCTCGTGCCGATCCCTCGCGCCGAGACCGCGACCAGGTCGTCGAACCCGAGCGCCATGAGCGACAGCCGGTCGTCCTGGTCGCCCACGTAGGCGACCGTCAGGTCCTCGGCCGGTTCCCCGGCCGCCCAGTCGGCGCGCGACGCCGCCGCGAAGTCTATGCCGTACCGGTCGGCCACGTGATGGGCCGCCCCGTGCCCGCGCGGCCCGACGACGGCGCGCCCGTCCACCGTGAGCCGCACCGCGACGCCCTGGTCCAGCAGGTCGTTCAGGGCCCGCTGGTCCGCGACGCCGGCCAGGTCGAAGCCGACGTAGGGCTGCCCGTCCGGGACGCTGCCGCGCCCGCGCCCCGCGAGGACGGGAACGGTCCGCCCCACCGGGCCGTCGGTGGTCGCGCCCACCCGGTCCACCGTCGCGCCCCAGAGGGCCGCCAGCGACCACGCCGAGATGTCGTACATGGCGGGCACCGTGGCGGAGATGTCCGAGCCCGGGCCGAGCAGCGAGCTCGCCAGGCCGCGCAGCGGCTGGTGCAGGTCCACCACGTACGAGCCGGCGGGATAGGTGGTGCCCGTGCCCGGGAGGTGCGCGGGGGCGGCCAGCCGCCCCACCTCGATGCCGTGGAACAGCAGCGTGTCCACGAGGTCCTCGGCGTCGCTCGCCGACCGCTGGCCAGGGCCCACCGGGATCACGTACGCGCGCGGCAGGCGCACCGTCTCCTGGTCGTCCGCCCGGTCCCAGAGCCGCTTCCACTCGTCCGGGCCGGGTACACCGGCGATGTTCCGGGTGGTCAGCGCGACCTTCGGCGCACCCGCCACCCCGCGGCGGAACATCTCGACCTGGTTCGCGAGCATGGCGTCCGAGTGGGTCCGGACGTAGTCGATCATCGACGTCATCGTCGTGACGGCTACCTCGGTGTCCACCGCCGAGTCGGCCCGCGTCGTGGTGGGGCCCGTGCGGCCCAGCGGCAGCTCGACCGTGCTGGTCACCGCGCCCTGCAGCGACGCGTACTGCGCGGTGAAGACCGGCGGGTAGTCGTCCCAGCCCGACGGCGTGTCCCGGTACGGGATCTTGACGAACCCCGTGTCCTCCTCGACCGCGTCGCCCGTGCCGGGGTCGTAGGAGGTGTTGCCGTCGATGTCGGCCGCGACGACGTCGTCCTCCACCTGGCGCGCGATCGCGTAGGCGTGCGGCACGAGCAGGTCGTACTCGTAGCTCGCGCCGTGCGGCGGGCCTGCCGGCTCGACCTGGAGCACGTCGGTGTAGCCGTGGAAGTCCGCCGCGAAGAGCGGCTGCACCGCCTGCACGGTGCGGGCGTACGAGCGTGCCTCCGGGGTGGCGAGCGTGATCATGTCGCGGTTCGCGTCCAGGCCCAGGGACGTCTCGCGGGTCGCGTGGGTGCGCCCGTCCGGGTTGAGCGTCAGGCTGAACACGAGCCGGTGGTGCGCCAGGGTCTCCCGCGTCGCGCGGTCGTCCGCCGTCGCCAGTCGCTCGATGACGCGCAGCGCGGCGTCCGTGCCCTCCCACTCGTCGCCGTGGATGTTCGCGCTCATCCAGATCGGGGTCTTGTAGCCCGCGCGCAGGGCGGTGTCGCGCGCGGCGCGGTCCGGCCGCTCCCGGATCTCCGTGCGCCAGGCGGCCTGCCGCGCGGTCTCCGACCGCCGCTCCGGCGCCGTCACGGTGACCAGGTAGAGGTCGCGGCCCTCGGTCGACTGCCCCACCACCTGCGTCGAGACCCGGTCGCTCCGGTCCATCAGCCGCGTCAGGCGCGGGGCCAGGTCCGCGTGGCTGACCGTGCCGTTGCGCTCCGTGGCGTCACGCGCGTTCGCCGGGTAGACCCGCAGGTCAGGCTGGTACGGGTACGACGTCGGCAGGCGCAACCCGGCCCGGGCGCTCGGCACCGGCTCGGGCGGTACGTAGGAGGCGACAAAGGCGCCGGGGTCCGTGGGGCCGTCCGCCGGGCCGGTCCGTGCCACGGCGGGCGCGCCAAGGGCGCCGACGGCGAGCGTCGCGCCGGTCAGCGCGGCGAGCAGGCGAGTACGAACGAGCAACGGTGCCTCCCAGCGACAACCCGGCCCAGTCTGGACCATGACGCGGGCGAAGTGGGAGCGAACCCTGGCCGGGTATCTCGTTGACCGTCCCGGGACCGGAGGGTGCACTGGTTCCATGACGACAGAGCGATGGACCTCGGCGACCGTCTACCCCGACATGTGGGCGGACCCCGACGACGACCCGCGCGAGGCGCTGGCCAACCCGGTCGGCGAGAAGGAGACCCTCTGGAACTACCTCAAGCACTACCGGATCACGCTGGAGATGAAGTGCGACGGGCTCGACGCCGAGCAGCTCGCCCGCCGGTCGGTGCCGCCGTCGACCATGTCGCTGCTGGGGCTGGTGCGGCACCTGGCGCACGTGGAGCAGACCTGGTTCCAGCGGGTGCTGCGGGCGCAGCCGGACCTGCCCAAGCTGTTCGGCAAGTCGCCGGAGAACCCCGACGCGGACTTCGACGGCTCCGTGGCCGACCCCGCCGTCGTCGAGGACGCGTGGGAGAGCTGGCGGCGCGAGGTCCGGGACGCCGACGCCTGGATGGAGACCCTGTCCGAGGACGGGCTGGGCGAGACCGTCGCGCACCACGGCGAGCAGATCCCGATCCGGGACGTGCTGGTGCACATGATCGAGGAGTACGCCCGGCACGTGGGCCACGCCGACCTGCTCCGCGAGTGCGTGGACGGCCGCGTGGGCCAGTAGGCCCGTCCGAGCCCTGCCGAGGCAGAACCGCAGCGAGGTGGAACCCTGGCAGTCTCGCCAGGGTTCCACCTCGCTGCGGTGCTACCTCGCTGTGCTACCTCGGCGTCAGACCGCGGCGGCCGCCCGGTCCTGCTCCGCCTGCTGGGCCGCGTCGACGCGGGACGCCCGCACGCGGGACCAGATCACGGCGCCGAACGCCACCGCCGCCGCCACCAGCGCGATGCCGATGCGGAGCGCATGGTTGGCGTCGTCCGGGACGCTGATCGCCACCACCGCCGGGGCGATGAGCAGAGCGACCAGGTTCATCACCTTGATCAGCGGGTTGATGGCCGGGCCGGCGGTGTCCTTGAACGGGTCGCCCACGGTGTCACCGATGACGGTGGCCGCGTGCGCCTCGGACCCCTTGCCGCCGTACTTGCCGTCCTCGACGATCTTCTTCGCGTTGTCCCAGGCTCCGCCCGAGTTGGCCAGGAAGATGGCCATGAGCACGCCCGTGCCGATGGCCCCGGCCAGGAACCCGGCCAGCGGCCCGACGCCGAGCCCGAAGCCCACCGCGATGGGCGCGAACGCGGCCAGCAGGCCCGGGGTGACGAGCTCGCGCAGCGAGTCCCGGGTGCAGATGTCCACGACCTTGCCGTACTCGGGACGCTCGTCGAACGTCATGATGCCCGGGTGCTCGCGGAACTGGCGGCGCACCTCGAACACGATGGCGCCCGCGGCGCGGGTGACGGCGTCGATCGCGAGCCCGGAGAACAGGAACACCGTGGCCCCGCCGAGGATCACGCCCACGAGGGTGACGGGCGAGATGATCTCGTAGCTGAGCATCGAGGTCACGAGGCCCGAGCCGACGTTCCCGACCTGGGCGAGCGCGTGCGACACGGCGTCGGCGTACGAGCCGAAGAGCGCCGTGGCGGCGAGCACTGCCGTGGCGATCGCGATGCCCTTGGTGATGGCCTTGGTGGTGTTGCCCACGGCGTCGAGGTCGGTGAGGATCTGCGCGCCCTCCTCGTCCACGTCGCCCGACATCTCGGCGATGCCCTGCGCGTTGTCGCTGACGGGGCCGAACGTGTCCATGGCGACGATGACGCCGACCGTGGTGAGCAGGCCGCAGCCGGCGAGGGCCACGAGGAACAGCGCGAGCGGCACGGAGCCGCCGGCCAGCAGGAACACGCCGCAGATCGCGGCGGCGATGATGCCGGCCGTGTACACGGCGGACTCGAAGCCCACGCCGATGCCGGACAGGACGACGGTCGCGGCGCCCGTGCGGGACGTCTCGGCCACGTGCAGGGTCGGCTTCTTGTCGGTGCCGGTGAAGTAGCCCGTGACCCAGAGGATGACGCCGGCGAGCACCACGCCGACGAGCACGGCGAGGGCGGACACGACCCGCGGGTCGGCGGTCACGTCGGTGAGGTCGGCGGTGCCGGTCATCTGGTCGAACGAGGACGGCAGGTAGACGAAGGCCGCGATCCCGGCCAGCACGGCCCCGACGACGGCCGAGATGTAGAAGCCGCGGTTGATCGCGGTGAGCCCGCTCTCGGACCCGCGCACCCGGGTGATGAAGACGCCCAGCAGCGCGACGAACGCGCCGATCGCGGTGACGATCAGCGGGAACACGAGCCCCTGCTCGCCCATGGCGGCCTTGCCCAGGATCAGGGCGGCGACGAGGGTCACGGCGTAGGACTCGAAGAGGTCGGCCGCCATGCCGGCGCAGTCACCGACGTTGTCGCCCACGTTGTCCGCGATGGTGGCCGCGTTGCGGGGGTCGTCCTCGGGGATGCCCTGCTCGACCTTGCCGACCAGGTCGGCGCCGACGTCGGCCGCCTTGGTGAAGATGCCGCCGCCCACGCGCATGAACATGGCGAGCAGCGCGGCGCCGAAGCCGAAGCCCTCCAGCACGGCGGGCGCGTCGACGTCGTACACGAGCACGACGAGCGCGGCACCGAGCAGGCCCAGGCCCACCACGGACATGCCGACCACGCCGCCGGTGCGGAAGGCGATGCGGGCGCCCTCGGCCCGGCCGCCCGGGCGGGTCGCGGCCGACGCGACGCGGACGTTCGCCCGGACCGCGAGCCACATGCCCAGGTAGCCGATCGCGGCGGAGAACCCGGCGCCGAACAGGAAGGCGATCGAGCGTCCGACCCGCACGCCGCCGTCGCCCGGCAGCAGGAAGAGCAGAGCGAACACCACCGCGGCGAACAGCACGAGGGTGCGGAACTGCCGCTTGAGATAAGCGGAGGCGCCCTCCTGCACGGCCTGGCCGATGTCCTGCATCTTGGCGGTTCCATCAGGCGCGGCGAGCACCTGGCGGCGCAGCACGAAGGCGCACCCGAGGGCAGCGACCGCGATGACGGCGATCACCGCCACCGTGGTGTAGCTCCCTGCGCCGAAAACAATGCCGTCTTCGAGCATCCGTCCTCCTCGACGAGCTCCGGGGCTGTTCCCCCAGATATGAAATGCCCGGCACGGGCTTGACCCGTGCAAGGCCGATGCGACCCACCAGCAACGTCGATGGCGGGAAGAGACCAGAGTCTACCCACATGTGACGACAGTCACTATGTCGGAACATCAAGGTCGCCGCACCTGGATCGGACTGCCCCTACACGGGTCCCGCGGTGTCGGTGAGCACGCGGATCTGCTGGATCAGCCGGCCCGGGTCGGTCAGGTCGGGGAGCACCACGTCGGCCCCCGCCTCGGCGAGCCGGTCCGCCGGCGTCGTGCCCGAGGCCACGGCCACGACGGACGCGCCGCCCTCGAGCCCGGTGCGCACGTCCTCGAGGGAGTCCCCGACGATCACGGTGTTGCCCTTGTGGAACGTGCTCTCGTACCGGTCGCCGGCGCGCCGCTGGGCGACCGCGACGAGCGCCGGGCGGTGCGCGTCGTCGGACGAGTAGCCGCCCACCGCGGTGTCGAGGTACTGGTCCATGCCGAAGACGCCGAGCTTGATCCGGGCGTTCTCCTCGAGGTTGCCCGTCAGGACCGTGGCCACCAGGTCGGGCTCGGCCGCTACCGCCTTGAGGGCACCCATCGCCCCGGGCAGCACGGTCCCGAGGCGGCGCACGTCGTCGGTGTGGGCCGCGAAGCGCACCGGGACCGCCGCGAGCATGCGCGGCAGCAGGCGCTCGGCCTCGTGCTCGGGCACCCCGTTGTCCGCCAGCAGGCCACGGATGGCCAGCGGCATCGTCACGCCGGTGCCTTTGGCCGGGAGGCGTTCGGCGGGTCGTCCCACGACCTCGGCGAACGCCTCCCGGTATGCCGTCCGGTCCACCTCCCCGACGTAGACGAGGGTCCGATCGATGTCCCAGAGCACCAGGGCCCTGGCATCGCCGGTCCGGACGTCGCCACCGGAGGTGGGCGGGGCGGTCACGACGCCAGTGCCGCGATCCGCTCGGTCAGCACCCGCGCCCCCATGCCGGAGCGCCTCGTGGAACCGCCGCGCCGCAGGTCGGCGGACAGGTCCCGCAGGTGCTCCCGCAGCCGCGCCGACTGCACGGTCTCCGCGATGCTCACCGCCTCCTCGCCCGTGGCGCAGGCCGCGTCGAGGTCTCCGGCCCGGGCGTGCGCCTGGGCCGCCCGGCTGAGGAACAGACCGTGCGTGCGGCGCTCGCCCGCCCGCTCGGCCCGGATCGCGTGCCCGAAGCTCTCCACGGCGCGCGCCGTGTTGCCGAGCGCCAGGTGGGCCGATCCGGCCTGCCCGTGGATCTCGCCCTCGTTCATCCAGTACAGCCAGTGCGGGTCGTCCTCGCCGCGGCCCCGGGCGCACAGCTCGGAGGCCTCGCCGAGGGCCCGGCGCGCGGCCTCGCCCTCGCCCGCGGCCGCGTGCCCGCGGGCCTGCCGGGTCAGGAGGGTCGCGGAGAGGTGCGGCGCGTCCAGGCGGGCGATCCGACGCCGGCCGGCCTCGGCCGCACGCACCGCGTCCCGCGGGTCGCCGCTGGAGTAGCCGTGGATCGCGAGGTAGGACAGTGCGCCCGCGCCGAGCCGGTCGTCGGCGGCCGCGTGCGCGGCCCGCAGGCCGGCGAGCATGTAGGCGCGTGCCGAGTCCGTGCGCCCGGCGTCGAACGCGAACCAGCCCGCCTGCGTGGCGGTGTCCGCGGCGACGGCGGCGAGCAGCCGGCCCGTGACCTCGTCGTACGTGCTGCGCTCCAGGATCCGGACGACGAGGGCGAGGTGGGCGCGGGCGAGGTCGGCGACTGCGCCGCTGCCCGAGCCCTTGTCCATGACCCGCAGCTCGTCGAGCGTGCCCTGCAGGTGCCCGCAGAGCTCCAGCGACACCCGGGTGCCGACCGTGGCCCGGCGAAGCGGCTCGGCCTGCTCGGCGTCCCAGCGCTGGATCATCGAGTTCAGCGCGATGCCCGATGCCGGCCGCGGTGTGTCGGTGCCGGCCGCGTCGCTCATCGCGTTCGCCGACACGGGGCCGTTCGCGTCCGAGGGCAGCCAGTCCGCCGTGCTGTCGGCGACGTGCGCCAGGCGGAGCGCGGTGAGCATGCGGTCGGCCGTCCACGGCAGCGCGGGGTCCGGCGCCGTGGGGGTCACGACCACCGGGGCGCTGCTGACCTGGCCGGACGTCGTCGCCCGTGCGGGCTCGGCGGCGTCGGGCAGCGGGCTGATCCCCGGGAGCGGGAGCCGCACCAGGTCCGGCGGCGTGCCCAGTCCCGTGAGGAACTGGACGACGCGCGAGACGTCGGTCAGGCGGCGGTCACCGCACTCCAGCATCGACAGGTAGGACTGGCTCAGCCCGGTCAGGGCTGCCACGTCCTCCTGCCGCAGCGGGACGAGCTGCCGCACCATGCGGCTGACCTGACCGAAGTCCCAGTCGGCGAGCGCCGAACGGACTGCTTCGTCCTGCCAGACCCGGGACGGCACGCTGGGCAGCGACACCACGGGGACTGACTCGGTGCGCCGGCACGCGGCACAACGGGCTTCGGAGTTGTAGCGGCTGAGGACACAGCCGCATCGGGCGCAGGTGCGTACGGTTGCACGAGGCACAGGGGGCTCCTGATGGTCCGGCATTTCTCTTTTGCCGAGTTCACGGCTCTGGATGACCACAGTGGTATCACCCCCACGAGGTCCATGCATCTGGACGGTACTAGGTATTTTCTTCCAAACCGATGAAGTGCGAGGACTGGACGTTTTCGCAGGTCAGGCCGGTTCTTTCTTGGACAAACGTCCAAGTCCTGTCCGCATTGCGCCAAATGTATACCCGGACAGAACCAACGGAAACATGCAAAAGCGCAGGTCGCCCCGATCAACCGTCCTTCTCGCCCCGTTCCGGGACGATTCGACTTTTCACCCCCCGAGGACGGCCCTCATCGCGCGCGAGAGGTACCACGGATCGACCACCGCGGTGAGCTCACGGGCCGAGTGCATCGACAAAATTGGCACTCCGACATCCACAGTGCGAATGCCCAGCCGGGTCGCCGAGATGGGTCCGATCGTCGACCCGCACGGCACCACGTTGCTGGAGACGAACTCCTGGGTGGGCACCCCCGCGTCCCGGCATGCGGCGTTCCACGCTGCCGCGCCGTGCGCGTCCGTGGCGTAGCGCTGGTTCGCGTTGATCTTGAGGATCGGCCCGCCCCCGGCGACGGGGTGGTTGGCCGGGTCGTGCCGCTCGGGGTAGTTCGGGTGCACCGCGTGCCCGACGTCGGACGACACGTGCAGCGACGCCGCGAACGCGCGGGAGCGCTCCTCCGGCGTGGCGCCCAGGGCCGTGGAGACGCGGACCAGCACCTCCTCCAGGAACGGGCCCGCCGCGCCGGAGCGGGAGGCGCTGCCGATCTCCTCGTGGTCGAAGGCCGCGAACATCTCGACGCTCGTGGCGCCCTCGCTGCCGGCGCCGTCGGAGGCGGCCGCCGCCCGGCCGAGCAGCGCCGTCAGCCCCGCGTGCGTGGAGAGCAGGTTGTCGAGCCGCGCGGACGCGAACAGGACCTGCCCCGCGCCGAAGGCCCGGGCCGGCTGCGTCTCCGCCAGCACCACGTCGTAGCCGCCGATGTCCGCGGGGTCGACGCCGGCGTCCGCCGCGAGCGCCGCCAGGACGTCCGCGCTCTGCGCGTCGCCGAGGCCCCAGACGGGCTGGGTGTGGCGCTGCTTGTCGAGGGCGAGCCCGTTGTCGTTGACGCCCCGGTCCAGGTGGATCGCGAGCTGCGGGATGCGCAGCATCGGGCCGGTGCGCACCAGGTGCTCGGTGCCGTCGTGCGTGACGATCCGCCCGGCCAGCTCCAGCTCGCGGTCGAGCCAGGAGTTGAGCAGCGGGCCGCCGTACACCTCGACCCCCACCTGCCACCAGCCGCCGGCGCCGCGCGTGGTCGGCTTCGGCTTGAGCTTGAAGCCCGTGGAGTCGGTGTGGGCGCCCACGATGGTGAACGGCGTGGTGGGGCCGGCGGCGCCGGGCACGGTGAAGACGATGACCGAGCCGTCGCGGACCACCACGTAGCGCCCGCCCCGGGTGACGTCCCAGGCGGCGTCCTCGGCGAGGCGGGTGAAGCCCGCCGCCTGCGCGCGCCGGGCCACCTCGGCCGCCGCGTGGTAGGACGACGGCGACGCCGCGATGAACTCGCCCAGGTCGGCCGCGTGGGCGCGGGCCTCCTCCGGGACAGTCGCGGGCTGGACGGCAGCGGACGGGGCGGGGTTCTCGGGGGTCACCGGCCCATTATCTGCCGAGGTGCCAGGCGCTCGGGTCATCCGGGTGACCCGAGCACCTGAGGTGGTCAGCCGCCCGTGGTGTAGAACAGCCAGTCGCCGGACATGGTGATGCCCACCCGGGGGCCTCGGTAGCCGCTCGCCCGCTGGTTCTGGCTCTCCTCCTCGGTGAGCACGCCCGCGGCAACCAGCTCGGCCCACGCATCGTCCGAGCTGCGGAACTCCTCGGTGACGACCCGCGGCCAGACGAGCGTCGCGTCCGGCCCGCCGTCGTCCGGGAAGGCGGGGGTGGTGGAGCTCACCAGCGCGGCAAGCTCCCGGTAGCGTCCCGGGTCGGACTCCGGCAGCGCGAAGGTCTGCTCCGGCGCCTCCGTACCGGACATCACCTCCGTACCGTGCTGCCTCGCCAGCGCGACCAGGGCGTCGACGTTGCAGACCTGTGCCAGCACCGTGATGTTCCCGACCGTCGCCGACGTGCTCTGGGTCAGTTCGAAGTCCGTCCCGTACTCCGGCTCGAACCCGCTCGCCGAACACTCCGGCCCCGTGTCCCCGCCGACGGGAGTCTCCGGTTCCAGGGACACCCAGAGCCGGGAGACGCCGTCGGCCACCTCGGGCAGCCGGATGTCGATGGTCTCCCCGCTGCGGTAGTCCGACAGGGCGCCCACGGCCGACCCGGCCTCGAACCCGTCGCAGGTGATCTGGGTGGCCGCGATCACCTCGCCGGTCGACGGCAGCACCAGCTCGATCGGGAGCATGTCCTCCGGGTCGGAGCTGGCGCACGTGCCCATGACCCGCATCGGAGTGTCCGACGAGTAGTCGCGCTGGGTCATCTCCGCGGTGACCAGGTCGGTGGTGCGGTCCAGCTCGAAGCGTGAGATCTGGCCCTCGACGGGTCCGGGGAGCTCGACCGCCGGTTCGGCGGCACGGGGCTCACCCGGGCTGTGCACGCCGTCGGCGCCCAGATGGATCTGGATCGGGTCACTGACCGTCGTGGCCCACCGACCATCGATCCGCGGGAAACCCACCACGCGCACCTCGTAGTCGCCCTCGGGCAGCGGTGTCTGCGACTCGCCGTCGGACGGCGACGGAACGCACGACGTCGTCGGGCCGTCCAGGGCCGCCACGGCACCCGGACCCGCGCCGAGGAGCGGTTCCGGCAGCACCTCGTCCGCGTCCCACTGGTCGAAGACGTCCCGGCCCAGGTCGACCACCACACCGGCCTGGCTCCACACCAGGACCGGCCTGACGTCGAGCGCGCCCTTCCCCTCCGCGAACCGCGCCGCGGCACCCCAGTACTGCGAGCGCTCGCCGCCCTGTTCCTCGGTCACCGTGTAGACGTCACCGGCCGCCGCCACCGACCAGCCCTGCGCCGTGGTCTCCAGGTCGGCCACCGGCATGCCGCACGTCAGGTCGCTCCAGTCCAGCCACGGCGGCTGGTAACCCTCCCGGACCTGGAACGCCGGCGCGGACGTGGGGGATCCGGGCAGCACCTCGGCGTCGTCCGGCGGCGCGAGCTGCGTCGCGCCCAGCGCCACCACGGCCGCCACCGCCAGCGCTCCCCCACCCAGCCCGCCCAGCTTCGCGCCTCGACGCAGGCGCACCCGCTTGCTCATGGCCGGTATCGCCGCCGCGGGACCGCTGGGCGACGCCGGGTCCACGCCGTCCGCCATCGCACCGAGGGTCTGCGCCAGCAGGCCCGTCCCCACGGGGTCCACCCAGCCGTGGTCCTGGTCCCTGGCGTCGTCGTGCCGGTTCATCGCTTGCTTCCTTCCGTCGTCGCGTCCACTGGTTCGAGCACGTCGCGCAGCGTGCGCAGGGCGTCGTGCAGGTAGCGCTTGACCGTGCCCGGCACCGTGCCCATGGAGTCCGCGACCTGCGCGATCGTCATGTCCTCGAAGTAGCGCAGCACCACGGCCGCGCGCTGCCGGGGCGCGAGCCGGGCCAGCGCCTGCACGACGTCCGCCCGCGCCGTGATCCCGGAGTCGGGGAACGGGACGTCGTCCACGGCGACGCGCGGGGCGATGTCCGCCCACCGCTTGGTCCGCCGCCAGCCGTCCAGGTACAGGTTCAGCACCATCCGGCGCACGTACGCCTCAGGACGCTGCACCGCCCAGCCCCGGCCCTCGCCGTCGTCCCCGTCCAGGGGCACCGCACGCATGCCCGACGTCGCGCGGCCCCGCCGCCCGCCCCGTCCCACCAGACGGGAGCAGTACCTGACCAGTGCCTCCTGCACCAGGTCCTCGGCCTGCCGCACGTCGCCGCACAACGTGTAGGCGTACCCCACGAGCGCTCCGCCACGTCGAGTGGCGAGCAGCTCCAGGTCTTCGTGCCAGCCCATCACCGGCTCCTTCCTGCCGTCCTGACCATGTCGACGAACCAGGTCGCCAGGAGGTTGTGACGCGTGCGGAACCATTCTGTGGGCCGGGTCCTGTTCCGCCGGGGCCGTCCGGGTCAGGATGAGGACATGGGCGAACCTGTGGACAACCCTGTGGACGACGTCGAGCCCGCCTCGGCGCCGTACCCGCGCCGGTTCCGCGCCGCCGAGGCGCGCGGGGCACGGATCGGCCGCCCGCTGCGCGTGCTCGGGCGGGTACGCGGCGTCGACGAGGCCCTGCTCGACCGGATCGGCCGCGCCTTCAACGAGGAGGACGACGCCGGGGCGGCGCTCGCCGCGGCCCTGCGGCTCCCCGCCGGCGACCCGGAGCGGGTCACGCACACGCAGCTCCGGGCGGCGCTCGCGGGCCCGGCCGGGACGCCGGCGCCCGACGGCGCGGGCGTCGCCCCGCTGCCGCCCGCGCTGCGACGGTTCCTCGCCGAGGTCACCGCCGTGCCCCCGTGGGTGGACCGGGACCTGGTCGAGCAGGGCGCCACGGTGCAGCGGCGGCTCGGGCAGAACGCGGCCGACGTGCTGCTCCAGCTCTCGCTCGTGGGCGGCTACCGGTTCGGCGGCCCGACCGACCTGCTCGTGGCCACCGGCGCCCTGACCGGCGGGACGTTGCGCCGACTCGCCGAGACGCAGGAGTGGACGGTCGGGCTGTCCGAGCCCGGCGCGCTGCTGCCCTACGCCCCGGCGTGGCGCGCCACCCTGCACGTCCGGGTCATGCACGCCCTGGTCGGCGCGTCGTTCGCGGACCGGTCCGGCGCTGAAGGTTCGGGCACGGACCGCTGGGACACGGCCCGCTGGGGCCTGCCGATCAACCAGGCCGACCAGGCGGCGACGCTCGGGCTGTTCGACGGCACGCTGATCCTGGGCTGCCGGGCGCTGGGGGTGCCCGTCCCGCCGTCGGACAGCCGGGCGCTGATGCACCTGTGGAAGTGGGTGGGACACCTGATGGGTGTGCACCCGGACTTCCTGGTCGACGACGAGTGGGCGCGGCACCGGCTCAACCACCACGTGCTGCTCGCCCAGTCCGGGGTCTCGGACGCCGGGCCGCGCCTCGCCCGGGCCGTGGTGGCCGCGCAGGCCGAGCGGACCTACCGCGGGCCGGCGTGGTGGCAGCCGGCCCGGGCGTGGTTCGAGCGGGAGCGGCTGCTGTCGATGCTCACGGCGTTCCTCGGGGTACGCAGCATGCGCGAGCTCGGCCTGCCGCTGCGCCCGCCATGGGCCCACGCCTACCTGCTGCCGCTCAACACGTGGCGGTACCGCGTGCTCGGCCGGCTGCCCGGCGGCCCTGAGCGCCTGGAGCGCTGGGGCCGCCGGCGCAGCGCCGCCATCCTCGCGAGCTACCGCGCCCGGCCCGAACCGTCCTCCAGCGTCACGCGCACCGGCTCGGCCACAGGGAGCCAGACGTCCTCCTCACCGAACACCGGCATGACGGCGTAGACGTCGTACGTGCCGCCTTCGCGCAGGTGTGTGTACACCACCGGGAAGTCGTCCTCCGAACCCTCGATCTCGCCTGCGCACGCGTTGGTGGGCCCCGTCAGCGCCTCCAGGTCCCACGGCCCCTCCGCAGCGCCCTCCTCGGGCGCGTAGTAGCTCAGGTTGGAGGCGGTGTTGGCCGGGAGGTCGACCACCACGCCGTCCTGCACCCAGACCAGCATCGGGTCCAGGTAGCCGCTGAGCGCGGCGGCGTCACCGGTGAGCCGGGTGCCCGCCCGCCAGCCGTCCTCGCCCTGTCGTGCGCCCGGACCGCTCGTCGTCTCGAGGTCGAAGCCCCCGTCCGGTGCGCTCAGGAGGTCCTCGACGGCCATGCCGCAGTGCGCGTCGAGCCCCTCGATCTCGAAGCTGTTGAGCCAGCCCTGCGGCACGTAGCCGTCGACGTAGGTCGCGGTGATCGGGTCCGGCTCGTTCGTGGCGACCGAGGACGCGCTCGGGTCCGCGCTCGGTTCGACGGCAGCGGCGCCCGACGGCACCGGATCCGGGGTGTCCGACGGTGACGGCGACGGGCTCACCGACGCCGTCGGGCTCGGCGAGAGGTGGGTCGTCGGGATCTCCGACGGCACCGGACCCGTCTCGGTGGCCTCGATCGTGGGACGTCCGGGCAGCGGCTCGGACCGGGTGAAGGTCGAGGCCTGCGCGGCGCTGAACGCGAGCGCACCCACGACGGCGGCCGTGCCCAGCCCCATCGCGCCCGCCTTGGCGACCCGCCAGGTCCGGACCCTGCGCCGCAGCAGCCCGAGGTTCTCCTCCGGCGCGCTCGGCACGTCGGTGGGGGTGGCGCCCGAGACGAGCGCGTCGATGGTCTGCCGCAGCACGTCGCGGCCGATGCCCAGGTCGTCGGCGCCGTGGTCGTCGTGCCCGCTCATCGCAGCTCTCCCTCCGGCACGAGGACCCCGCGCAGCGCGCTGATCCCGTCGGCCAGGTGTCTCTTGATGGTGCCCTCCGCGATGCCGAGCGTCGCGGCGATCTGGGGCACGGTGAGGTCGTCGTAGAAGCGGAGTACTACGCAGGCGCGCTGGCGTGGGCTCAGGCCGCGCAGCGCGGCGGTCACGTCGGCGCGGGCGGTGATGTCCGACGCCGGCGCCCGCACCCGGTCCTCGACGGCCACCTTGGGCTGGGCCTTGCGCCACAGCGTGAACCGCCGGGCCTCGTCGAGGTAGAGGTTGAGCATCGTCCGGCGCACGTACGCCTCGATGCCCGCGTGGCTCCCGCCGTCGTTCAGCGGGAACTCCGTGAAGCCCTCGGCGCCCGCGGCCTCGGGGCGGCGGAACCGCCGGAAGACGCGCACCAGCGCATCCTGCACCAGGTCCTCCGCGCGGCGCACGTCACCCGTCAGCGCGTACCCGTACCCCACGAGCGCGCGGCCCCTGCGGGTCACGAGCTCCGTGAGCTCATCGTCCCAGCGCGCACTCATCGCAGGGCCTGCCCTGACCCGGTCACGTCGTCTGCCCCGTCACGTTCTCGTCCCCTCATCCTGCGGGCCCTGCGCCCCGCTCTTACCCACATACGAGCGGGGCGCAGGAACCGTTGGGACGTGGGCCGAACTTTTTCGGCCGGGATCTTCCGGCCGTTCCGGCCCGGCCTGGTCAGGGTCCGACGACGGCTGGGTCAGTCGCTGGCGGAGTAGTACCGCCAGGTGCCGTCCTCGCCGATGCCGATCACCATGCCGGTGTACCCGAAGGTGGTGTCGGCCCGCTGCGAGTCGGCCTGCTCCTGCGTGAGCAGGCCCGCGTCCACCACCTCCTGCCAGGCCTCGTCCGAGTCGCGGAACTCCTCGGTCGAGACCCGGGGCCACACGACAGTCGGGTATCCCCCGTTCTCGCCGGCGACCGCGCCGACCGTGCCGGTCAGGAGCCGGGCCAGCGTCGCGTAGTGCTGCGTGTCCGTGTCGGGCAGGGCGAACGTCTGCTCCGCCGTCTCGGTCGTGAACATGAGCTCCGTGCCGTCCTGGTTCGCCAGGCCCATGAGCTGGTCGGAGTCGCAGGCCAGCGCCGCGTCCACGATGGCCTCCGCCTTTGCCCCGGCCCCCTCGCTCGGCGAGTTCGCCGGGTCGTAGGCCAGGTCGAGACCGTCCGCGGAGCAGTCGCCGGCGGCCTCGCCGCCGGTGTCGCCGGTGTTCGGGGTGAGGGTCGCCCAGAACCGCGCGACGCCGTCGGGCACGCTCGCCAGCCGGAGGTCCACGACCTCCTCGCCGCCGCCCACCACGGCCTGAGACACGAACCGCTCTCCGTCACAGGGGACGGCGAAGGACACGAACGGCTCGCCGGGGTTCCGCGCCACCTCGATCGACACCGTGTCCGCCGGGTCGGCGCTCTCGCACTCCGCGGTGATCACCGGGGTGCCGGTCGTGATGTACCCGAACTGCGTCAGCTCCGCCGAGACCCAGCTTGTGCTGCGGTCCAGCACGAACCGCGACAGCTCGCCCCCCACCTGCTCCGGCGGCTCGGTGGTCGCGTCGCCGCCGCGCGTGCCGGTGGGGCTGTGCGCGCCGTCGGCATCGATCCGGACGTCGACCGGCTCGCTCACCGCCGTCGCGAACGCTCCCGAGGCGGTCTGCGGGAAGGCGACCACCCGCACCTCGTAGTCGCCCTCGGGCAGGGGGGTCGCGAAGTTGTCGACGGTCTCGGTCTCGACAGGCGCGCACGTGGTGAACGCACCGCCCTGGGCCTCGGTCGCGTCCCCGGCGGAACCCACCAGGGGCTCGCGGAGCACCGGCGCCTCGAAGACGTTCGTCCCCAGGTCCACCACCACACCGTCCTGGCTCCAGACCAGTACCGGCGGGACGTCGAGCGACCCGTCGGTCCCCGCGACCGTCGCCGCCATGCCCCACGTGGTCGAGGGCTCGCCGCCCTGCTCCGAGGTCACGGAGTAGATGTCGCCGATCGACTCGGCGGACCAGCCGGCCGCCGTCGTCTCCAGGTCCGCCACCGGCATGCCGCACTCCAGTCCGGCGCCCAGGTCACGGATCCAGGAAGGCTGGTACCCGTCCTGGATCACGCTCGTCGCGGGCGGTCCCGACGGGGACGGCTCGCCGGTCGGGTCCGCGGACCGGTTCGGGGCCACGATCTCGGTGGGCGACCCCGGCAGCACCGGGTCGGCGCTGTCCCACATCGGCGTCTGCGTGACGCCGAAGGCGAGCACGCCCGCCACCACCAGGCTGGCGCCGGCGAGGCTGCCGACCTTCGCGGCACGACGGCGTCGTACACGGTCGCGCACCACACCGAACGAGACGTGCAAGTCGTCCACCTCCCCACCGGGCATCGCGTCGGCGGCGCCATGGAGTGCGCCGCTCAGGAAGTCGTTCTGGTCGGAACGGTCGTTCAGGTCGTCGAGGCTCATCGGGCGGCCCTCCCTTCGGCAGGTCGGAAGTCGTCGGGGCGCAGGATCTCCTGCAGGTTCTTGGTCGCGTCGGACAGGTACCGCTTCACCGTGCCCTGGGCCGTGCCCAGGGCGTCCGCGATCTGCGGCACCGTCATGTCCTCGAAGTAGCGCAGCACCACGCAGGCGCGCTCCCGGGCGCCGAGCTTCGCGAGCGCCGTCATGACGTCGACCCGGGCCGACGCCGCCTGGTCGGCGCCGCGGGTGCTGGGGTCGTCCGCCATCAGGTGCTTGATCCCGGACCAGCGCTGCCGCTTGCGGTAGCCGTCCAGGTAGATGGTCAGGACCGCCCGCCGCACGTAGCCCTCCACGTTGGTGAACGGTGAGTCGAGGTCGTGCGCCCGGC
This sequence comes from Promicromonospora sp. NPDC050262, assembly GCF_040655935.1. Taxonomy (NCBI): domain Bacteria; kingdom Bacillati; phylum Actinomycetota; class Actinomycetes; order Micrococcales; family Promicromonosporaceae; genus Promicromonospora; species Promicromonospora sp. NPDC050262. The sequence goes on along the minus strand of NZ_JBFAKX010000022.1, from coordinate 15,251 downwards.
TGCCCACCGCCACGCCCACCCCGCCGCCCCGGCCGGGGCGGCGGAGCCGCGAGTAGACCTTCACCAGTGCGTCCTGGACCAGGTCCTCGGCGAGGGCGCGGTCGCCGGAGAGCATGTACGCATAGCGGACCAGCGCGCTGCCGCGCGTCCTCATGAGCTCATCGAGCTCGTTCTCCCATACCGCCATGGCCACCTCCCCGGTGCGTGTGTGCTGTCATCGTCTCCACAACCCACATGACGCGCCGTCCGGAGGTTTCGTTGGTCACTCGCCGATGTAGTAGTCGGCGAACGCCTCCGTGGCCAGGTACTGCGGTTCGCCGTCCGACCCCGGGTCGAGCTCCGTGAAGGCGAAGAGGGTGTAGGCGCCGTCCGGCAGCCCGGCGTCGGGATCGGCGAGGCAGGTGACGTCCGGCTCGACGGGGACGACGACGGAGGTGTCGCCCCCGGCGTCGACCCGGAGGTCCTCCGCCGGCTCCGACCAGACGTCCCGGCCCACCCCGACCACCCGGCCCGCGCTGAGCCAGACCAGGGTGACGGGCGTGCGGGTGGTGTCGACGGCCTTGCCGGCGGTCTCCTCGAACGTGGCCGTCACCTCGGTGGGGGTGAGGGACCCGCCGCTGGTGTCCGCCGAGAGCCGCAGGTTCCCGCGCTCCGCGGGCACGTGCGGGCCCTGCGGGATGTCCGACGCGTGGGCGCCACACGCCAGGCGGGTGCCCTCCAGCCACTCGGGCTGGTAACCGTCACGGATGTCGACCGTCAGCGGCTCCTCGGCAGGTACGTCGACCTCCGGCACCTCCAGGGTGACGGGCTCGCTGACGGCCATCCCGCTCGTCCCGTCGCCGTCGGCCCACGGCATGACCGCGTAGACGTCGTAGGTGCCGGCCGGGCGCGGCTCCAGGAAGGTCTCCGAGATCATGCCCACCGTCCAGTCGCCGCACGCCGTGGCCGCGGCGGCCTCGGCGACGTCGTCCTGCGACTCTCCGGCGCCGGGCAGCGGGTATCCGCCCTCGTGCCAGCCCGCCCCGAGGTCGACCACCTGGCCGTTCTGGGCGAAGACCAGCATGGGGTAACCGCCGTCCATCGCCGGACCCTCGGCGTCGGTGCGGGTGATGCGGACCGGCGCGGTGAGCCCGTACCCGTCGACCGTCAGGTCGCCGGTCAGCTCCAGCTCCACCGTGTCGGAGGTGGACGTCAGCTCCGTGACCTCCATGCCGCAGCGGTACTGGGGGCCCTGGTCGGTCCACTGCATCGGCGCCCAGCCGCCGGCCTGTGCCGGGCTCTGGGTGGCCGGAACCACCGGCTCGGACAGGAGCCGCGACGGCCCCCACAGCGCCGCCATCGCCAGCAGGCCAGCCAGTACCAGCGAGGCACCACCCAGCGCGCCCACCTTCACCGCGCGCCGGCGGCGCACCAGGCCCGAGACCACGTCCAGCCGCTCGTCCAGCGCCGTGTCCATCTCCGGCACGGTGATCTCCGCGAGCGAGCCGCGCAGCACCTCCATCGCGTTGGACAGGTGCCGCTTGATCGTCCCCTGGCTCGTGCCGAGGGTCTGCGCGATCTGCGGCACCGTCATGTCCTCGAAGAACCGCAGCACCACCGACTCGCGCTGCCGTGGCGAGAGCTGGGCCAGCGCCACCGCGACGTCGACCCGTGCCGTCGCGACACGCTCCGCCGCGGGCGCGCGGTCCTCGTCGGCCAGGAGGTGCTTGATGCCCGTCCAGCTCGTCTGCCGCCGGTAGCCGTCCAGGTAGATGGTCAGCATCGCCCGGCGCACGTACGCCTCCGCGTTCGTCAGCCGGGGCTGGTCCAGGTCCACGACCTGCCCGCCGTCGTCCGCCATGCCGCGCGGGCGGCGCAGACGCGAGAACACCTTCACGAGTGCGTCCTGCACCAGGTCCTCGGCCTGCGTCCGGTCCCGGCACAAGGTGTACCCGTACCCGACCAGCGCGCGGCCGCGCCGCGCCATGAGCTCCTCGAGCTCGCTCTCCCACTGCGCCATCGGTGACGCCCCCTCTCGCTTTCATCCTCCCTGACGGGCGGGAACGCGAGAACGATGATGGCGATGCGCGGGCAGTTCGCGGAACCTCATGGGCGCGGCCCAACCTCTGTGCACTCCGGATCGAGCCCGACGTCCACGAACGAGCACCACTCGTCGTCGCCTTCGTAGAAGGTCGACCAGGTCGGCCCCTCCCGCATGTGGTCCTGGATGTTGAGCTGCCAGCCCGAGTACTTCCCGGCGGGACGATCGACGGCGGCCTGCTCCGCGCTGACGACACCAGCATCGACCGCCTCCTGCCACGCGGCCTCGTTCTTGGTGAAGGTGGCCACCCGGGGCCAGGTCGAGGACTCGCTGTCGTCTCAGGGCCAGCACCACGGCCAGGACCATCGACACTCCCGCCACCGCGGCCACCTTCGTCACCCGGCGCCGGCGCGTCGCGCCCACCACGGTGCCCACCCGATCGTCCAGATCGGTGTCCATGGCGGGCACCGAGACCTCGGCGAGCGCCTGGCGCAGCACCGCCGTCGCGTCGAACAGGTGCCGCTTGACCGTGCCCTGGTTCAGGCCGAGTGCCGTGGCGATCTGCGGGATCGTCATGTCCTCGAAGTAGCGCAGCGCCACCACCTCGCGCTGCCGCGGGGACAGGCGGGCGAGGGCCACGCCCACGTCGACCCGAGCGGTGGCGACCCGGTCCGCGCCGGGCGTGTGCTCGTCGTCGGCCAGGAGGTGCTTGAACCCGGCGAAGTGGCTCCGCCTGCGGTACCCGTCCAGGTAGATCGTCAGCATGGCACGACGCACGTACCCCTCGGCGTTGGTCGGCTCCGGCTGGTCCAGGTCGACCTGCGTCTGCCCGACCACCGACGGCGGACGGCGCAGCCGCGAGTACACCTTGACCAGCGCGTCCTGCACCAGGTCCTCGGCCTGCGCCTTGTCCCGCGTGAGCGAGTACCCGTACCCCACCAGCGCACCACCGCGCCGCACCACGAGCTCCGCGAGCTCTTCCTCCCACCGCGCCATGCCAGCGCTCCTCTCGTCCTGCTGCCCGTAACGGACGGAGGACGCGGAAGGTTGAGTCCGGACCGCCGAGCTGTCAGAACCTACGCCGGGCCGCCAGCAGGACGGTGGTGTGGTCCACCGTGAACGTGCCGTCGACCACGGCCTCGTCGTGGGACAGGACGGACCGGACGCCGTCCAGGACCGCGTGCTGCACCGCCTCAGGCAGTCGAGCGAAGCCGCCCGACGTCGGGACCTGGTCGAGCCACTCGTCCACGCCGTACCTGCGCTGCCACGCGTACCGCCAGCGCTCCGGACCGGCGAACCCGCCCGCCTCCTCCAGGCCCGACCCGGCACGGTCGAGCATCACCTCATACCCGTCGGCGGCCGTACGCCCCGGGGCGTACATGGCTGCCCCCGGGGTGCCCGCCAGCGCACCGGAGTACAGCTCGTGCATCGCCGCACGGAGGGTGGGCGGCAGGTCAGCGGCGTGCCAGAACACGGCCAGCACGCCGCCCTCGCGCAGCACCCGGGCAGCCTGGACGGCTCCGGCGACGGGATCCACCCAGTGCCACGTCATGCCCGACACGACGGCATCGAACGTGCGACCCGCGGGATCCCACTCCTCGAACGCGCCACCTCGACGGCCAGGTCCCGCGCCCGGGCCACGGCGGCCATGCGCGCGTCGGCCTCGACGCCCAGCACCTCCGCTCCGGCGGCTCGGAACGGCAGGGCGGACAGCCCCGTGCCGATCCCCACGTCCAGCAGCCGGACGCCGGCTGCGCCGGGCACGGCGGCATCCTGACGATCGGGAGCACCAGGAGCGGCGCGCTCACCCAGCCGGCCGCCGTCGTGGGCCAGGTACCGGAGGGCCGCGTCGGCGACCGGCCGCTGCGTGACCGGGCGCGTGCGGTCGTAGCGTTCGGCGTCGGCGCCGAAGCCTTCGGCCGCACCACGGTGCAGGTGGGCGGTGCGGACGCCGTCGGGCACTCTTGAAGTGGGCATGCGCCCACGCTAGTGGGCACATGCCCACTCAGGCAACATTGCTACGGCCCGAACGGTCGCGGACCATCCCCGCGACCCGCGCACGGCCGGAACAGGAGGAGGCGCCCGTGCCCACCGGAGTCGCGCTCGACGACCCCCGCGCCCAGCTCGTGGCCGCCGCGGAACGGCTGCTCGCCAGGGGCGGCGCCGCGGCGCTGACGAGCCGCGCCGTGACGGACGAGGCCGGCGTCGCCAAGGGCGTGCTGCACCGCCACTTCGCCGACTTCGACGACTTCCTCGCCGCGCTCGTGCGCACCCGCATCCAGCGCGCCGACGAGGTCGGCGACCGACTGGTCGCCGCCGCGGGCTCCCGCACGGTGGTCGGCAACGTGTCGGGGTACCTGGCCGCCACGCTCGACGACGTCGCGCTCGCCGTCGTCGCGCTCGTCACCGCCCGCGACGAGCTGCGCCGGCGGCTGCGCGAGACGTCGCCCGAGGGTCTGCCGTTGCTCGTGGAGATCACGCGGGCGCTGACGACCTACCTCACGGCCGAGCAGTCGTACGGGCGCGTGGCCCCGACCCCCGAGCCCCGCTACCTCGCGATGACGGTCGTGGGCACGGGGCACCTGATGTTCGCCGGCGAGCTGGGCGCGCTGCCCGACGAGGCCGCGGTGCGCGAGGTGGTCGAGTCCGTCCTGGTGGGGGCGCTGTGGTCACCGGACCGATGAGTTCCGCCGACCCGGGTGGTCCGCACCCCATGAGCACCTACCGCGTCGAAACACGCCCCGAGACCCCCACGGCCGGCATCACGGACACCGTGCCGATGACCGAGATCGCGAGGATCGCGGACCGCATCCCCGAGATCGCCGGCTGGCTCGCCGAGCGCGGCTCGCACCCCGACGGCGCCCCGTACTTCCGGTACCACGTGATCGACATGGCCGCCGACCTCGTCGTCGAGGTCGGCTTCCCGGTGCCCGACGGCGCCGCGCTCACCTCCGCGGGCGACGTCGCCGTGAGCACGATCCCGGCCGGACGCTACGTGACGACCGTCCATCACGGCCACCCCGACGGCCTGGTCGACGCCACCGGCGCCCTGCTGCGGTGGGCAGCCGCGGAGGGGCTCACGTTCGACCGGCACGACACCGACTCGGGCGACGCGTGGGCGGGCCGGTTCGAGTTCTACCTCACCGACCCCGCGGAGCAGCCGGACATGGCGCAGTGGGACACGGAGCTCGCTTTCAAGCTGGCCGACTGATTCCGCGGGCGGCCGGTCCCCTTCGAGACCCGACTTTCTCCGCTTTGAACGGCCGCAAAGCGAAGAAACTTAGGCCTCGAAGGGGAGCGCGCAGGTTCAGCGACCGTCAGGCCAGCTCGATGCGGTAGCCCCGCTTGACCACCGTGCGGATCAGGTCGCGGCGGCCCGCCGCCTCACGCAGCCGCGCGATCGCGACCTCGGCGGCGTGGGTGTCCTGCGAGTCGCCCGGCAGCGCGGCGAGCACCTCCTCACGCGGCACGACGTCGCCCTCCGCCGCCGCGAGCAGCCGCAGCACCGCGACGCCCGTCGGGGACAGCGGCAGCACCTTGCCGTCGAGCACCGCCACGCGGGCCCGGATCACCAGCGACCCGGCGACCGTGCTCAGTGCCACGGACTCGATGTGCTCGTAGTGCCCCACCAGCGCGCGCACGAGCGCGCCGAGCCGCCCGCGCTCGGGCTGCAGCGGCACGATCCCGCGGTGCTCCAGCGGCTTGGCCGTCACCGGCCCCACGGCGGCGGCGACCGTGCCGCCGTCGGCGAACCGTGCGCGGACCCGGTCGACCAGGCCCTCCGCCTCGACGGCCTGCAGCCAGGCCTCGGCGCCCGGAGCGGACGTGAAGACCACGGCGTCGATCTCGCCGTCGGCCACCGCGTGCGCGGAGTCGCGGACCGCCGTCGGGTCCGGTGCGGGGCCCCAGCGGTAGACGACGAGGCTCGCGACCTGCGCGCCGGCCTTCTCGAACACCTCGTCCAGCCCGTCGGCACCCGCGCCGTGATGCTGGATCGCGATGCGCAGCCCCTGCACACCCTCGCTGAGCAGCACCTCCGCCACCTCGGCGGACGTCTCGGACTCGGCCACCCAGTCGGCCTGCAGGCCGGCGGCCTGGATCGCGCCGCGAGCCTTGGGCCCGCGCGCGACGAGCCGGATCCCGGTGAGCATGCCGAGGAGCGGCTCGGCGAGCCCGTGCGCGTCGGCGGCCTCGATCCAGGCGCGGAACCCGATCCCGGTCGTCACCACCAGGACGTCGGGCGGCGCGGCGACGATGGCCCGGGTCGCGGCGATCAGCGTCTCGTCGTCGACGTGCGGGATCATGCTGAGGGCGGGCGCGTGCCGGATCGTGGCGCCGCGCCGCTCCAGGGCGGCGGCGAGCTCGGAAGCCCGGCGCTCGGCCGTGACGAGCACGGTCGCACCGGCCATGACCTGGCCCAGCGTCGGGTGGGCGGCCTGGGCGTGGGCGGGCGCTGCGACGTCAGACACCGGCACCTGCCAGACGTCGCTCACTCGTACCCTCCAGAAGCCCAGCCGCGGCCACGTGGCCGATGACGACGACCGCGGGCGACCGGACACCACGGGCCGCCGCCACGTCGGCCGCCTCGTCGAGACGGGCCCGCGTGACACGCTGCTCCGGCGTGGAACCGTTCTCCACCATCGCCACGGGAGTTCCGGGATCCGCGCCTGCGGCCAGGCACTGCGCCACGATCGCGCCGAGGGACCGCACCCCCATCAGTACGACAAGCGTAGCCGTGCCGTCGCGCACGCAGGAGAGTGCGGCGCCGTCGAGCGGCCCAGATGTGTCAGACGCACGGTTCCCTGGGGTGATCTGTGCGTCTGACACGTGAGCGGCGGGTTCCGCGGCGCAGTGGCCCGAGACCACGTGGAAGCCCGTGGTGACCCCGCGGTGGGTGAGCGGGATCCCGGCCAGGCCCGGCACGGCGACGGCGGAGGTGACACCCGGGACCACCTCGACCGGCACGCCGGCGGCGGCGCACGCGAGCACCTCCTCGCCGCCGCGGCCCAGCACGAACGGGTCGCCGCCCTTGAGCCGCACCACGTGGGCGCCCGCCAGCGCGTGCTCCACGATCAGCTCGTTGATGCGTTCCTGCGGCACGGGGTGCCGGCCGGGCTCCTTGCCGACGTCGACCACGCGGACGTGCGGCGGGAGCTCGGCGAGGATCTCGACGGGGCCGAGCCGGTCGGCCACCACGACGTCGGCCGCCTGCAGCGCGCGCCAGGCCCGCACGGTCAGCAGGTCGGGCGCCCCGGGCCCGCCCCCGACCAGCGTCACGCGCCCGGTCACGGGAGGCCCACGTGGATCACGCCGTCGCGGACCTCGACCGGGTAGGTCACCAGGTCCGCGGGGAGGTCGTCCTTCGGGGTCTTGTCGGCCAGGACCAGGCACGTGCCCGTGGCCAGGGAGAACACCTGCTTGTACACCGGCGCAGCCACCGTGGGCTCGCCTGCCCGGGTGCCGACGATCCCGCGCGACATCACGTTGGCCGCCGAGAACGGGTCCAGGTTCTGCACGGCGTACACCCGCCCGGCGTGGCCGCCGTAGGCGGCGTCGTCGGGCAGGCGGAAGAGGGCGACCTGGACGTCCCCGAAGAGCGCCGCCGCGCCCCGCTCGGGGAACAGGTCGGTGAGCAGGCAGGCCCGCTCCCAACGGCTCGGGGCGGTGGGCTCCCCAGCCACCCGGGTCTCCGCCAGCTCGTTGACGCTCATGCTCGTACCTCCAGCTTCGGGCCCGCGATGACGACGCCGGACGCGCGCTCGGCCGACGTCGCCGGACGGCGCTGGCCGCGCTCGGTCACGTAGGCCAGCGACGGGTCGGCGTCCTGGGGGGCGTTGACGAACGAGGAGAACCGGCGCAGCTTCTCCGGGTCCTCCAGCACGGCCTTCCACTCGTCCTCGTAGTTCTCGACGTGGCGGGCCATCGCGGCGTCCAGGTCGGCGCAGATGCCGAGCGAGTCCTCCATGATCACCTCGCGCACGCCGTCCAGGCCGCCGTCGACCTCCTCGATCCACGGCGCGGTGCGCTGCAGCCGGTCGGCCGTGCGCACGTAGTACATGAGGAACCGGTCGACGGTGCGCAGGAGCTCCTGCGACGTCAGGTCCTCCGCGAGCAGCTTCGCGTGCCGGGGCGTCTGACCGCCGTTGCCGCCCACGTAGATGTTCCAGCCCTTGTCCGTGGCGATGACGCCCACGTCCTTGCCGCGCGCCTCGGCGCACTCGCGGGCGCAGCCGGACACGCCCATCTTGAGCTTGTGGGGCGAGCGCAGGCCGCGGTAGCGCAGCTCCAGCTCGACGGCCATGCCCACGGAGTCCTGCACGCCGTACCGGCACCACGTGGAACCGACGCACGACTTCACGGTGCGCAGCGACTTGCCGTAGGCGTGCCCGGACTCGAAGCCGGCGTCGACCAGCCGGCGCCAGATGTCCGGGAGCTGCTCCACGCGGGCGCCGAACATGTCGATGCGCTGGCCGCCCGTGATCTTCGTGTAGAGCCCGAAGTCGCGCGCGACCTCGCCCACCACGATGAGCCCCTCCGGCGTGACCTCGCCGCCGGGCATCCGGGGCACCACCGAGTAGGTGCCGTCCTTCTGCAGGTTGGCGAGCATGTGGTCGTTGGTGTCCTGGAGCGTCGACTGCTCGCCGGCCAGGATGTGCCCGTTGCCGAGGCTCGCCAGGACGGACGCGACGACGGGCTTGCAGATGTCGCAGCCGCGGCCCTTCGCGGTGGTGGCCGCGCCGTCCGCCGTCGTGCCGCTCCCGAACCGGGCCACGATGTCGCTGAACGAGTGCAGGTCGGCGACCCGGACGGCGTCGAAGAGCTGGGCGCGGGACATCTCGAAGTGCTCGCACAGGGCCGTGCTGACCTCGATGCCCGCGCGCTCCAGCTCGGTGTCCACGAGCTTCTTGACCAGCGGCAGGCAGGCGCCGCAGGTCGTGCCGGCCCGGGTGCAGGCCTTCACGCCCGGCACGTCGGTGCACTGGTGCTCGGTGACGGCGCCGCGGATGGTGCCCGCCGAGACGCTGTTGCAGGAGCAGACGTTGGCGTCGTCCGGCAGCTCCAGGCCCGGCGCGGAGCCGCCGCCCTCCGGGAGCAGGAACGCGCTCGGGTCGTCGCCGGGCAGCTCCGCCCCGAGCATGGGGCGCAGGCTGGCGTAGGGTCCGGCGTCGCCCACGAAGACGCCGCCCAGGAGGGTGCGGGCGTCGTCGGACAGGACGAGCTTCTTGTAGACGCCGGCCACGGGGTCGGCCCAGACCACCTCGACGGCGTCCTCGGTGCGGGCGTGCGCGTCGCCGAACGACGCGACGTCGACACCGGAGAGCTTGAGCTTGGTCGCGGTGTCGGCCCCGGGGAACTCGGCCAGGCCGCCGAGCAGCCGGTCCACGACCACCTCGGCCATCGTGTTGCCGGGCGCCACCAGGCCGAGGCAGCGGCCCTCGATGCAGGCGACCTCGCCGACGGCCCAGACGTGCGGGTCCTCGGTGCGGCAGGTCAGGTCGACGACGACGCCGCCGCGCTCGCCGATCGGCAGCCCGGCCGCCCGGCCGAGCTCGTCCCGGGGGCGCACGCCGGTGGCGACCACGACGACGTCGACGTCGAGCCGCCCGCCGTCGGCGAAGTCCAGGCGGCCCACGTGGCCGGTACGCCGGTGGGGCTTCATCTGGCTGGTCGCGGTCTCCGCGCGGACGCCGATGCCCTTGCCGTTGATCAGGCGCTTCAGCGCGTGGCCGCCGCCGAGGTCGACCTGGACACCCATGAGGTGGGTGCCGAACTCGATCACGGTGGCCTGCGCGTCCAGCGCGGTCAGGGCCCCGGCGGCCTCCAGGCCCAGCAGGCCGCCGCCGATGACGGCGCCGCGGACCGGCTTGCCCTCGGGGTAGCTCCGGCGCTTCTCCTCGACCCAGCCGCGCAGGGCCGCGACGTCGTCGATGGTGCGGTAGACGAAGACGCCGGGGAGGTCGTTCCCGGGGATGGGCGGCATCGCGGCGCTGGAACCCGTGGCGAGCACCAGCTCGTCGTAGGGGTGCACGTGGCCGAGGCGGTCGGTGACCGTCTTCGCCGCGCGGTCGATCGACTCGATCTTGCGGTCGGTGTGCAGGGTGACGAGCGGGTCCGCCCACAGGGCCGGGTCGCCCAGGGCGATGCCCTCGGGGCCCTCGTCGAACCAGCGGGTCAGGCCCACGCGGTCGTAGGGCGCGCGTGGCTCTTCCGCGAAGACGGTGACGTGGTAGCGACCGGCGTCGTCCCGGGCGCGCAGCGCCTCGACGAGCCGCTGCGCGACCATGCCACCGCCGATCACCACAAGGTGCTGAGGATTGCCGGAATTGACCATGTCTTGACCGTAGGTCGCGGGTTTTTCGCGCTGGTGCGCCCTCGGTTACCCGAGCCGAACATCTTCCTCACAGGCCCGATCGGGGCCCGGTGAGCGGGTAGGGATCAGTTCCACTGGGCAAGCAGCTCATCCGGACCGAGCACAACCGCTTCGGACGCACGGACCTGGTCGTCGACACCGTTCCGGCTGACGACCACGAGGCCGGTGCTCTCCGTCGCGCCAGGCACCTGAGCCCGGTGAGCGATGAGCTCCCCGAGCTCCCTGACGCCGTACGGCTTGGTGGTCCACTTGATCGAGCCCACGCCGTAGACGCTCTTCGCGACAGGCTCCTTGTCTGCCAGAACGAGGTCGACCTCAACGCTGTTGGTGCGGTTCCAGAAACCCCCGACCGACATCGACCCGTCCACAGGCACCGGCAGTTCCGCATGTCGCATCAGGGCGATCGACTCCCGGACGACCGGTTCGATGGCACGACCTCGCCACCGCGTCCACTCGTCACGGACCCGGTGGAGGACGCGGTCACCTCGGCCTCGTTCGATCTCGGCGAGGTGAGGACCGAGAAAGTGGAGCCAGAACAACAGATACGGATCGACGATCCGGTACCTCGTGTCGGTCGACGTCCTGAGCGAGAGCGGCCGCTCGGACACCACCATGCGCTTCGTCTTGAGCAGATCGAGAGACCGGGTCAGGGAGGTCGCCCTCAGGTCGCCGGCCTTCGAGCCGATCCCGGTGAACCGGCGTTGACCCCGGCCGATCACCTCGAGCACTCGGCGAGCCTGCACGTCACCCGGAAACTCAGCAGCGAGCGACCTTTCGGCACTCACCAGGAGCGACGACGTCGGATGCGTGAGCGCCTCCTCGAGGTAGGCCCACAGGCCCTGGCCCTTGCCCCAGTCCCGGCAGATCAGAGGGAGACCGCCACTCACGAGATAGGCATCGAACGCGTCCCCGGGCGAGAGCGAGAGCATTCGCCCTACCTCGGTCGGCGAGAGCGGAGGAACAACCATCTCGGTCGCCCTCTGATGGAAGGGCCGGTCGTAGTCGTTGAGCGCCTCCATCATCGCCAGGTCAGAACCGATCCCGATGAGCAGCACGGGACGCCTGCTGAGCTCACGGTCGAAATGCCTCTGGAGCACACCCTCGAAGCCGTCGTCGGCTGCCGTGACGTACGGCAGCTCATCCAGCACCACGATTGCGGGGCCCTCGGTCGGGAGCGCTGCGACGAGGAGTCGAAGGGCGTTGTCCCAGCTCGACGGCGGATCACCAGCGAACAGCTCCGCTCCAGGCAGGGTTGAGGCGACAGCGTCCTGGGCGAAGGCCGCGAGGTCATCACGCACCGAGCGGCCAGCCGCCGTGAAGAACATACTGGGGAGCCCCGCCTTGTGAATGAACTCCTCGACGAGACGCGACTTCCCCACCCGGCGTCGACCACGGATGAGTACGGCCCGACCGGGTCGATCCGTCCCGTTCGCCACCTGGTTGAGCAGGTGCTGCAGCTCCGCGGTCTGCCGTCTCCGCTCGACGTACTCCGACATCTCGACTCCTATTACTATCTTGAAAGATACTATCCCCAATGATAGTTACATGCGGTTGAGCGTACCGACAAGGACGCCTGGCCGCGCGCCGAGATGCACCGCTAGCGTGGCGCCGTGGACATCCGGACCGTGCCCAACCCGTTGGTGCGGGCCGGCGGACGCTGGCTGCACCGGGTCAACCAGCGGCACCCGTGGAGCCACAACGACCACTTCCACGGGTGGATCCTGCGGCGGCTCCCGGCCCGGCGGCTCCGTGTGCTTGACGTCGGCTGCGGCAACGGGCTCCTGCTGGGCCGGCTGCGCGGGCGGTTCGACGAGGTGCTCGGCGTGGACGCCGACGCCGCCATGGCCGCGATCGCCGCAAAGCGGTTCGCGAGCGATCTCGCGGTGACCGTGCGGCACGCCCGGTTCGAGGAGGTCGACGGCACGTTCGACGCCGTCACGATGGTCGCGGTGCTGCACCACCTGCCGCTGGAGGCTGCGCTCCGGCACGCTGCCGGGCTGCTCACGCCCGGCGGGCGGCTGCTGGTGGTCGGCCTGGCGCGGGCCGACTCGCTGACCGACCTCGCGTGGGACCTCCCGTCGTCGCTGCTCAACCCGCTGGTCGGGCTGATCAAGCATCCACAGCCGGTCCGTGCCCCTGTGGACGACGGCGGTGGCGGCGCGGGCGACGACCGAGCGGGCGCGGGCAACGGCGGAGCGGGCGAAGGCCGAGCGGACGGCGAACCCATGATGCCGGTGCGCGACCCTGCCGAGACGTTCGCGGAGATCTCCCGGACCGCACGCGCCGTGCTGCCGGGGGCGCGGCTCCGCCGTCGGTTGTTCTTCCGGTACACGCTGGAGTGGACCCGCCCGCTGGGCTGAAGGTGCGCCTCTACCCAGTCATCCGGCCCGGAAACCCCGTGATTCCGGGCCCAATGACTGGGTAGAAGCGCACCTCCCGCACCTCCCGCACTTCCCGTGCCTCACGCCGGTTCCGGGACCGCCTCCGCCGTCGACCGGAGCCAGTCGACCAGGCCGCAGACGGCGTCCTTGCACGAGCCGCAGCCCGTCGTCGCGCGGGTCTCGCGCACGACCTCCTCGACCGAGTGCGCGCCCGGCAGGCACGCGCCCGCGATGTCGCCCTTGGTCACACCGTTGCAGCGGCACACCACGGCGTCCTCGGGCATGTGTTCGGGGGACGAGGCCGGGGCCGCCGCCGCCATCACCGGAGTGAGCAGCAGGAACGCGGGGTCCAGCGGCGCGGGGGTGCGGCGGGTGTAGGCGGCGGTGAGGTCGGCGGCGACGCGCGGGTCGCCCACGCACGTGGCCCCCACGAGGATGCCGTCGGAGACCACCACCTCGATGAACCGGCCCGCTCTGGGATCGGCGAGGCGGATCGCGCGCTGCGTCAGCTCGTCCGGGCGCGACGGGCCGCAGACCCCCATCGTGGTGACGCTGAGCGGGCCGGCCTTGACCTTCACGACGTCGGTCCCGCGCGTGTCGATCCCCCGGTCCGTCTGGGCGCGGCTTGTCGCCGCACCGCTGGTCAGCAGGGCTCCGAGCCGCACCGCCATGCTGGGCTGGGCGCCGTCGTGCGGTAGCCGGAGGTGCGCCGTCGGCCGGACCCCGGCGGGATCGCCCGGCGCACCGCCCGCGACACCCGCCGGCGTCACGACGGCCGGCGCAACGGCCGACGCGACGGCCGGTGCGACCGGCTCCACCAGCGAGACCAGGTGCTCCGCCAGGCGGCGTGCTTGGTCCCACCCCTCCGCGACGAGCCCCCGCGAGCCGCTCGGAGGCTGCGCGCAGTCGCCGATCGCGTGCACGCGCGGGTCGTCCGGGCTGGCGAGGTCGTACCCGACGACGACGCCGCGGTCCGTCGTCAGCCCCGCCGCCGCGGCGAGCCCCGTCTCGGGGATGGTGCCGACGGAGAACACGATCAGCCGCGCGGCGACCACCTCGTCGCGCACGGCGGCGCCCGCCGAACCGCCCGGCGACGCAGCACCCGCCGACGCCGCACCCGCGTTGTCCCGGACCCGGATGCCGACGGCGCGGCCGCCCGCCACGAGCACCTCGCTGGAGATGCTGTTCGGCCGCACGGTCACGCCCTGACCCTCCAGCCCGGCCCGGACGACGTCGGCGGCCTCCGGGACGAGCTGGCGCTCCATGATGGCCTGGACGTTGTGGACGAGCGTCACGTTCAGGCCGCGGCCGGCGAGACCGACGGCGGCCTCCAGGCCCAGCACGCCGCCGCCGACCACCACGGCGCGCGGCGAGTTGACCGTGGCGGCCACGATCTCGCGGGCGTCGTCGAGGTTGCGCAGCGCGTGCACCCCGGCGGGCAGGCCGCCGTCGGGCGTGCGCAGGCCCGGGATCGGCGGGATCCGGGCCGCCGCGCCGGTCGCCAGCACCACGTGGTCGTAGGGGTGCGCGGTGCCGTCGTCGGCGTGCACCACGCGCGACTCCCGGTCGATCGACGTCGCGGTGACGCCTCGGCGCACGGTGACGCGGGCGCCGTCGGGCAGGGGCATCGTGATGGCCGCGACGTCGGTCCGGCCGGCCACCACGTCGCTGAGCAGCACGCGGTTGTACGGCTCGTAGGGCTCGCTGCCGAGCACCGTGATGTCGAAGGCCTCGGGCTCGCGGCGCAGCAGCTCGTCGACGAGCCGCGAACCGACCATCCCGAAACCGACCACGACGACCTTCACAGGGACACGCAGGTTCATGTCGAGAGCTCCTTCTGTAGGGTGCCCGGCCGGTCGAGCGCGTCGACCGCCGGAGCGTCCACCACTGCGGCATCCACCACCGCGACGTCCACCGCGCAGACCTTGAACTCCGGCATCCCGGAGATCGGGTCCGTGGCATCCGTCGTCACCTGGTTGACCGACCCGACGCCGCTCCAGTGGAACGGCATGAACACGGTGTCGGGACGTACGGCATCGGTCCAGCGCGCCGTCGCCTCGACCCGGCCACGGGCGCTGGTGAGGCGCACGCGGGCGCCGTCGGGCACGCCGACGCGGAAGCCCAGCACCGGGTGCAGCTCCACGTACGGCTCGGCCACGAGACGCTCCAGCTCCGCGACGCGGTGCGTCTGCGCACCCGACTGGTAGTGCTGCAGCACGCGGCCCGTGACCAGGTACACCGGGGCGTCGGGGCGCACCTCGTCGCTCAGGCCCACGTGGTCGACGGGGACCATGCGCGCCTTCCCGTCGGACGTCGCGAACCGGTCGAGGAACAGCCGCGGCGTCCCGGGATGCGGCGACGTGTCAGACCCACAGGTCACCCGAGGTGATCGAGCGAGCCGCGTACCCGAGCTCCACGGCCAGCCGCGCCTGCCTGATCGGGCCGCTGCGGGCCAGCACCTGGAGGATCTTCGTCTGCG
>NZ_JBFAKX010000021.1:0-92260 GCF_040655935.1 Promicromonospora sp. NPDC050262 | reverse complement strand
CGGGCGGCCTGCTCCTGCTGCTCGTGGCGCTGGAGCTGCTCATGGGCAAGATGGACGCGGGCGAGACCGACTCCGGCGGGTCCACCAAGAAG
Source organism: Promicromonospora sp. NPDC050262 (assembly GCF_040655935.1). Classification (NCBI taxonomy): domain Bacteria; kingdom Bacillati; phylum Actinomycetota; class Actinomycetes; order Micrococcales; family Promicromonosporaceae; genus Promicromonospora; species Promicromonospora sp. NPDC050262. Next base: position 92,168 of record NZ_JBFAKX010000021.1, on the reverse strand, counting down.
TCACCGGAGTGATCTGTACGTCTGACACGTCCACTCGGGTCTGACAGCTCTTGTGTTCCACGGGATCGACACACGGCGCGCCGGAGGTAATGCCGGTACAAAGGACCGGCGAATCGGCACAATCGACCCATGCCTTCCTCACGTCGCCCGGCGCGGCCCTCGGGTTCGGCGCGCGGCTCGGGTGCGCGCCCGTCGTCGACCCCGCGCACGGGCTCCGGCACGGGTTCCTCCGGCGCGAAGGGCGCCACAGGGAGCACGCCGGCGAAGGGGAGGGCGGCGGCGAAGAAGCAGGCCGGGTCGGGGGCGAAGGGTTCGCCGGCGAAGGGTTCCTCGGGCAAGGGAACGAAGGCGGCCACCGCGAAGGGGTCCGCGGCCAAGAAAGCAGGCACGGCCGGGACGACGGCGGCCAGGTCGGCCGCGAAGCCGGCGCCGGCCCGCTCGACGCCGGGCACGTCGACCGCACGCAAGCCCGCCGCACCGTCGGCGTCGTCGGGCCGCCGCGCGCCCGCACCCCGGACCGCTCCAGGACGGCCGGCCGCGCGCCCGGCGGGTGCCGCCGCCCGTGGTGCGCGGCCGACGTCGGGCAGCGGGGCGAAGCGGCCGGCGCAGCCGCGCCGCCGGAGCACGGCCACCGGCAGCGTCGCGCCGCCCACCCGCCCGGCACGCGCGGACCGCAAGCGCGGCAGCTACGGGCTCGTGGTGCCCGAGGTGCTCACCGTCCGCGCCATGGTGCTGTCCGTGGTGGTGCTCCTCGCGGTGGTGCTGCTGCTCCCGACGGTGCGCGCGGTCATCACGCAGCAGGCCGAGCTGCGCGAGCTGCGCTCCGAGCTGAGCCAGCAGCAGGACCAGAAGGCCGAGCTCGAGACCGAGCTGGCCCGCTGGGACGACCGGTCGTACGTGATCGAGCAGGCGCGGTCGCGTCTGCGGTTCGTCATGCCGGGGGACAAGGTGTGGCGCCCGCTGGACACGGACTCGGTCGAGCAGGAGGAGCCGGAGCCCGGCGTCGTCGAACCGTCGCCGGGTGCGTCCGAGGACGAGGACGTGCCCTGGTACACGAACGTGTGGGACTCCGTGCGGATCGCGGACGGCGAGTAGGCGGCGCCTGCCGGTGTCGCACGGCCCGGGACGGCGCCGCTCCGCGTCGGTCGCGCGCTGGGAGACAATGGAGCGGTGAACACCGCGACTGAGACCGTGTCCGACGACGACCTGCGCGTCCTGGCCGAGCAGCTCGGCCGCGAGCCGCGCGGCGTCGTGGGGATCGCGGCGCGCTGCGTGTGCGGCCGTCCGACGGTGGCGCGCACCGCGCCCCGCCTGCCCGACGGCACCCCGTTCCCGACCGTCTTCTACCTGACGCACCCCGGTGCGGTCGCCGCCGCCTCGACCCTGGAGGCGAACGGCGTGATGAAGGAGATGACGGCACGGCTCGAGACCGACGAGGACCTGGCCGCCGCCTACCGCACGGCGCACGAGCACTACCTGGCGCAGCGCGAGGCGATCGGGCACGTGGACGAGATCGACGGCATCTCCGCGGGCGGCATGCCGACGCGGGTCAAGTGCCTGCACGTGCTGTTCGCGCACGCGCTGGCCGCCGGCCCGGGCGTGAACCCGCTCGGCGACGAGGCGCTCGCGCTGGCCCGGGACACGTGGCGCCCGGACCGCTGCACCTGCTGAGGCCCGTACCCGTCCCGGGCCGGGAGTGAGGTTTCTCGCGAACCGGCACGTCCGGCGCCCCGGCGGCAGGGGCGCCTGGGAGAATCCTCGCGTGACTTCCTCTCGCGTAGCCGCGATCGACTGCGGCACCAACTCGATCCGCCTGCTGGTCGCGGACGTCGACGCCGCCGGAAACCTCACGGAGCTCGACCGCCGCATGGAGGTGGTGCGGCTCGGCCAGGGTGTGGACCGCACCGGCGAGCTCGCGCCGGAGGCCCTCGCGCGGACCCTCGCGGCGACCCGTGCGTACGCGGCGGCGATCGACGCCGCCGGGGCGGAGCGGGTGCGGTTCGTGGCCACGTCGGCCACCCGGGACGCGCGCAACCGGGACGCGTTCTTCGACGGCGTCCGCGCCGCGCTCGGCGTCGACGTCGAGGTGATCAGCGGCCACGAGGAGGCGCAGCTGTCGTTCACCGGCGCCACCGGCGCCGCCGCGGCGGCGCACGCCGGCCCCTTCCTCGTGGTCGACCTCGGCGGAGGCTCCACGGAGCTGGTGCTCGGCACGAGCACGGTGGACGCGAGCGTCTCGATGGACATCGGCTCGGTGCGGATGACCGAACGGCACCTGCACGGCGACCCGCCGTCCGCGGCCGAGATCGAGGCCGCCCGCGCCGACGTCCGGGCCCACCTGGACGACGCCGCGCGCGTGGTCCCGCTCGGGAAGACCACCACCCTGGTGGGGCTGGCCGGCTCGATCACCACCGTCACGGCGCACGCCCTGGGCCTGACCGAGTACCAGCGGGAGCGGGTGAACCAGGCGGAGCTGCCGGTCGAGACGGTGCTGGCGTCGTGCGCGGCGCTGCTGGCGGCACCGCGCGCCGAGCGGACGGCGATGGGCTTCCTGCACCCGGGCCGCGTCGACGTGATCGCGGCGGGGGCGCTCGTGTGGTCCGAGGTGATCCAGCGCGTCGTGGCCGACGTCCGGACCGCGGGCGGGTCGCTGACCCACGTGGTGACCAGCGAGCACGACATCCTGGACGGGATCGCGCTGGCGATGGCCTGATCTCCCGACATTCCGCACCGGCGGATTTCCGTCGGTCGGGAACTCCCGTCCCAGGTGGTCCGTTGACCGGGCACGATACGCAGCGAAGCGGCGTGGTGGGCGTCACGCACCCGCCGCTCTTTGCCATGTGAAGAAACACGCTTAGGGCGCGGTACCCTGGGAATCATGCCTCAGAACGACCTGACCTCGGTCAGCCATGCTTCCGACCCGGTGACGCCGCGCGCGCGGAAGGTGCCGCGCATCGTGGTGCTCGGCGGCGGGTCCGTCGGCCTCTACGTGGCGCGCCGCCTGCGAAAGAAGCTGAAGAAGCGGGAGGCGGCCATCGTCGTCGTCGACCCGCGCCCGTACATGACGTACGCACCCTTCCTGCCCGAGGCGGGTGCGGGCTCCATCGATGCCCGCGACGTCGTCGCGCCGCACCGGAAGGCCCTCAAGGGCATCGACGTGCTACAGGGCAAGGTCACCACGATCGAGCACGGGCGCAAGGCCGTGAAGATCCAGCCCGAGGAGGGCGACGAGTACGAGGTGACCTACGACCAGCTGGTCGTCGGCCTCGGCTCGGTCTCCCGCACGCTGCCCATCCCGGGTCTCGCGGAGGCCGCGATCGGGTTCAAGAACGTGGAGGAGGCCATCGCGGTCCGCAACCACGTCATCAACCGCATGGACGTCGCGTCCTCGACGTGGGACGCCGACCTGCGCAAGCGCATGCTCACGTTCACGTTCGTGGGCGGCGGGTTCGCCGGCATCGAGGCGCTCGCCGAGATCGAGGACATGGCGCGCTACGCGACGCGGCAGTACAACACCATCGAGCCGTCCGACCTGCGGTTCGTCATGATCGAGGGTGCCGGGCGCATCCTGCCCGAGGTCACGGAGCCGATGGGCGAGTACGCCCTCGCCGAGCTGAAGAAGCGCGGCATCGAGTTCCACCTCAACACGTTCCTCTCGTCCTGCGTGGACGGGCACGTCGTGACCTCGACCGGCGTCGAGTTCGACACCGAGACCATCGTGTGGACCGCGGGCGTCAAGGCGAACCCGGTCATCAAGGAGGCCTCGGACCTCCCGTTCGACAAGCTGGGCCGCGTCATCGTGCTCCCCACGCTGCAGGTGGCCACGGAGGACGGCGAGATCGTGGACGGCGCCTGGGCCGCGGGCGACTGCGCCGCCGTGCCGGACGTGCTCAACCCGGGCAAGTTCTGCCCGCCGAACGCGCAGCACGCGATCCGCGAGGCCGTGCGCCTGGCCGACAACATCGTGGCGCTCTACAAGGACAAGCCCGCCGTCGAGTACAACCACAAGAACGTCGGTGTGGTCGCGTCGCTGGGTCTCTACAAGGGTGTCGCCGAGCTGTTCGGCTTCATCAAGCTGCGCGGGTTCCTCGCCTGGGTCGCGCACCGCGGCTACCACGTCATGGCGATGCCGACCGGCAACCGCAAGGCGCGCATCCTGGTCGGCTGGATCGGCCAGTTCCTGATGGGCCGCGAGCTCGTCTCGCTCGGTTCGCTGCACGACCCGCGGCAGGAGTTCCGCAACGCGTCGGTGCCGCCGAAGCCCGTGGGCGAGAAGGTCGAGCAGACGGCCGAGTCGTCCGCCGCGCGCGCGGAGTCGGGCTCGAAGGCCTGAAGACCCCGCACCCAGGGCAGGCACCGAGCCCCCGGCTCCGGGCCGTCGGAAGCTCCCGTCGAGCTGTCAGACGCACAGGTCACTTCGGTGACCTGTGCGTCTGACAGGTCCGCGAGGTTCTGACAGGTCGGAGCCGGGGGCTCCGTCGTCGGGTGCCGCTCGGTAGTCTCTGGGGTGCGCCCCCATAGCCCAACTGGCAGAGGCAGCCGGCTTAAACCCGGCCCAGTCCCGGTTCGAACCCGGGTGGGGGCACGATGGTGGCCTCAGGAGGTGCCGGTGCTGGCCTCAGGCTGTGCCGGCGAGGAGCTCGGCGAGGTGGCGGCCCGTCAGCGACGCCTCCTGGCGCGCCAGGTCGGCGGGCGTTCCCTCGAAGACGACGCGACCGCCGTCGTGCCCGCCACCCGGGCCCATGTCGATCACCCAGTCGGCCCGCGCGACGACCGACAGGTTGTGCTCCACGACGATCACGGACCGACCGGAGTCGACGAGGCGGTCGAGCAGGCCGCCCAGGTTGTCGACGTCCTGCATGTGCAGGCCGGCGGTGGGCTCGTCGAGCACGAACGTCGGGGTGTCGCCGCCCATCTCGATCGCCAGCTTGAGGCGCTGCCGTTCGCCGCCCGACAGGGTGTTGAGGTGCTGGCCGAGGGAGATGTAGTCCAGCCCGACGTCGGACAGGCGGGAGAGCATCGGGAGCACCGTCTTCTCGGTGAAGAAGTCCAGGGCCTCCTCGACGGACATGGCGAGCGCGTCGGCGATGTTCTTGCCGCGCAGCGTGTAGCCCAGCACCTCGTCGGTGAACCGCTTGCCGCCGCACGCCTCGCACACGCTGGCGACGCCCGCCATGAAGGCGAGGTCGGTGTAGATGAGGCCGACGCCCTTGCACTCCGGGCACGCGCCCGCCGAGTTGGCGCTGAACAGCGCGGGCTTGACCCCGTTCGCGCGGGCGTACTGCTTGCGGATGGGCTCGAGGATCCCGGTGTAGGTCGCGGGGTTGGACCGTCGCGACCCGCGGATCACCGTCTGGTCGACGAAGGTGACGCCGTCGCGCGGCAGGCAGCCGTGGATGAGCGAGCTCTTGCCGGAGCCGGCCACGCCCGTCACCGCCACCAGGACGCCGAGCGGCACGTCCACCGACACGTCCTGGAGGTTGTGCAGGTTCGCGTGCTCGATCCGGAGGAAGCCGGTGGGGGTGCGGGGCGTGGACCGGAGCGTCACACCCTGGTCCAGGTGCTTGCCGGTCGCGGTCCCGGAAGTGCGCAGTCCCGCGATGTCGCCCTGGTAGACCACCGTGCCGCCGTGGGTGCCGGCGCCCGGGCCCATGTCGACGAGGTGGTCGGCCGCCGCCATGACCTCGGGCTTGTGCTCCACGACGAGCACCGTGTTGCCCTTGTCCCGCAGGCGCTGGAGCAGGGCGTTCATCTGCCGCACGTCGTGCGGGTGCAGCCCGATGGTCGGTTCGTCGAACACGTAGGTCAGGTCCGTCAGGGCCGAGCCCATGTGCCGCACCATCTTGGTCCGCTGCGCCTCCCCGCCGGAGAGCGACGACGACTCCCGGTCCAGCGACAGGTACCCGAGCCCGATCTGCTCGAAGGTGGCGAGCAGGTCGTTGAGCCCGTCCAGGATGGGCTGGACCTGCGGGTCCGCGAGGTCGCGGACCAGCTCGGCCAGGTCGGTGAGCTGCATGGCGGCGGCCTCGCCGATGTGCTTGCCCTTGACGAGCGACGACCGCGCCCGGTCGTTGAGGCGGGTGCCGCCGCACTCGGGGCACGGCGTGAAGGTGGCGAGCCGGTCGACGGCCGCCCGCATGGCGCCCTTCATCGACTCGACGTCCTTGACCAGGTAGAGCCGCGTGATCTTCGGGACCAGCGACTCGTACGTCACGTTGATGCCGCCCGAGACGATTTTTCGCTCGTCGCCGTGCATCAGGTCGTGCCACTCGGTGTCGGTGTAGTCCTTCAGGGGCTTGTCGACGTCGAACAGGCCGGAGTCGGCGTAGACCTTCCAGTACCAGGTGCCGACCCCGAAGTTGGGGAACGTGATGGCCCCCTCCTTCAGCGACTTGCTGCGGTCCACCAGGGCTTCCGTGTCGATCGCGGAGACGCGGCCCAGGCCCTCGCAGTTGGCGCACATGCCCTGGGGGTCGTTGAAGGAGAAGAGGTTGGAGCCGCCGACGTAGGGCTCACCGAGCCGCGACCAGATGACGCGCAGCATCGTGTACGCGTCGGTGGCCGTGCCGACCGTCGAGCGCGCGTTGGCGCCCATCGGCTCCTGGTCCACGACGATGGCCGCCGACAGGTTCGACAGCGTGTCGACGTCGGGCCGCGGGCGTGAGGGCATGAAGCCCTGGAGGAACGCCGAGTACGTCTCGTCGATCAGCCGGCGTGACTCCGCGGCGACGGTGCCGAACACCAGCGAGCTCTTGCCCGACCCGGAGACCCCGGTGAACACCGTGAGCTTGCGCTTGGGGATGTCGATCGAAACGCCCTGCAGGTTGTTCTCGCGGGCTCCGCGCACCTCGATAGATCCGAACACCACTGTCCTCTCCTGGTCGGTGGTCCCATGGTGCCAGGAGCCACTGACACGCACCCGGGTTCGGGGTCACGCCGTTACGCCAGCAGCAGACAGCGGAACGACCCGGCATGTCAGTGGGGTTGGGTACCGTGACGGGTACCAACGGCGGGAGTGGGCACATGGCGATGATCTCGACAGCTACTGCGGGCCCCGCTGGGCCCGGTACCACCAGCGACGGCGCGCCGGGCGCGAGGTCCGGCACCCTGGAGCACACGCGCGAACCGCTGCTGCGCGACCTCGTGGGCGGCATCCTGCGGCGCGCGCGCCGGGAGCAGCGCCGCACCCTGGCCGACGTCGCCACGGACGCCCGGGTCTCGACCGCCTACCTCTCGGAGGTGGAACGGGGGCGCAAGGAGGCGTCCTCCGAGGTGCTCGCCGCGGTGTGCGAGGCGCTCGGCATGCGGCTCGTCGACCTGGTGGAGCGCGCGTGGGCCGATCTCGCGATCGCCCTCGCCGCGCAGGAGGAGGGCCGACGGATCCGCGTCCTGTCGTCCGCGGCCCGCCGTTCGGCCGGCTTCTCCTCCTCGCGGCACCCGTTGCAGGCCCCTCAGGCGGCGCCGGCCGGCAGCTCCGCCGTCGGGCGACGAGGGGACGCCGTGCTGCTGGCGGCGTGAGCCGCCGGAGACCGGGCGGCGTCAGAGCCCCGCGCGCCGCTTGCCACCCGGGCGCACGTCGTTGACCCGGTCCACGACCTTGTCGATCATGCCGTAGGCCAGTGCCTGCTCCGCGGTGAACCAGCGGTCGCGCTCGGAGTCCGCCGCGATCGTCTCCACCGTCTGTCCGGTGTGCTCGGCCTGCAGCCGCGTCACGACGTCCTTGACGTGCCGGATGTTCTCGGCCTGGATCACCACGTCCGTCGTCGTGCCGCCCACCCCGCCCGCGGGCTGGTGCATCATGATCCGCGCGTGCGGCAGCGCGTACCGCTTGCCGGCCGTGCCGGCGGCGAGCAGGAACTGCCCCATGCTGCCCGCGAACCCGACGGCCACGGTGGAGACCGCGTTCGGCAGCAGCTTCATCGTGTCGTGGACGGCGAGGCCCGCGCTGATGGAGCCGCCGGGGGAGTTGATGTAGAGGCTGATGTCGGCGGCCGGGTCCTCCGCCGAGAGCAGCAGGAGCTGCGAGGTCACGCGGTTGGCGACGGCGTCGTCGATCTCGCTGCCGATCAGCACGATCCGCTGGTGCAGCAGCCGCGTGGCGAGATGGTCGTCGAGGGGCTGGGTCTGGATGGTCTCGGTCATGTCTCCACGATCGTCCGACCGGGGCCACCCGGACAGCCGTCTCTGCCCGCCGCAGATCTGCTCATGGCAGAGGCCCGACGAGTCGCGACTGATCAGAGCGGGTTGCCCGCCGGGTCGATCGTCGGGAACGCATCGAAGTGCACCTCGAACGGGATGGCCCCGGGCACGTCCTCCTGCCCGCTGAGCGGGTCGATGTGCTCGGCCGTGAACTGCTCCCACGCCACCACGATCGCCCGCATCTGCTCGGGCGTGGCCCACTTGTTGGAGGCGAAGAACGTCGTCGTCCCGTCCCAGGCCTTCAGGGTCTCCTCGTCGGCCCCCTGCCCCGCGCGGACGAAGGCCATCACCCGTTCGTGGCGCAGGCGGAGGAACTCGATGTTGACGGCCTCGGCGGTCTGCCGGGCGGCGGGGGAGTCCTTGCCCAGCGTGGAGATGCTGAACCCACCGGGGGTGCGTTCCCACCAGCGTTCCCGTGCGGTGCCCCTGCCCTCGACCTCACGGACGAGGCCGTGCTTGGCGAGCTGGCGCAAGTGGTAGCTCGTCGAGCCGCTGGACTCGCCGACGATCTCGCCGAGCTTGCTGGCGGTGAGCGGACCGTGGCTCGGCAGCAGGTCGAGGATGCGGATGCGGAGCGGGTGCGAGAGCGCGCGCAGCGCCGCCGGGCCCAGCTCCGCCGGTGGGCCGGCGGCCTCGGGCGTCGGGGCGGAGCCGGCAGCGGAGGAGCCGGCCGCGGGTGACGCCGGGGAAGCACCGCCCCGGTCCGCCTCGTGCCCCGGGGAGTCCTCACGCGCAGTCGCCATAGGCAGGACGTTACCCACTGCGTGCCGAGTTCAGCGCAGCGCGAGCGGGTGGCGCGCCGCCGCGTTGTCACGGGCGCGCTCGGCCTGGGCCTGCTGGCGGGCGACGCGCTCGGCCTCCCTGCGCTGCGCCTCGCGGGCGATGGCGGGGGCTTCGGGACGGCGGCCCGGGGTCGCCGTCGCGAGCGTACGCGGTGCGAGGAGGTGGCGGACCTGCGGGAGGGCGGTGGGGGCGAAGGTGCTCATCGTGGCTGCTCCTGGCTCGGTGTGGGGTAGCTCGTGCGACCCACCCTACGCATGCCAACACACCTTTGCAAGGCTTCCTTTGCAACCAGTTCTTTGGAAGTGGTGCCTCACTCCTCCGGGTCGCGCCGGAACGCGTCCAGGTCGTGGTTCAGGCGCTCCAGCAGCTCGGCGAGCAGGGACCGCTCGAAGGGGGACCAGTCGGTGAGGATCTGGTCGTACATCGCGCTGCGCCGGGCGCGCTCGCGCTCCAGCTGGGCCTTGCCGGACTCCGTCGCCTCCACCCGGACCGCCCGCCCGTCGAGCGGGTCCCGGCTGCGCTGCGCGAACCCGGCCTTCTCCAGGCTGACCACCTGGCGGGTCACGGTCGAGGCGTCGAGGCCCTGGCGCGCGGCGAGCGCGTTGATGCCGAGCGGGCCCTCGGCGTTGAGGACCTGGAGCAGCAGGTAGCCCGACCGTTCCAGCGCGGGGGTGTGGCCGGCGCGGACGGCGCCCGTACGTTCCGCCCGGCGCAGCAGGAGCGCGAGCTGGAGCTCGACGCGCGACAGCGGGGCCTCGCCGGGGTGGTCGTCACCGGCGTTCTCTTCCGTCTCCCTCGACATAGGTGTAGCCTACAGGCATATACCTGTGTGATACAGATAAATCCTGAGGAGGCCGCGTGGCCAGCGCGCGCAACGAACCGAACAAGACAGCCATCTACGCCACCGCGCTCACCGCGTTCTTCGCGATCGCCGGCATCGCCGTCGTCGACCCGATCCTGCCCGTCATCGGTGCGGAGATCGGCGCCACCACCTGGGAGATCGAGCTCCTGTTCACCGCGTACATCGCGGTCATGGCCATCGGCATGATCCCCGCCGTGATGGCCACGGGGAAGTTCGGGTACAAGAAGATCCTGGCGACCGGCGTCACGCTCGTCGCCATCGCCGCCGTGCTGGCCGCGCTGAGCGGAAACATCGTCCAGCTCGCGGTGCTCCGCGGCGTGTGGGGCCTCGGCAACGCGATGTTCTTCGCCACCGCCATGGTGCTGCTCGTCGCCCTCGCCAAGGACCGCGAGTGGGTGGTCGGCCTGTTCGAGACCTGCGTGGGGCTCGGCTTCGCCGTCGGGCCGCTGATCGGCGGGCTGCTCGGGCACATCAGCTGGCGGGTGCCGTTCTTCGTCTGCGGCCTGCTCATGGTCGTCGCCCTGCTGGTCTCCGCCACCCGGCTCAAGGACCCGGCCGAGAAGCCCGCGCCGCTCAAGCTCGGACAGGTCTTCGGCCTGTTCCGCAAGCCGGGCTTCCTGGCACTCGCGGTCGTGACGGCCGCCTACAACTTCGTGTTCTTCGTGGTGCTCGGCTACGTGCCGGTGTTCCTCGGCCTCGACGTCGTGCCGCTCGGCCTGGTGTTCACCGCCTGGGGCATCGGCGTGGCCGTCGGCATCCTCGCGGTGGGCCACAGGCTCGCGCACCGGATCGGGTTCGTGCAGACGCTCGGCGTCGCCGTCGCGGGCGTGCTGGTGTGCGTGGCGCCGCTCGCGATCGGCGTCGGCACGGCGGGCTCCATCGTCGTGACCATCGTGGCCGGTGTGTTCATGGGTATCGCCAACGCGAACCTCACCGACCTGTCGCTCGCGCTCGGCGACCCGGACCGCCGCGTCACGACCGGCGCGTTCAACCTCGTCCGCTGGGGCTTCGCGGCTCCCGCCCCGGTCGTGGCCGGCCTGCTCGCCGAGGGCGTCAGCCCCGCGTCGCCGTTCTGGGTGGCGTCGGCGGTGCTGTTCGTCGGCGTGGTCGTCTTCCTGGTGACGGCGCACCTCATGGCCCGGCCGATCGGGGAGCGCGTGCTCTGGCAGCGCTGGAACAGGGCGGCCAAGGTGGCCGAGCACACGCCCGAGGAGGCCATGTCCGAGCTGTGACGTGGAGCCCTGACCCGTCGTGCGGACGGGCCAGGGCACGCGGTACGGGACGGAATTCGAGCGCCTGTCAATGTCCCCGACGGCTTGCAGGCGGTGTGGCGTACTGCCCTACTCTGTGACTTCGGTCTGATTTCACCCCGTTGGTCCCGCCAGGTCACGACGGCGGCGTCGCGCCGTATGCCCGATCCTCGCCCGCACCGTGGAGTCCTCGTGTTCCGTCTCGCCCGGCTGTCCCTCGCGAACCGAGCCGTCGTAGCACTGGTGACGATCGCGATAGCGGTGTTCGGGGTGCTGAGCATGACCTCCCTGAAGCAGGAGCTCATCCCGTCGCTCCAGCTCCCGACCGGCATCGTGAGCGCGCAGTACCAGGGCTCCTCGCCCGAGGTCGTGGAGGAGCAGGTCACCGACGTGATCGAAGAGGCCATCGCCTCGGTCGACGGGGTCGCGTCGGTACGTTCGACGGCGTCCACGGGCATCTCCCTGACGACGGTCGAGTTCACCTACGGCACCGACATGGAGTCGGCCACCCAGCGCCTCCAGACCGCCGTCGCCGGGGTGCAGCAGGTCCTGCCCGAGGACGTCGAGCCGCAGGTCACGACCGGCTCCGTCGACGACGTGCCCGTGGTCCAGATGGCGGTGTCGGGCGACAAGAGCCCCAACGCCCTCGCCGGAACCGTCGAGGACGTCGTGGTGCCGGCGCTCAAGGAGGTCGACGGCGTCCGCTCCGTTGCCGTGACCGGGCAGAGCGAGACCGAGGTCCGCATCCTGCCGGACCAGGACAAGCTCGCCGCGGCCGGCCTCACGACCGAGGACCTGACCACCGTGCTGCAGGACAACGGCGTGGTCATCCCGGCGGGGGAGATCACCGAGGGCGGCCGTGCGTGGTCGGTCCAGCTCGGCAAGCCGGTCGACATGGTCGACCAGCTCAAGCAGCTTCCCGTGCTGCCCGGAGGCGCGGCGGCCGGCGGCACCGCGACCGGGGGTACCGGAGCGGCCGGGGGCGCGACGACGCAGGACCCGGCCGCCGGCGGTCTGCCGACCGAGCCGGCCGCACCGGTGGAGCTGGGCCAGGTCGCTTCCGTGGAGCTCAAGCCGGTCGAGGCGACGTCCTACTCCCGGCTCGACGGCTCGCCGTCCCTCGGCCTGGCCATCACCAAGACGCCGGAGGCCAACACCGTCGAGGTGTCCCACGCGATCGAGGACGCGCTCGCGGAGCCCGAGGTCGCGGACACGCTGACCGAACGCGCCATCGCGACGGCGGTCGTCTTCGACCAGGCCCCGTTCATCGAGGACTCGATCCACGGTCTGGCCACCGAGGGCGGCCTCGGCCTGCTGTTCGCGGTGCTCGTCATCCTGGTCTTCCTGATGTCGATGCGGTCGACACTCGTGTCCGCGATCTCCATCCCGCTGTCGCTCGCGGTGACGTTCATCGCGATGGACGCGGGCGGCTACACGCTGAACATCCTCACGCTCGGCGCGCTCACCATCTCGATCGGCCGCGTGGTCGACGACGCGATCGTGGTCATCGAGAACATCAAGCGGCACATGTCGTACGGCGAGGAGCGCGGGCCGGCGATCCTCGCGGCGGTGCGCGAGGTCGGCGGGGCCATCGCCGCCTCCACGATCTGCACCGTCGCCGTGTTCCTGCCGATCGCGCTGGTGGGCGGCATGGTGGGCGAGCTGTTCCGGCCGTTCGCGCTGACCGTCTCCATCGCGATGCTGGCCTCGCTCGTCGTGGCCCTGACGATCGTGCCGGTGCTGGCCTACTGGTTCATCCGGCCGCCGAGGAAGGCCCGGCGCGGCGGGGCGGTCGACCGCGAGGCCGCCGAGGAGAAGGAGAGCCGAGGGGTCTGGCAGCGTATCTACGTGCCGACCCTGAACGGCGCGCTGCGGCTGCCCGCCGTCACCATCGGCGTGGCCGTGGCGATCCTCGGCGGCACGGCCGCCCTGGTCCCGAACATGGAGACCAGCTTTCTCGGCGACAGCGGTCAGGACACCGTGACCGTCACGCAGCACTACGCGCCCGGCACCTCGCTCAAGGGCCAGGACGAGGCGGCGCAGCAGGTGGAGGCCGCGCTGGCGGGCGTGGACGCCGTCGACAGCGTGCAGGCCACGGTCGGCAGCGGCGGCGACATGTCGATGGCGGCCTTCGGTGGCGCGAGCGCCGGGCTCAAGGCCAGCTTCGCGATCACTCTCGACGAGGACGCCGACGGCGAGCAGGCCGCCGCGGACATCCGCGCCGCCGTCGTCGACCTGACCGAGGCGCCCGCGACGGAGGTCTCCGTGTCCGCCGGCGACTCCGTGGGCACGTCCTCGATCGACCTCCTCGTCCGCGCCCGCGACGTCGAGACGCTGACGGCGGCCACGAACCAGCTCCAGGAGGCGATGGGCGCCCTGAAGGGTTCGGCCGAGGTCGCCAACGACCTGGCTGCCGCCCAGGAGATCGTCGAGGTGACCGTCGACCGCAAGGCCGCGGCGCAGTTCGGGCTCACCGAGACGCAGGTCTCCGGGATCGCGTCGGCGGCGATGACAGGCGCGCGGGACGTCGGCGAGCTGCAGACCGCGGAGGGGCCGGTGGGCGTCACGCTCTCCGCCGGCGCCGTCCCGACGACGATGGCCGAGATCGGCGAGATCCCCGTCCCGACCGCGGCCGGCGCTGTCCCGCTGAGCGACGTGGCACAGGTGAAGATCGCCAGCTCGCCGACGTCGATCACGCGGATCGACGGCGAGCGGTCGGCCACCGTCTCCGTGACGCCCGCCGGTGACGACCTCGGGGCGGTCACGGACGAGGTCGACGCCGAGATCGCGGCGATCGACCTGCCGGCCGGGGCCACGGTGTCGGTAGGCGGCGCGGCCGCCGACCAGGCCGAGGCCTTCAGCGACCTGGGCCTGGCGCTGGTGGCGGCGATCGCCCTCGTGTTCGTGGTCATGGTCGCGACGTTCCGGAGCCTGGCGCAGCCGTTCATCCTGCTGGTGTCCGTCCCGTTCGCCGCGGTGGGCGCCCTGGTCGCGCTGGTGGCGACGAACACCCCGCTGGGGGTGCCCGCCCTGATCGGCACGCTGCTGCTGGTGGGCATCGTGGTGTCGAACGCGATCGTGCTCATCGACCTCATCAACCAGTACCGCGTGCACGGCATGGGGCTCGACGAGGCCGTGCGCGAGGGCGCTCGCAAGCGGCTGCGGCCGATCGTCATGACGGCCCTGGCCACGGTCTTCGCGCTCACCCCCATGGGGATCGGCGTGACCGGCGGGGGCGCGTTCATCTCGCAGCCGCTCGCGCTGGTCGTGATCGGCGGCCTGGTGTCCTCGACACTGCTGACGCTGTACGTGGTGCCCGTGATCTACACGCTCTTCGAGCGCCGGGCGGAGCGTCGCCGGGCGGCGGACGAGGCCGCCGGCCGGGTCCGCCGTCCGCTGACGGGTGCGCTGGTCAGCGTGGCGACGGGGGCGCTCCGGGCCGTCGGACGGCCGGCCGGAGCGCGGCCGGTGCCAGGCGGTGCGGCGGGCGGAGCCGTGCCCGGCGGTGCGGCGGGGCAGGGCTGGCCCCCGGTCGGGGAGACGTCTTCGCCTCCGCCCGCGACCCAGCGTGCGGCGCACTACGAGGGGCCCCGCCACGGGGGAGCCGACCGTTACGCCCGGCAGCCGCAGGCGCCGCAGGCCTGGCCGGACCAGGCTGCACCGTTCCCGACGGCGGCCTCGCCGCAACAGCCTCCGGCTTCCTCGCCGCAGACGCCCCGACGGCCGGCCGCCCAGCAGCCGGTTCCGCCGCAGTTCGCGCCGCAGCAGCGTGCGCCGCAGCAGGGCGCCGCCCAGCAGTTCGCGCCGCAGGAGCCGCACCACGCGCCGCGGCAACCAGTGCCGCAGCAGAGTTCGCCGTACGCACCGCAGCAGGCGGCGTCACGACAGGACTCGCCGTATGCGCCGCAGCAGCCAGCGCCGCAAGCGGCACCGCAGCAGCCCGTGCCGCAGCAGCCCGTGCCGCAACGGCCCGGCCCACAGCAGCCGGCGTCGCAGTACGTACCGCAGTTCGTGCCGGAGCAGCGTGCGCCGAACAACCCGCAGCAGCCGTACGCCCCGCAGCGGCAGCCGGCGTCGCACGCCGAGCTGCCCCAGCGCCGTCAGGACCCGGAACCGCAGCCGGAGCGCCGGCAACAGAGTCCGCCCCCGATCTGGCCGCACCCGCTCGACCCGATGGACTGACGGCGCGGCGGCTCCGGCGGCGCGGTGAGCGGTCCCGGAAACACGTACTCCCCGAGGCGTGTTGCCGCCGGCAGACAGTGTCTACTCGGAGCTGCACGACTCGGGGAGCACCCGTTCTCCCGCCAGGGAAGGCCCGCGGGCCGAGGACGCTACGCGTCCTGCAGCTTGAGCCGCGCCGACGCGCCGACCAGCACGAGCAGGGTGTATCCGGCGAGCACGCTGATCCCCACCCATGGGTCGAGCACGTCAGGGAACGCGCCTGCGTTCGGCGTGATCTGCGCTCCCGCCACGCTCGGCAGCAGCTTGTTCACCACGCCGACCCACTCCAGCTGGGCGGCCGCGAGGGTCGCGATCTGGAAGATCGTGGGGATCACGAGGAAGATCGCCACCACGGTGAAGATCGCGCCCGCCGTGTGTCGCAGCAGGGCACCGAGGCCCAGGGCGAACAGCGCCACGAGCGTCACGTACAGCACCGTGCCCAGCAGGGCGCGTATCTGGTCGCTGTCCCCG
Organism: Promicromonospora sp. NPDC050262; assembly: GCF_040655935.1. Taxonomy (NCBI): domain Bacteria; kingdom Bacillati; phylum Actinomycetota; class Actinomycetes; order Micrococcales; family Promicromonosporaceae; genus Promicromonospora; species Promicromonospora sp. NPDC050262. The sequence goes on along the minus strand of NZ_JBFAKX010000021.1, from coordinate 76,382 downwards.
AAGTCCACGGTCGCGTCGTTGGCGTTCAGCAGCGGGTAGGTGACCAGCCAGCTCAGCGCGAGCGACACGACGGTGAGCACCGCGGTCACGAGCACGAGCACCACGGCCTTGCCGAAGAACGCCGGGAGGCGTCCGGGCACCGCCGCGAACGTGGACCGGATCATGCCGGTGGAGTACTCACCGGTGATCATCAGGGCGCCGAGCACCGCGACCACAAGGGCCGCCATCTCGAACCCCGCGGCCACCACGGTGGTCCCGCCGAGCACGCCGCCCATCGCGGCCTGGTCCTCGGGCGAGGCACCCTCCATCTCGTTCCCGACGAGCTGCACGATGAACGCCAGCAGCAGCGCGAAACCGACCATCACCACGACGGTCGCCGCGAGCGTCCACCACGTCGAGCGCAGCGTCCACAGCTTGATCCACTCCGAGCGCAGCACACGCCAGAAGGTGACGTTGTGCACCGGGGTGTGCTCCGTCGTCGGGCCCGACGCCGCTCCGCCTGCCGGGGCGGTGACCGTCGCGCTCATGCCTTGCTCCCCTCGTGGTGGGACGTCGCGGCCGCGACGGCGGCGAGGTCCTCGGACTGGTACTCCACCGAGTCGGCGGTGAGCGACATGTACGCCTCCTCGAGCGTGGACGCGACGGGCGTGAGCTCGTGCAGCACGATCCGTGAGGTGGCGGCCAGCTCGCCGACGGCGGACGCCTCGGCTCCGCGGACCTCCAGCAGGCCGGGCTCGACGTCCTCGACCTCGGCGTTCTTGGCCTTCAGGAGGTCGGCGAGCTCCGTGGCCTGCGGCGACCGGACGCGCACGACCTTGCGGGCGGCGCCGTCCACGAACTCCGCGACCGGCGAGTCGGCGAGGATGCGGCCCTTGCCGATCACGATCACGTGGTCGGCGGTGAGGGCGACCTCGCTCATGAGGTGGCTGGACAGGAAGACCGTACGGCCCTCGGACGCCAGGTACTTCGCGATGTTGCGGACCCAGAGCACGCCCTCCGGGTCGAGGCCGTTGACGGGCTCGTCCAGGATCAGGGTGCGCGGGTCGCCGAGCAGGGCCGCTGCGATACCGAGGCGCTGGCCCATGCCGAGCGAGAAGCCGCCCACACGCTTGCTCGCGACGGACTGGAGACCGGTGAGCTCGATCACCTCGTCGACACGCTTGGTGGCGATGCCGTGCGTGGCGGCCATGGCGAGCAGGTGGTTGCGTGCGGTGCGGCCGGTGTGCACGGCCTTCGCGTCGAGCAGGGCGCCGACCTCGGCCAGCGGACGGCGGTGCGCCGTGTACGGCTTGCCGTTCACCGTGACCGAGCCGGCCGTGGGCCGGTCGAGGCCCACGATCATGCGCATGGTCGTCGACTTGCCGGCGCCGTTGGGGCCGAGGAAGCCCGTCACCTGGCCCGGCTGGACGGTGAACGTGACGTCGTTCACGGCGGTCTTGGCGCCGTACCTCTTCAACAGGCCTCTGGCCTCGATCATCACTTGCCCTTCCAGGAGACTCGTAACTACGAGAGTAGGTAGGGGACATGGCCGGCGCACCCAATACCGGCCCTGATCATCCTGTGGTCGGACCTACTTCATCCGTTGGTATGACCTGGGAACTCCTGGAGTGTCTGCGGCGTTCCCTAGGATGGTCAGACAGACCAGGAGGAGCAGATGAGCAACCCCGTCTTTTCTAGAAGCGACGTCTTCGGTGAGCCCCGTCGCACCGGCGCTGCCGGTGCACGCCGCGGCGGCACCGCCACCTACCCCAACCAGACTCCCGCATACGGCACTCCGCCGCAGCCTGGCCAGTACGGCCAGTACGGCCAGTACGGCGCCGCGGGACAGCAGGCGATGGACGCGTCGCAGCTCGACGCGATGTACCAGTCGCCGTCCGCCACCACGGCGGACACCAAGCGACTGACCTACGACGACGTGATCATCAAGACCGGTGGGCTGCTCGCCCTCCTGGTCGTGGTGGGCGCGGCGACGTGGACGCTCGCGCCGGGCCTGTGGGTCTTCGGCATGATCGCGGGTCTTGTGCTGGGCCTGGTCAACGCGTTCAAGCGCAACCCGAGCCCCGTGCTGATCATCCTGTACACCGTCGCCCAGGGCATGTTCCTCGGTGGCATCTCGGCGTTCTACGAGGCCCAGTTCAGCGGGATCGTCCTGCAGGCGGTGCTCGCGACGGTCGCGACCTTCGCCGGCGCGCTCTTCCTGTTCAAGTCGGGCAAGGTGCGGGTCACCCCCAAGTTCACGCGCTGGCTGATCATCGCGATGGTCGGCTACGCGGCCTTCTCGCTGATCAACCTGGTCCTGGTGTGGACCGGCGTGCTCAGCGGGTGGGGCATGCGTGGTGGCGTGTGGGGCATCGTCATCGGCCTGGTGGCCGTCGGTCTCGCCGCCGCGTCGCTGATCGTCGACTTCGACTCCATCAAGCGTGGTGTCGAGGCGGGCGCCCCGGCCAAGATGGCGTGGGCCGCGGCCTTCGGTCTGCTGGTGACGCTGATCTGGCTGTACCTGGAGTTCCTGCGTCTGCTCGCGATCTTCAACAGCAGCGACTGACGCTCCTCCGGCCGCTGACGCGGTCGGTGCAGGCATGACAGAGGCGTGAACCCCGTCCGGGGTTCACGCCTCTGTCGTGTCCGGCTGCCGTCGTGCCCGCCGGCTGTCCACAGCGGTTTCCACAGCTAGGGGGTCGGCGCCGGCGTCCGGCGGCTCCACACCGCACCGGCGACCAGCAGGCAACCCGTCGCGACGAGAGAGCCGTGCGTGATCCGCAGCTCCGGGCCGCCGAAGAACTGCGGGAGCACCAGCACCAGGCCGAGCGCGAGCGGCAGCCCGATCCACCGCGGGTGCGCACCCGTGCCCCGCGCACCCGAACGCCACAGCGCGACGGCGACGAGCACCCCGGACGCCGCGAGCAGGATCAGCCCGGTGCCGAACGCCGTCACGGCCCACGGCTGCATGCGCAGCACCTCGACCTCGGCGAGCAGACCGAGGTGGCCGTCGCGCAGCGCCGCCTCGGCGAGGGTGCGGATACCGAAGATCTCGGCCCCGAAGTAGAGCGCGGCGAACCCGGCTCCGGCCCAGGCGGTGATCAGCGCCCAGGTCACGCTCCGGACGCCCGCGCCGCGCCCGTCCCCGGCACGGGCACCAGCGCCAGGACCCGCACCGACGAGGACCGTCCGCAGGCCGAGCAGCGCGGGCGCCATCAGGCCCAGGCCGAGGATGCCGCAGAGGTGCGCCACGACCCAGCGGTCGGAGGCGAACGCGGTGGCCAGGTCGGCGTTCGCCACGGTCTCGTCCGGCCAGGGGCGCAGCACGGGGAAGAGCAGAAAGGCGAGCCCCGCCGCCACGAAGGCGACGGTGGTCCAGCGCGCGGTGGTCGAGCGCCCGGCAGCCGGGTGCGCGGTGCGGCCCGTGCCGGAAGAGCGAGCGGTGGTGCCCTGAGCGGTGGTCATCGGTGGCTCCCAGCGGTGTGGTGGTCGAGCACGGTGTCGGGTGCGGCAGGCGCGGTGTCCCGAGCGGCGAGTGCGGTGACCCCCGCGACGAGCATGTCGAGCAGCACGGCGAAGCTCTGGTCGACGTCCTCCCGCATCCGGAAGCCGCCCCCGAGCTCCAGCACGACGAAGCCGTGGAAGCCGGCCCGGACCGCGCGGATGGCATCGATCAGGCGCTCGTCGGGCAGGCCGAAGCCGTGCAGCACGGCGCCGATCACCTGGACGCTCTCGGCGGCCGCCTCGCGCAGGCCCGCGTCGGCCGGGTCCTCCGGGTCGGGACCGACCTGGGTGGCCCCGTACCTGCCGGGGTGGGCGTGCGCGTAGGTGCGCCACGAGGTCGCCAGCGCGCGCAGGGCGTCGCTCCCGGCCCGGCCGACGGTCGCCGACGTCGCGGCGGCCGTGACCTCCCGGACGGCGATCAGCGCGACCTCGCGGCGCAGGTCCGCCAGCGATCCGACGTGCTTGTACAGGCTGGGGGCCGCGACCCCGGCCTTCGCGGCGACCTTGGCGAGGGTCAGGTCCGCGTAGCCGCGCGCCCCGCCGTCGTCGACCACCTCCAGCGCCAGGCGCACCACGGCGTCGTGCGACAGGCCCGCCCTAGGCATTCCGGCCGCCGTCCGCGACGTCGCCGGCACCGCCGGCCGCGGCCCCGTTCGCGCTCTCGGCCGGCAGGCCCGGGAGCCCGGCGAGGAAGTCGAGCACGGCCGGCACCACGACGTCGGGCGCCTGGTGCTGCGGGTAGTGCCCCACCTCGTCGACCAGGACGCCGCGCGACCCGATCGTCTCCGTGATCCAAGCGAGCTCCGCCGCGGGGTCCGCGAAGTCGGGGTCGAGCGCGCCGACCACGGCCAGCGACGGCGCCGCGACGTCGGACAGCCGGGCCTCGACCACCGAGTGGTCGAGCGCCAGGGAGAGGTCGCGGAAGGAGCGCAGGTGTCCCGGCTCGCGCAGGCTCTGCCGGACGGCGGCGACGTGCTCGGCGTGCCGGGCCGAGCGGCGGCCCTTGCTGATCGACGAGTAGTAGGCGCCCCAGAACGCGGCGCCCCAGGGCCGGGCGAGGAGCACGCGGAGGGCGAGCCGCATGGTCCGCTGCATCGCCGGGGAGCCCGGCTGGCGCAGGAGCGGGCTGAGCAGCACGAGCCCGCGCACGAGCTCAGGACGCTCGGCGGCCGCCCAGGCGGCGGCGGACGCCGCCATCGAGTTGCCGAGCAGCACGGCCGGCCCGGCGCCGAGGTGCTCGACGAGGGCGAGGAAGTCCGTGCCGGTGGCGTCGTCGCCGTGCGTGCGGAACGTGGTGTCGGAGTCGCCGTGGCCGCGCAGGTCCGCGACGACCACGCGGTAGCCGGCGTCGACGAGCGCGGGCGCGAGGTCGTCGTAGGTGGACCGCAGGTCGCCCATGCCGGGCATGGCGACGACGAGGGGGCCGGACCCCTCGTCGGTGTAGGCGATGTTGCCCTCGGGCCGTGCGAGGGCGGCCACCTGGTTGCTCTGGCTGGTTGTCATAGCTGTAAAGCTACGCCCATTAGCCAACCGGCGCAAGACCCTCCGAAAACAAGATGAGTGCGGGATCTTCGCCCTCGGCCGGGGCCGGCCAGGGCGAAGATCCCGCACTCAGCGGGGGATACGACGGATCACATCGGGCGGGGCACCCCGAAGTAGCCCTTCTCGGCCTCGCCGCTCTCCGCCTTGATCACGTGCATCACGGCGTTGATCAGGGCCAGGTGCGTGAACGCCTGCGGGAAGTTGCCCAGGTGCCGGCCGCTGCCGGGATCGATCTCCTCGGCGTACAGGTCCAGCGAGGACGCGTAGCCGAGCAGCCGCTCGCACAGCGCCCGGGCGCGCTCCACCTCGCCGATCTCGACCAGCGCGGACACCAGCCAGAACGAGCAGATGGTGAAGGAGCCCTCCTCGCCGCGCAGGCCGTCGTCGGTCTCGTCCGTGCGGTACCGCAGCACCAGGCCGTCCTCGGTGAGCTCGTCCGCGATCGCCAGGACGGTCGCCCGCACGCGCTCGTCGTCCGGCGGCAGGAACCGCAGCAGCGGCACCAGCAGCAGCGACGCGTCCAGCGCCGGGTCGCCGTAGCGCTGCGTGAAGACGCCGCGGTCGTCCACGCCCTTGGTGCAGATGTCGTCGGCGATCTCGTCGGCGATCTTCTGCCACGCCTTGGCATAGTCGGGCTCGTCGTACAGCCGGGCGAGCTTGGCGCCGCGGTCCATCGCCACCCAGCACATGAGCTTGGAGCTGGTGAAGTGCTGCGGCTCGCCGCGCACCTCCCAGATGCCCCGGTCCGGCTCGTGCCAGTGCTTCATGGCCTCCTCGACCTGCCGCTTGAGGATGGGCCACAGGGACTCGGGAAGCTGGTCGCGCGACTTCGCGTGCAGCCACACGGAGTCCAGCACCGCGCCCCACACGTCGTGCTGGCGCTGGTCGTACGCGGCATTGCCGATCCGGACGGGCTGGGCGCCCTCGTAGCCGGACAGGTGCGGCAGCTCGAACTCCTCCAGCGTCTCCTCGCCGCCCACCCCGTACATGATCTGGAGCTGCCGGTTGTCGCGGCAGACGTCCTGGATGAAGGCGAAGAAGTCGTTGGCCTCGCGCTCCAGGCCCAGCGTGTACAGGCCCCACAGCGCGAAGGTCGAGTCGCGGATCCACGCGTACCGGTAGTCCCAGTTGCGCTCGCCGCCCGGCGTCTCGGGCAGCGACGTCGTCGCCGCGGCGATCAGCGCGCCCGTGGGGGAGTAGGTCAGCCCCTTCAGGGTCAGTGCGGAGCGCTGCAGGTAGACGCGCCACGGGTGGTCCGGGAACGTGCCCTGCGTGATCCAGTCGCGCCAGAACCGCTCGGTGCGCCACATGGCGTCGAGGGCTTCCTTGTAGCTGGTCGGCGGGTCCTGCGAGCCCCAGGACATCGCCACGAAGTGCTCGTCGCCCTGCGACATCCGCGTGCGCGCCGTCGCCCGCTTGCCCTCCAGCCCGAACCGCAGGCTGGACCGCAGGTGCACGTCCGGGGTGGCATCGCCGATCTTGGCGACGACCGCGGAGTAGCCGCTGTTCTCGTACTCCCAGTCCACCTCGGACCGTGCGTAGTCGGGGCGCGGCTCGCACTCGACCTCGACCTCGACCGTGCCCGACACGCACTTGATGGTGCGCAGCAGGATGTGCTCGGCGTCGTCGTCGGTGGGGGTGCGACGGTGCGTCCCGGACCGCGACTCCAGGTCGTGCCACGGCCCCATCAGCATGGCGTCGCGCACCACGAGCCAGCCGGTCTCCGTCTGCCACGTGGTCTCGAGGATGAGCGTGCCGGGCAGGTAGCGGCGCGCGCTGGGCACGCGGACGCCGTGCGGGCCCACGCGGAAGTGGCCGGCTCCCCGGTCGAGGATCTTGGCGAAGATGCTGGGCGAGTCGGGGCGGGGGATGCACATCCACTCCACGCTGCCCGACGGCGCGATCAGCGCGTTGGCCTCGCAGTCCGACAGGAACCCGTACTCGCCGATGTGCGGGAACTTGCTGCGCCCGTCCCAGGCCTGCGGGGAGGCGCCGTCGCTCGACGTGTGCCGTTTCACCGGGCCCGGACTCGCGGGCGTCGGCTTCTGGTTGCGCCGGGAGGGCTTGCCGGCGGCAGGGGCGCCGGCCCCCTGCGCGTCAATCGATTCGAGCGTCATGAGGATCAAGGGTTCCGCACGTTCCGCGCGCCTGGCAAGCCGGATCTGTGTGACGCGCGGAACCTGTCCGCATGCTCCACGAAACAGATTCGCGGGTCGTGTCGATCCACCTGTTTCCTGTTCGACCTGTGGATGAGAAGGTCCCACCAGGGACCGGAAAACCACGGAGGAGAAGAAGCCATGGCGAAGTACATGCTGATCATGCGAGCGACCGACGAGACGGTGGTTGCCTACCAGAACATGGACTTCCAGAAGATCATCAACGACATGGGCGCGTTCAACGAGGAGATGATCAAGGCCGGCGTGCTCGTGGCCGGCGAAGGGCTCGAGGATGCCGCCGACTCCGTCGTCGTCGACTACTCCACCGAGACGCCGGTCGTGACCGACGGGCCCTACGGCGAGACCAAGGAGCTGTTCAACGGCTTCTGGATCCTCGACGTGGCCTCGAAGGAGGAGGCCGTCGAGTGGGCCAAGCGCGCACCGCTCGCCGGGCCCGGCAGCAAGGCGGAGATCCGCAAGGTCACCGAGCTCGACCAGTTCCCGCAGGACAACGAGCACATCCAGAACGAGCGGGCCTGGCGCGAGTCCACCGGCCAGCTCTGAGGCCGGGCCGGCAGGACAGCGGCAGGAAGGGCGGGGAGATGGACGACGACGCCGCACGGCGGGCCGTCGAGGCGGTCTGGCGGATCGAGTCCGCGCGCATCGTCGGCGCGCTCACCCGCTACACCCGCGACTTCGAGCTCGCCGAGGACGTGGCCCAGGAGGCGCTCGCCGCGGCGCTCGTCTCCTGGCCCCGCGACGGCACGCCGCGCGACCCCGCGGCGTGGCTCATCGCGACGGCCCGGCGCCGGGCGATCGACGCCTACCGGCGTCGGGCCGGGCGGGACGAGCGGTATGCCGCGCTCGCGCACGGCCTGGCCGAGGGCGAGGTGGTGGTGGGCGGCCCGACGGCGCCCGGGGCCGGCGCCGGTGCAGGCGACCCGGGCGCCGAGCCGGCACTGCTCGACCCCGAGCGGATCGACGACGACGTGCTCGCCCTCATGTTCGTCTCGTGCCACCCGGTGCTGTCCCGGGAGGCGCGGATCGCGCTGACCCTGCGTGTCGTGGGTGGTCTGACCAGCGAGGAGATCGCCCGCGCTTTTCTCGTGCCCGTCGCGACGGTCCAGGCGCGCATCACACGCGCCAAGAAGACCATCGCGGCGGCGCGGGTCCCGTTCGAGGTGCCCGACGGTGAGGACCGGGTCGCCCGGCTCTCGTCGGTGCGGAACGTGCTGTATGTGATCTTCACGGAGGGCTCGTCGGCGACGTCGGGCGACGACTGGATCCGGCACGACCTGGCGCGCGAGGCCGTGCGCCTGACCCGGGTGCTGACCCGGCTGGCCCCCGAGCCCGAGACGTTCGGCCTGCTCGCGCTGCTGGAGCTGACCGCTGCCCGGTTCCCGGCCCGGACGGGGCCCTCGGGGGAGCCGATCCTCCTGGAGGACCAGGACCGGCGTCGCTGGGACCGCGCGGCGATCACCCGCGGCCGGGCGGCGCTCCGGCGCGGCGTGGGCCCGGCGGGCATGGGCAGCTACGCGCTGCAGGCGGCGATCGCCGAGTGTCACGCGGTGGCCGCCTCCGTGCCGGAGACCGACTGGGAGCGGATCGTGGTGCTCTACGAGGCGCTGGGCCGTATCGCGCCGTCGCCCGTGGTGGACCTGAACCGGGCCGTGGCCGTCGCGATGGCGCACGGGCCCGACCTGGGGCTGCGGGTCGTGGACGGCCTGGCCGACCAGGGTGTGCTCGCCGGGTCGCACCTCCTGCCCGGCGTCCGGGGCGAGCTGCTGTCGCGGCTCGGCCGCACCGCCGAGGCCCGTGGCGAGTACCTCCGCGCGGCGGAGCTCTGCGGCAACGCCGCGGAACGCGGAGTCCTGGAGGCCAAGGCGGCAGCCCTCCCGTAACCCGCCCGCCCCGCGAGCACCGTTGAGTGCTGGATATTCGCCCTCGCGAAACGTTGTCGAAGGGCGAATACCCAGCACTCAACGGTCTAGGGGGTGGGGAGCCAGGCGAGGGTCTGCTCCGTTTCCGTCGTGGGGCGGTACTCGCAGCCGACCCAGCCGGTGTAGCCCGTCGCGTCGAGCGCGCGGAAGAAGGCCTCGAAGTCGATCGTCCCCGTCCCCGGCTCGCCGCGGCCGGGGGAGTCGGCGACCTGCACGTGGCCGACGGCGCCGGCCACGCGACCGATGTCCACCACCACGTCCGCGCCGTTGTTGTGCAGGTGGTAGGCGTCGAAGAGGACGGCGGCGCCGTCGCCCACGCGGTCGACCACGGCCAGCGCGTCGTCCAGGGTCCGCACGGGGTAGTCCCCGTTCTCGCCGCGCGTCAGGGGCTCGACCAGCACGGTCGCGCCGACCTCGCCGAGCGCGTCGACCGCGCGGCGCAGGTTGCGTGTCGCGACCTCGTCCTGGGCCTCGCCCGGGACGCCCGGCAGGCGCTGCCCGTACAGCGCGTTGACGCACGCACAGCCGGTCGCCTCGACGATCGTGCGGACCACGGCGAGGTTCGCCGCAAGCTCATCGGCTCGGTCGGGGTGCGACACGATGCCGCGCTCCCCGCCCGGCATGTCCCCGGCGAACAGGTTGATCCCCGTCAGCCGCACCTCCGCGTCGTCCAGCGCCCGGACGAACGCGCCGACCTGGGCGGCGGAGGGCTCCGGCGTCTCGAACGGCCACCAGCACTCCACCGCCTCGAACCCGGCGGCCCGGGCGCGGGCGAACCGTTCCGGCAGCGGCACCTCGCTGAACAGGAGGGAGACGTTGGCGGCGAACCTGGGCATCGAGCTCTCCGATCTTCGGGCATTGACCACGACAGGTATATCGAAATACCCTTCCTCAGGCCAGGGTCGATGCGCAAGCAGGATCGCAGTGATCAATCGATAGATCATCGAACGAGGGAGTTCGGTCATATGGCAGTCGTGGGCTTTGTCGGGCTGGGCGTCATGGGGCGGCCGATGGCGGCCAACCTCGTCCGCGCCGGGCACGAGGTGCGGGCGTTCAGCCGGGGAGCGGCCGGCCGGGCGAGTGCCGCCGAGCTCGGGGTACCGGTCGTGGCGAGCGTGGCCGAGGCGGTCCGGGGCGCCGACGTCGTGCTCACGATGCTCCCCGACACCCCCGACGTCCGCGCCGTCGCGCTCGGGCCGGACGGCGTGCTGGAGCACCTCGCGCCGTCGGGCGCCTACATCGACCTGAGCACCATCGAGCCCGGGGCCGCGCGCGAGATCGCGGCACGGTTCACGGAGGCGGGACACGACGCGCTCGACGCCCCCGTCTCCGGCGGCGAGGCCGGGGCCCGCGAGGGCACGCTCTCGATCATGGTCGGCGGGCCGGCCGACGTGGCCGAGCGGTGGCGCGGCCTGCTCGGCGCGATGGGCACCACCGTCGTGCGCGTGGGCGAGGCGGGCGGGGGACAGGTGGTCAAGGCCGCCAACCAGCTCGTGGTCGCCGCCCACCTTCAGGCGCTCGCCGAGGCCGTGGTCTTCCTGGAGGCGCACGACGCCGACGTCGCCACGGGGCTCTCCGTCATCGCGCGCGGGCTCGGCGGCAGCACCGTCATCGACCGCAAGGCGGGCGGCGTGCTGGCCGGGGACTACACGCCGGGCTTCCGCCTGGAGCTGCACCACAAGGACCTCGGCATCGTCGAGGGTGCCGCGCGCGCCCGCGGGGCGGTGCTCCCGGTGACCGCCCTGGTCGGCCGGCTCGTCCAGTCGCTGGTGCAGCGCGGGGACGGCGGCCGCGACCACTCGGCGCTGGTGGCGCTGGCCCGCGAGCTCAACGGGACGGAGGCGCGATGAGCCTGACCACGCAGCAGCCCGGCACCGGCGAACAGGTCCGCCCCGGCTGGTGGGACGAGCCGTTCCAGGTGTTCCAGACCAACCTCCGCGAGATCGACGCGGGACTCGACGTCGAGCGCACGCTGGACGACGTCGAGCGGCACGGCGCGAACGTCTGGCTGCTCAACGTGGGCGGCATCCTCTCGCACTACCCGACCGGGCTCGACTTCCAGACCCGCAACCCGCACCTGGCCGGGCGCCCCGGGGGCGACCTCGTCGGGGACGCGCTGGCGGCCGCCCGGCGCCGGGGCGTCCGGCTGCTGGCCCGGATGGACTTCTCCAAGGTGGCCCCCGCGATCGCCGACGCGCACCCGGACTGGCTCTACGTCTCGCCGTCGGGCGAGCGGCAGGTCTTCGAGGGGCTGGTCAGCGTCTGCCCCAGCGCCGGGTACTACCAGGAGCGGATCTTCGACGTCCTCGACGAGGTCCTCGACCGCTACGCCGTGGACGGCTTCTTCTTCAACTGGTTCGGCTTCAACGAGCGGGACTACGCCGGCCGGGTGCACGGCGTCTGCCACTGCGCGGCGTGCGTCGTGGGGTTCCGGGAGCACACCGGGCTCGACCGGCTGCCGGACCGCGCGGGCGACGACGGTTACCGGCGCTGGCGCGGCTACGCCACCGCCACCATCGAGGCGCTGACGGCGCGGGTGCGGGCCCACATCGCCGCGCGCCGCCCCGACGCCGGGCTGATCCTCGGCACGGCCGCGGACGTGCTGTTCCACGAGGCGAACAACGCGATCGGCCGCACGCTGTGGCCGTACGCCACCGGCGAGGCGGTCAGCGCGCTGCGCTCGTCCCGGCCCGGCAAGCCGGTCCTGGTCAACGCCGTCGCGTTCTGGGACATGCCGTACCGGCTCGCCGACGAGCAGCCCGAGATGCTCGGCCAGTACCTCGCGCAGGCGATCTCGCGCGGCGCCAACCCGTCGACCTACATCATGGGCCCCACCGGCGGCATCGCCTACGGCGGGCTGGACTCCGCGGCCGCGGTCACGCGGTTCCACCGCGACCACCGGCGCGAGTACACGGGGCTGGCGCCAGCGGCCGAGGTGGGCCTGGTGCGCCCCGACCCCCTGGACGACGACGGCCGCCACGGCACCGGCACGGCCGAGCACCGCGGCCTGCTCACCGGCCTCGTCGAGCGGCACGTTCCGTTCGACGTGGTGCCCGTGGGGGCACTGGAGACGCAGGACGTGGACGCGCGGTTCCGGGTGCTCGTGCTGCCCGACCTGCCCTCTCTGCCGCCGGGCGTCGTCGCGGCGCTCGACCGGTTCGTCCGCGGCGGTGGCTCCCTCGTGGCGACCGGCCGGAGCGGGATCGGCGCCGACGGGTCGGTGGTCGACTGGTTCCCCGGGGAGCGGCAGGTCGAGGTGGTCGTCGACCGGGACGCGCTGAAGTCGAGCTACGTGCGGCTCGACGGCGCCGCCCGGGAGGCCGGGGGCCGGGCCGCCGACGAGGTCGAGGGCGCCGTGCTGGTCCCTCGGCACGGCCGGCACCACCGGCTCGCGTGGCGGTCCGACGTCGTCGGCAGGTATCTGCTGATCGAGAGCGCTCCCTACGGGCCGCCGGAGAAGGCGTACGGGCACGTGCCCGGTACCGAGCACGTGGCCGGGGAGCGTCGGCACGGCGCCGGCACGGTGGTCCAGCTGTCCTGGGTCGCCGGCACCGCCTACCTGGACACCCGGCTGACCCGGATCCGGGACGTGGCGGTGGACCTCGTGGTCGAGCGCCTCCTGGACCGGCCCGAGGGGCGCCTGCCGGTCACGGTCGAGGCCCCGGAGCAGGTCGAGGTCGTCGTCGGACGCTCGGCGGCGGGGCTCGTGGTGCACCTGCTCAACCACTCCGGCCAGCGCGGCAACGGGTACGGCCCGGCGGTCCCGGTGCACCACGTCACGGTGCGCGCGGCGGGGCTTGCCGGGCGCGCGGCGCGCACCCTGGCGGGCGCCGCGTCCGTGCTGGACGACGGCGAGGACCTGCTGGTCCGGATCGCCGACGTGGCCGAGCTCGAGGTGGTCGTGATCGAGGACGGCGGCCGGGCGGCCGACGGGGGGCTCTCATGACCGACGTGGTGATCGTCCGGGGCGGTCAGGGCGAACGGGTCGTGGACCAGGTCCGCGCCGCCCACCCCGGGCTCGTCGTCGCCACCGCGGACGACGCCGGTGCGCTGCGCGCGGCGACGGTCGCGGCGGGCCGCCTCACGGACGACGAGGTCGCGGCCATGCCGCTCCTGGCCTGGGTGCACTCCTGGGCGGCGGGCGTGGAGTCCGACGTCGGGCCGGCGCTGCGGCGTCGCGCGACGGGACCTTCCGCGAGGCCGGGCGCGCCGGCAGAGGTGACCGTGACGTCGTCGGCCGGGAACGGGGCGGTCCCCCTGGCCGAGCACGCGCTCATGCTCATGCTGATGCTGAGCCGGCAGGCCCTGCGTTGGGGCGACGCTCAGCGGGGGCACCGCTGGGAGCGGTTCACGCACGGCGAGCTCGCCGGACGGACCGTGGGCATCTACGGCTACGGCAACGTCGGGCGCGAGCTCGCGGTGCGGGCGCGGGCGTTCGGCATGCGCGTGGTGGCGCTCCGTCGTCGGCCCGCGGAGCCCGGCGACCCGGTGGACCGCATGCTGCCCCCGGACGCGGTGGACGAGCTGGCCGCCGTCAGCGACTTCCTGGTCGTGGCCGCGCCGCTCACCGACCAGACGGCCGGGGCGATCGGGCTGCGGACCCTGCGTGCGCTGGGCCCGGAGGGGCACCTCGTGGTGGTCTCGCGCGGCGGGATCGTGCGCGAGGCCGACCTGGTCGCCGCCGTCCGCGACGGTGTGGTCGCCGGGGCAGGCCTGGACGCTCACGCCACCGAGCCGTTGCCCCCGGACTCACCCCTGTGGGACCTGCCCCGCACCATCGTCACCCCGCACAACGGGGCCACGACGGCCGCCACCGCGGACCGCGGCACGGCGATCTTCCTCGACAACCTGGACCGATGGCTCGCGCGGCGGCCGCTGCGCAACGTCGTCGACGTCGGGCGCCTGCCCTGACACCGCGCCCCGCGCGCACGCACTCCGTACCACCTCGTACAACGACGTACTGAAAGAAGGACACCATGTCAGACCTCACTCGCCGGTCGTTCCTCACCTGGACGGGGATGGGCGCGCTCTCGGTCGCCGCGCTCGCCCTCGCCGGCTGCTCCCCGTCCGGCTCCGGAGGGGACGGCTCGATCCGCTTCGCCTGGTGGGGCGGCTCCGACCGGCAGCGCGCCTACCTGGCGGCGCTCGACGCGTTCACCGCGGAGCACCCCGAGATCAAGGTCGCCCCGGAGTTCGGCGACTACGACGCCTACCAGGAGCGCATGACCACACAGATGGCGGCGCGCGACGTGCCCGACGTCTTCTGGATCCCGTCACCCGCCGTCCTGACCTACCGCGACGCGGGGCTGTACCGCGACCTCGACGGCATCGGGGGCCTGGACCTCGGCGCGTTCGGCGCGGAGCAGGTCGAGACCTTCCGGCTCGGCGGCGAGCTCAACACGCTGCCCAAGTCGATCTTCAGCCCCGTGGTGCGCTGGAACACGACGTTCCAGGAGGAGGACGGGGTGTCGCTGCCCGACCAGCTCTCCTGGGACGGCCTGGCCGAGCTGCTGGTCGACTACTCGAAGAACAACGCCGGCGGCCGCAAGGGCACCACCTACGGGCCGTACCACGACATGCCGTTCGAGTCGTTCCTGCGCCAGCGCGGCGAGGACCTGTGGACCGAGGACGGCCGGCTCGGGGCGAGCGTGGACGGCGTCGCCGCCTGGATCGACTGGTGGGAGAAGCTGCGGCTCGCGGGCGCGACGACGAGCGTGAGCGAGCAGGACGGCATCGAGCCGTCCTGGGCCCAGGTGGGCGACAAGGTGCTGCTCACCTTCGCGAACTCCAACCACATCGTCGACGACGCCCAGGCGTTCCCCGACCACGTGTTCGACCAGCGCGACGTGCCGGCCGCCGAGGACGCCGCGGCGGGCTACCACTTCACCTACTACAGCCGGTTCGCCATGTACTCGGGCGTGCCGGACGACCGGGTCGAGGCGGCCGCCGCGCTGATGAGCTTCAACCTCAACTCGCCCGAGCTGCTGAGCCTGGTCGGCCTGTCGGCCGGGGCGCCGCCCAACGCGGACCTGCTCGACGCGTACGAGCCCGACGCCACGCCCGACGAGCAGAAGGTCATCGCCATCACCCGCGAGATCGCCGGCACGGAGCAGCGTCCGCGGTACGAGGCGCCCGCCGGGTCGGGCAGCTGGCGTGACCTCATGATCCGCGAGCTCGAGGAGGTGACGCTCGGCCAGAAGAGCGTGCCCGACGCCGCGGCGGCCTTCGTCGAGGCCGTCGAGGGCGAGATCGCGGGCGCATGATGACCCTGACGTCGTCGAAGGACACCGGGCGCCGGGTGCGGGGAGCGCTCGCCGCGGCCGGAGTGAAGCCGCCGCGGGGCAGGGCCAAGCCGTCGGGCGGTACCCGGGGCCAGGGCCTGGTGGCCCACGTCTTCCTGCTGCCGTGGATGATCGGGATGGTCGCCGTCACCGCCGGCCCGCTGATCGCCTCGGCCGTGCTCGCGTTCACCGACTACGACCTGCTGAGCCCGCCGCAGTTCATCGGGCTCGACAACTTCGTGCGGATGGCGGGGGACGAACGGTTCTGGGCCGCGGTCCGCGTGACGCTCGTCTACGTGCTCGTCTCGGTGCCGCTGCAGCTCGGGTTCGCGCTGTTCCTGGCGGTCGTGCTCGACAAGGGGCTGCGCGGCCTGTCGCTCTACCGCAGCGCCTTCTACCTGCCCTCCCTGCTCGGCGGCAGCGTGGCCATCGCGATCCTGTGGCGGCAGATCTTCGGCGAGAACGGCCTGGTCAACCACGTCCTGGGCTGGTTCGGCCTGGAGCTGGGCTCGTGGCTGCAGGACCCGTCGCTGGCGCTGTCCACCCTGGTGGTGCTCAACGTCTGGACGTTCGGCTCGCCGATGGTGATCTTCCTGGCGGGGCTGCGGCAGATCCCCGAGGAGCTGTACGAGGCCTCGATGATCGACGGCGCCGGCCGCGTGCGGCGGTTCTGGTCGATCACCATCCCGCTGCTCACGCCGATCATCTTCCTGAACCTCGTGCTGCAGATGATCAGCGCCTTCCAGGCCTTCACGCAGGCGCACGTGGTCAGCGGCGGCAGCGGCGGGCCCCTGGACTCGACCCTCTTCTACACCCTCTACATCTACCAGCGCGGCTTCGTGAACTTCGACATGGGGTACGCGTCCGCGATGGCGTGGGTGCTGCTCCTGGTCATCGCCGCCGCCACCGCCGCGAACTTCATCGTGTCGCGGCGCTGGGTCTACTACGGAGACGAATGATGGCTGCTTCTTCCCTCAGCCGCGCCGTGCGGCACGTGGTGCTCGTCGTGTTCGTGCTGCTCATGATCTATCCGCTGCTGTGGATGCTCGTGAGCTCGTTCAAGCCGAGCAACCTCATCCTCTCCCAGACCGGGCTGTTCCCCGCCGAGATCACGCTGGAGAACTACGCCGACGGCTGGGACGCGCTCGGCTCCCCGTTCAGCCTGTTCCTGGGCAACTCGCTGCTGATCGGCGTCGGCTCCGTGATCGGCAACCTGTTCTCGTGCTCGCTCACGGCCTACGCACTGGCCCGGCTCAACTTCAGGATGAGCAAGGTCTACCTCGCGCTCACCCTGATGACGATCATGCTGCCGTTCCACGTGCTCGTGATCCCGCAGTACATCCTGTTCGCGGAGCTGGGGTGGATCAACACCTACATCCCGTTGCTGCTGCCCAAGTTCCTGGCCACGGACGCGGTGTTCATCTTTCTGATGGTGCAGTTCATCCGGTCCCTGCCGCGGGAGCTCGACCAGGCCGCGATGATCGACGGCGCCGGGCCGTTCCGCATCTTCTGGTCGGTGATCCTGCCGCTGATGCAGCCGGCGCTCATCACCACCACCATCTTCACCTTCATCTGGACGTGGAACGACTACTTCGGCCCGCTGCTGTACCTGACCCGGACCGAGCTGTACACGGTCCCGGTGGCGCTGAAGTCGCTGGTCGACACCGAGACGCAGAGCGGCATCGGCACGATGTTCGCCATGTCGCTGCTGTCCCTGGTGCCGATCGTCCTGTTCTTCGTCTTCGCTCAGCGCTACATCATCAAGGGCATCGCGACGACGGGAATCAAATGACTGCTGCGCGCGCAGGACTGGACGGCACCCACCGCTGGACCCAGCTCACCTTCGTGGAGAACGACCCGCTGGACTTCGACCTCGACGAGTGGGCCGACGTCATGGAACGCACCGCGTCCACGGCGGTCTGCATCAGCGCGGGCGGCTACGTCGCGTACTACCCGACCAAGGTGCCGCTGCACCACCGCAGCGTGCACCTGGGCGACCGCGACCTGCTCGGCGAGGTGGTCGACCTCGCCCGCTCGCGGGGGATGGCCGTGATGGCCCGCGTGGACCCGCACGCCGTGCACCGCGACGTCGTCGAGCAGCGGCCGGACTGGATCGCGCGGACCGAGGACGGCGAGCTCCAGGAGCACTGGGCGATGCCCGGCATCTACCTCACCGACGCGTTCGGCGGGTACAGCTGGGAGCTGACCACGGAGGTGCTGCGCGAGATCGCGCGCGACTACGACGTCGACGCGCTGTTCGCGAACCGGTGGCAGGGGCACGGGCCCGGCTACACCGAGACGGCGACGGCGGACTTCCGGGCGGCGACAGGGCGCTCGCTGCCGACCACGGCCGATCCCGCCGGGGGCGAGGCGTGGGCGACCTACCGCGCCTGGCGGCGCTCGCGGCTCAGCGACCTCGTGGCGCACTGGGACCGGGCCGTGCAGGAGGTGGCGCCGGCCGTGCGGTTCGTGCCGAACCTCGGCTCGTTCACCGCCGCCGACCTGGAGCCCCGGGTCGCGCGGGCCGTGCCGTTCCTGCTGGTGGACCACCAGGCCCGGGGCGACGGCGAGGCGCTCTGGGCGGCGGGCCGGGACGCCAAGCGGGTGCGCGCGCTGCATCCCGGCAAGCCGGTCGGGCTCATCACCTCGGTGGGGCCGGAGTCCCACGACTTCCGGTGGAAGGACTCGGTCAACGCGGCGGTCGAGACCACGGGGTGGATCGTCGACGGGTTCGTGCACGGCGCCTTCCCCTGGTTCACCAAGTTCGCCGCCAAGATCCACGACCCGCGCTGGATCCCCGCGGTGGAGCGGGCGTTCGGGCTGCACCGGGCGGTGGCCGGCGGGCTCGCCGGCGCGCGACCCGTCGCGGAGGTGCTCGTGTGGGACGCGGACGAGCGCGCGGCGTCCGAGCGGGTGCGGGCCGCGGCGTCCGGCGTCTACCAGGTGCTGGTCGAGCTGGGCGTCCCGTTCGAGTACGTGGGGCCGGGGTCGCTGTCGACACTGTCGCGCCCCGGCGTCCGGCTCGTGGTCGTGCCCGAGGTACCCGTGCTCGACGCCGCGGCGGCGGACGCCCTGCGGGCGTTCGCCGAGGGCGGCGGCGCGCTGCTGCTCACCGGCGGGGGGCCGGACGTCCCGGGCCGGGGGCCGCTGGTCCGGGACCTGCTGGGGGTCGACGTCGTCGAGCGGCGCGGTGGGGTCGTGCGCAACAACTACGTGCAGCGCGAGCCGGGCGGCGCGCTCCAGGACGGCTTCGGCGACGCCCGCAGGGTCGTGGGCGGTACCCGGCTGGTCCGGTTCGGCGTGCCGGACGGCGCGAGCGGTGTCGACGTCTCGTGGCGCTTCGTGCCGGACCACCCGGACCTGCCGATGGAGGAGGTCTACCCGAGGTCGGCAGCGACGGACCCGGCGGTCCTCGGCGGCGCCGTCGGCGCGGGCCGGGCCGACGTCGTCGGCTTCAACGTCACCGAGCTGTACTGGCAGGCGCTCCAGGCCGACCACCTGACGCTGCTGGACAACCTCGTGCGCCGCGGGCTGGACGGGGGCCGGGCCGCCGAGGTGCGCGGCCCGGGCGTGCTCGACGTCGCCACCTGGGCCGGCGACCGATCGTTCACCGTGCTGGCCGCCAACCTGACCGACCCGATGATGATGCGCGGGCAGCGCCGGGCGGTCTCGCCGATCGAGGGCGTGCGGGCCGTGTTCGACCTCGACCGGGTCGGCGCACTGGCCGGTTCGCCCGTGCCGCAGGAGCCGGCCGACGACGGACCGGGCGCCGGGCTCCGGGTGGAGGTGCTGGTCGGGGAGGTCTGGGAGCGGGCGGACGTGACCGCGTCCGCCGGACGGATCGAGGTGTCGCTGCCGCCGGTCCGGGAGCTCGCCGCGGTCCACCTGACCTGGTGACGGCGGCAGTGGTCGCGCGGCCGACCGGCCGGAGGCGGCGCCCTCTCGGGTGAGAAGGTGCGCGGAGGACCACTCGCACGTCCGGAGGGTGCCGGCTGGGCTGAATTTCGTTCGGCTGAAGCACGGCTGATTCACCTGGGCCGGATTGTCCAGCCTGAGTGAATCGGCCGTGCCCAGGCCGAACGAAATGCGGCTGTGCCGGCCACCCTTGCCGGAGGTGTGCTCACCTGCTCGCCTCCCCTCAGGCGGCCCTACGGCGTCCGCCGATGGTGTTACTGCCCGGGTGCCCGTCCGGTCGAGCCGCGGACGATCAGAGCCGGGCGCTCCAGCGGCACGGGCTCCTCGACGGTCTCGCCCAGCAGGGTCAGCAGCTTGGCCGCGGCCGCGCGGCCGCGCTGAAACGCGAACCGCTGGACCGTCGTCAGCGGCGGGTCCACCCACTCGCCGAGCGTGAGGCCCTCGAAGCCCACCACGGAGATGTCGTCGGGCACCCGGAGGCCCGCCGCCTGGATCGTCCGCATCCCGGCGATCGCCATGGTGTCGGTGCCGTACAGGATCGCCGTCGGCCGAACCGGGCCGGCCAGCAGGGCCGAGGTCTCCTCCGCCGCGCGCGCCGGCGAGTACTCGACCGGGACCACGGCGTGCGGTCGCAGCCCGTGGTCCGCCAGGCGCTGGACGAAGGCCTCGCGGCGGAGCTCCGGCAGCACGAAGTGCCGGGGCCCGCTGATGAACGCGACGCGCTCGTGGCCCAGGGACACGAGGTGGTCCACGGTCTCCGCGATGCCGGCGCTCGGCGGGTCGGCGTCGACGTACTCGATGGCGCCGGGCTGCCACGGGGCCCCGACGAGCACCGCGGGGAGGCCGAGCCGGGACATGAGCTCGGGCCGGGTGTCGCTGACCCGGGAGTTGGTGAGGATGATCCCGTCCATCCGCTGGCGCTCGGCGAGCGTGCGGTAGAAGTGGTCCTCGTCGTGCTGGCCGGTGATGAAGACGTTCAGCAGCAGCCCGTACTCCCGCGGGCTGAGCACCGACTCGATGCCGGAGATGAAGTCCATGTTCCCGGCGCCGACGCCCGGCACCTTGCTGTCGCTCGTCAGCACCAGCCCGATCGCCTGCGAGCGTGCCGTGCGCAGCGCGATGGCGGCGGCGTTGGGGCGCCAGTTGAGCTTGCGGGCGGCCTCGCGGATCCGCTCCGACGTCGCCTCCGAGATGCGGCCGTTCCCGTTGAAGACCTTGGAGACGGCCCCCGGCGAGACGCCCGCCAGCGCGGCCACGTCGCTGATGGTCACACGGCCGCTTCCCCGCGATCGGGGCGTTGTCCTGGGTGTTGTCATGGGGCGCTCATCTCGAGCGCCATCCTATGTGGTCAATCGGTAAACCAAGCGGTTCGGCGGAGCCTGTTCAGCGGAGCCTGAGCGTGGCCACCAGGACGCCCGCCAGGCACAGGCCGCCGCCGATCAGCGCGACCGGCGTCGGAACCTCGCCGAGCAGCGCCCAGGACATCAGGACCGCCAGGGGCGCAGCGGCGTAGGTCGCGGCGCCGAGCCGGCCCGCCGTCGTCCGGGTGAGGGCGAAGCCCCAGGTGACGAACGCGATCGCGGTGGGGAAGACGCCCAGGTACACCACGCTCAGGGTGGCCGACGCCGGGGCTGCGGCGAGCTCGTGCAGGAGCACGGGCGCGAACGGCAGGCAGGCGATCGTCCCGGCCAGGCAGCCCAGCCAGGTCATGGTCAGCGAGTCGACCTGGGGCAGCAGCCGCTTCTGCAGGATGGTGCTCCCGGCGTAGACGACGGCGGCGACCAGCCCGAGGAGCACGCTGACGACGTCGGACGCCCCGCTCGAGGTGGCCAGCGCGATGCCGGCGACGCCCGTGAACGCGATGCCGATGCCCACCAGGAGCCGTGCGGGGAAGCCCTCGCCCAGCGAGATGCCGGCGAACACCGCGATGAGGATGGGCGCGAGGCCGACCAGGAGCGAGGCTGTGCCGGCGTCGAGGGTGCGCTCCGCCGCGTTGAGCGCGAGGTTGTAGAGCCCGAACCAGAGCACGCCCCAGACGGCGACCCCCACCAGGGCCCGGCCCCGGGGCAGCCGCAGCTTGCCGGCCAGGGCGGCGATCACGGTGAGCGCGAGGGTGCCCACGAGGATGCGGCCCAGGGCGAGGGCGCCCGGCGAGTAGTCGAAGCCCGCGGACCGGATTCCGATGAACGCCGAGCCCCACAGCACCACGGTGACCGCGGCGGCGGCCGGGACCAGGAGGCGGTGCGTGGCCGGCGGCGCGCTCGCGCCCGGTGCGGGCGTGGAGGCGGCGGGCGGGGCGGCCGGGGTCGTGGCGGTCGGGGTCATGCCCGCAACACTGCCCGGCGCGAGCGGCGGCGTCTGGCGGCTATCGGCCGTGGCGTTGGTCATGGTGCGATCCTCGTCCGAACCACTGTGAAGCACCAGCGACTGTTCCTACATCTGGATTCAGTCTGGCTGTACAGTGGAGCGCATGCTCGACGTCCACCGCCTCCGCGTCTTCCGCTCCGTCGTCGCGTCCGGATCCATCGGCGCCGCGGCGGCGAACCTCGGCTACACACCGTCGGCCGTCAGCCAGCACGTCTCCGCGCTCCAGCGCGAGACCGGCCTCAAGCTGCTGGCCCGGCACGGCCGGGGCATCCGGCCCACCGCCGCCGGGCGGGCCCTGGCCGCCCAGGCCGACGGCGTGCTGGAACGGCTCGGCGAGGCCGAGTCCATGGTCGCCGACTTGCGTGCCGGCCGTACCGGCTCGCTCTCGATCGCCTACTTCGCGTCCGTGGGCTCGGCCTGGCTGCCCGACGTCGTCCGGGTGATCACCAGGGACTTTCCCGGCGTCCGCCTGGACCTGGAGCTCGCCGAGCACATCCCGGACAAGACCGAGGACCGGGCCGACCTCCAGGTGGCCGTCGCCCAGACGGGGTTCGACGCCGGCAGCGGGTTCACCGCGCACCACCTGCTCGACGACCCGTACGTCGCCGTGCTGCCGCGCAACCACCGGCTCGCCGACCAGGACGAGATCGAGCTCGCCGAGCTGGCGGACGAGTCGTGGGTCGACAACGACTTCGCGCGCGGCTGGTGCCGCCGCAACCTGCTGGAGGCGTGCACGGCCGCCGGGTTCAGCCCCACGTTCCACGTCGAGGCGCACGACTACCCGACGGCCGTCGCGTTCGTCGAGGCCGGGATCGGCATGACCGTGCTGCCCGAGCTCGGCGCCGTCCAGCTCCCGGCCGGCACCGTGGCCGTGCCCGTGGTGCGGCCCGCCCCGGTGCGCTCGATCTACGCGGTGCTGCAGGACGCCGTCGCGCACACGCCGCCCGCGATCGCCGCGCTGGAGGCCCTGCGCCAGGCCGCCGTCGCTTCGCGGGCAGCGGTGGTCGCCGCATAGGGTGGGCAGGTACCCGACGCCGGGCGACCGGCGTCATCCCGAGCGAGAGGCAATCCTCGTGACCACGCTTCCTACCGCCTCCGGGTCCTTCGGTGACAAGCCGGAGCTGACCTTCCCCGAGGGTGGCGCACCCGCCGGCCTGCAGGTGCAGGTGCTCTCCGAGGGCAGCGGCCCGGTCGTCGAGTCCGGGCGCACCATCGTGGTGAACTACCTGGGCCAGACCTGGGGCGGCCACGTCTTCGACAACTCCTACGACCGCGGCACCACGATCGACTTCCCGATCGGCGTCGGCGCCGTCATCGGTGGCTGGGACAAGGGCATGGTCGGCCAGAACGTCGGCTCGCGCCTGCTGCTCTCGATCCCGCCGGAGCACGGCTACGGTTCGCGCGGCGTGCCGCAGGCCGGCATCGGCGGCGGTGACACCCTGGTCTTCGTGGTGGACGTCGTCGACGTCAAGTGACCTGACCTGAAGACCGCTGAGTGCGGGGTACCTGCGGGACTGACGCCGGTCAGACCGCGGATACCCCGCACTCGGTCGTTCTGCGGGTGGGTCAGGGGTAGCTGACCACCTGCGGGCTGGCGAAGCTGCCGACCGCCGGCTCGCCCGTGTCGTTGACGACGCGGTTGATACCGCCGGAGCCGTTGAGGAACACGCTCGTCATGGACCTCAGCCGCACGCCCGCGGCGTCCGGCACCTGGATCCCGGACTGGACGCGGATGTCCACGCCCTGGTTGAAGAACGAGTACACGCCCAGGCCCACCGCGTCGTGCGTGGTGACGCCGTCGGCGACCCGGTAGGACGCGTAGCCCAGCCGGCTGCCGTCCATGAACGCCGCCTGCGACGGCGGGTCGTACGGGATCTCGCTCTGGTAGAAGACCGTACGGCCGCGCTCGCCGTTCCAGACCGTCTGGTTCTCCTGGTAGTGCTCCACGAACAGGCCGGTCGCGGTGACGTCGTCACCGTTGACCACCACGCCGTGCGCACCCGTGTTGGTGTCCCAGCCGATGCCCTGGCCGTGGTCCCCGCGCCAGGCCCAGATGTGGTCGAGCAGGGTGTGGTCGCTGTTCACCTCGACCGACGTGACCGCCTTGCCGGCCCACGGCCCGCCCACGCGGATGAACACGTCGCTGAGCGTCGTCGGGTCGGCGGCGTCGCCGCCCCCGCCGCCCGGCGTGCCGACGCGCACGAGCGTCTCCGACTCCGGCACGTTCGCGTCCACGGTGATCCCCGCGACGACGACCCCCGGGACGTCGCCGATCTCCACGGCCGCGTTGCCCGACGTCGGGGTGAGCGACGCGTAGCCGAGGCCGAGCACGACGGTGCGGGCCCGGTCGATCCGGAGGGGGGCGTCGAGGTCGTAGACCCCGGGCGTGAGCAGCAGGTGCTTGCCCGACGAGACGGCCGCGTTGATGGTGGCGGCCGTGTCGGTGTCCGAGCGGGCCACGTAGACGTCGCCGATCGGGATCGAGCGGCCCGACGCCGCGTCCGTGCCCCAGTCCACGCCCTGGCTGTTCGTCGTGGCGTTGGGCACGAAGACCTTGAGCTCGCCGTCGGTGCCCCGGTAGAGGAACGGCGCCTCACGGCTCACCGGCGTGCTGTCGAGCGTGGTCTTCACGCCCTTGGCACCGCCGGACAGCGTCTGTCCGAAGTCGGTGGCCGGGGCGCCCCGCACCCCGGAGAACACCATGTTCCAGACGCCGCCGTCCCAGCCGCCCACCTCGGTGTTGCGGGTGAACCACTGCTGCTGGGAGCCGGTGGCGATCGTGCCGGACACGCGGGAGTTGGCCAGGTAGCCGCCTGAGGCGAACTCGCCGTAGCGGCCGAAGACCGTCAGGTTGCCGCGGATGTCGACGCGGCGCATCGGCGCCGCCTGCGACACGGCCCAGCGCATCTGGTGCGGTTCGGCCACGCCCGCCGGGTACGGCAGCGCGGCGTCGTCGCCCACGGGGCGCTGGATCGGGTTGAACGCCAGGTTGGACATGGACCGCCAGAACCGGGTCAGGGAGCCGGGGTCGCCGCACGCCCACGGGCTGTTCGGGCAGCCGACGACGGGCTCGACGTGCAGGGCGCCGTTGATCAGCACGTCGCCCGGCTGCCCGCCGAGGCCCGCGATCGACTCGTAGTAGCCCACGTGGGCGTTGACGATGCCGGTGGCCGTGGCCGGGTCGTCCTGGCCCGCGGCGCTCCCGTAGGTGCCGGGCTCGAAGAAGACCTGGTGCCGGTCCTGGCTGAACTCCGCCTCGTCGTTCACCGTGTCGAGGAACGCGTTGATCCGGTCGACGGTCCAGGTCTCGTCGATGAACGTGACGTTGGGGCCGAAGTCGGGGTCGGCGGCAGCCTTCTTCGGCTTGGGCGTCTTCGGCTTCGTCGGCTTGTGCCTGGCCGGCTTGTGTGCGGCCGGTCCGGCCTGCTTCGTCGCGGAGGCCTTTGCCATGGTCCTGCCCTCGCCGACGGCGGTCGGCGCGGCGGCGGCAGGTAGCGCCGTGACCGCGGCTCCCGCGGCGAGCGATGCTGCGACCGCCGCGACGGCGGCGCCGCGCAGGGTGGTGCGAAGTGTCCTCATCGACAGTTCCTTCGTGCTCGGGGCAGGCCGGCCCAGGCCGGGCGTGCTGCCGTGCGGGTGCGCCCGGGCGAGCGCCCAGCCAGGCTAACCGCCGGTCACTGACATGTCGGTAAGTAGTTTCCGCACGCTCCGGGTCACGCTGAACCGCCGGTCCTGGGCCACGTGCTCGGTGGGCCCGACGGCGCGCTCCAGCGCGCGGCGGTAGTGCAGACCCGTGTTGAAGACGGTCCACAGCTCGCCGCCGTCGCGCAGCACGCGGCCCGCCGTGGCGAACATCCGGTGCGCCGCGTCGGTGCTCAGCGCGGCGCGGTCGTGGAAGGGCGGGTTGAGCAGCACCAGGTCGGCCGAGCCGTCGGGGATCGGGAGCAGGGCCCCGGCGTCGTCCCGCACGACCCGGCCCCCGACGCCGTTCGCGGCGAGCGTCGCGGCGGCCGAGTCGCAGGCGGCCCGGCTCCGGTCCGACGCGAGCACGTGCGCGGTGGGGTACCGGAGGCCGAGGACGGCGGCGAGGATACCGGTGCCGCACCCGAGGTCGACGGCGACCGGGTGGGCGTCCATGCCGGGGATCGGGGTGTCGGACGGGTCCGACGTCGAGGTCGCCGGGGTGACCTGGAGGTCTGACAGGTGGGGCCAGCGGTGCGCCTGGGCCAGGAGGAAGCGTGTGCCGTGGTCCAGGGTGGCTCCGGCGAACGCGGCGCCGTGCGCGACGACGGTGAGGCCCGCGGGCTCGTCCGGACCTGCGCTTCCTGGGGCGGTACCGGGCGGGACGATCGCGTCCAGGATCTCCCGGTCGGTCAGCCGCGCCGTGACGGGGTAGGTGAGCGGCCCGACGCCGGCCCGCGGCTCCCGGGCGATCAGCAGCCGCGACTTCTGCCGGGCGAGCGATGCGCCGACCTGCGCGAACGACGCGCCGAGCACGTCGTTCATCGCGTGCGTCATGTGCTTGACCCGGCCGCCCGCGAGCAGCGTGACGGCGGGGTCGGCGTACCGGGCCACGTGCTCGGCGATCTCGGTCAGCTCCGCGAGCGACGTCGGGAGCTGGAGCAGCACGAGGCGGGCGCCCTCGAGGAGCCGGGGTTCGAGCCGGTCGTACTGGGTGAACCCCAGCCCGGCGGGTTCGTGCGGAGCGGGGGCGCTCGCGGCGGTCCGGGCATGCCCGTCCCACAGGACCTTGCTCACCCGCCTGGAGTTGGCGGACAGGGCCGCCTCGGCCGTGACCGCGTCCATCTGGGTGCGGACCTGGTGGGCGCCGCTCGCCAGCGCGCCCAGGGTCAGCGCCCCGAACCGGTCGCCGAGCACCACCACGCCGTCGGGGTGCTCCTGGACGAGCGCGGCGGCCTCGTCGAGCAGGAGCCGGTCGGTCGCGTCGGCCGCGACCGGGCCGTCGGCCCGCGACCCGTCCTCGGGATACGGCTGCAGCCGCGCGAGGACGGCCTCCACCTCGGGGTTCACCGGGCGGAGCGGGCCTTCTTCTCGGCCGCCTTGCGGGCCTCCTCGACGCGCTCCTCCTCGGCCCGCACCTGGGCGGCGGTCTGGCGCTCCTGGGCCAGCCACTCCGGCGGGTTGTCGCGCAGCTCGTCGATCTGCTCGGTGGTCAGCGGGTCGGTGATGCCGCCGCGGGCCAGGCCCGCGATCGAGATGCCGAGGCGGCCGGCCACGACCGGCCGCGGGTGCGGGCCGTTACGGCGCAGCTCCGCCAGCCACTCGGGCGGGTTGGTCTCCAGCTCCTCGAGCTCCGCGCGCGAGATCGGGGTGTCCTGGAACTCCTGCGGCGTGGCAGGCAGGTAGACGCCGAGTCGCTTGGCGGCGTTGGACGGCTTGAACCGCTGCGAGGCGAAGGAGGAACTCATGTTCCCAGGGTATCGGCGTGCGCCCCCCGCGCTCTCCATGGCGGGCGTGATCCTCGCCGCTCGTGGTGGCTGCTTGTCCCGCCGCTCGCCCCGGGTGCTCGTGCGCGGCCCGCAACGCCGCCGCCGGATCGACCCCGGCCCCGTAGCCTGGGGGCGTGAACCAGCCCGTGCCCGACGTCGGATCCGTCCCTCCCGGGGAGGTCCCTGACGAGACCCCCGACGCGACCGCCGACGCCGACTCCACCGACGCCGACCAGCCCCGCTTCCGCCTCGCCTACGTGCCGGGCGCGACGCCGGGCAAGTGGGCGAGCGTGTGGCACGAGCGGCTGCCCGACGTGCGCCTGGAGCTGGTCCAGGTCGAGGCCGCCGCGGTCGTGGCTGCGCTGGAGACGGGCGACGTGGACGCCGCGATCGGCCGCCTCCCGGTGGACAAGGACGTGTTCTCCGCGATCCCGCTCTACGAGGAGACGTCGGTGGTCCTCTTCTCCCGGGACCACCTGCTCGCCGCCCTCGCCGACGACGAGACGGTGTCCGCCACGGACCTCGCGCAGGACCCCGTCTGGGTGCCTGGCGACGACGTCCTGTTCACCGGCGGCCGCCCCGTCCCGGGCACGGTGCCGGCGGATCCGGACGGCAACCCGCTGGAGCGGGTCCCGACCACCGCCGACGTCGTCGCGACCGTCGCCGCGAACGTCGGGGTGGCGGTGCTGCCGATGTCGCTGGCGCGGCTGCACCGCCGCAAGGACGTGACCTACCGCCCGCTCTCCGACGGCCCGACGGCGCCGGTGGGCCTGGTCTGGCCGGTCGACCGCACCACGGACCTCGTCGAGGAGCTCATCGGGATCGTCCGGGGGCGCACGGTCAACAGCTCGCGCGGCCGTGGCGGGCCGTCGTCGCGCAAGGGACAGGACGGGGCGTCTGCCGATGCGCCGACAGCGAAATCCGCGCGGACCGGGGTGAAGAATTCTTCGAAGAGCGTGTCCGGGGCCAAGAAGAGGTCTGGTGCGGGGCGGGGTGCGGCCGCTGCCGGAGGTCGCGGGGGCGTCCAGCGCGGCAAGGGTGGGCGCTCCGCGCCGCAAGGAAAGAAAAAAGGCAAAGGCCGGTAGGGCGTAAGAAAAGTCCTTGTAAGGGATTTTACTGAGATAAACGGATATTGGCGATCTGCACCATTGTCGCTACGCTCCGGGGAACGTGCCCTGCGTCGGGCACCCGTCCGATCCCCGTCTCGAAGGAGCGCGCAGTGCGCAAGATGACTGTCCTGGGAGCATCCGCGCTCCTCGTCGCGGGACTTCTGGTCCCCTCGACCGCCGCGTTCGCCGCGCCCGTCGCCGGCGCTCCTGTCGCGACCACCGGCTCGGCCACCTGCCCGAAGGACGGCAAGGTGGACGTCAGCGGTGAGCACACCACCCTGGTCGTCACCGCGCCCGACGGCTACCTCATCACCGGGTACTGCGTGAAGGCCGGCTCGGCCAACCAGGGCCTGGGTCCGGAGGACGTGGTCGTCGACCCGCCCGCGGCCGAGGTGACGATCTCGCACTCGTCCGGCAAGGCGATCAGCCACTACACGCTGATCACGGTCAAGGCCGAGCCGACGCCGGAGCCGAGCGTGCCGAGCGAGGAGCCGACGGTGCCGGGCGAGGAGCCCACCGAGGACACCGGCGCCGAGCCGTCGACGCCCGCCGTCGAGGAGCCCGAGGCCGGGGAGCCCGAGGAGGGCAACGCGCCGGCCGAGGAGTCGGCCCCCGCTGCGGGTGCCGACGCCACGACGTCCCCCTCCGCCGAGGAGCCCGACGTGCTCGCCGCGACCGGTGCCAGCACCGTCGTCGGCTTCACGCTGATCGCGCTCGCGCTCGTCGGCGGTGGCGTGACCCTGCTCGTGCTGCGGCGCAGGGGCGCGCTCGGCAGCTGAGCAGTCCGTACACCCCTACGGCAGCAGGGCGGGTCGGGACCGGAGCACCGGTCCCGACCCGCCCTGTCTCGCGTCAGCCGACCGCCGTCACCTGGATGATCAGCGCCTGCATCGGCCACAGCGTGGGGAGCTGCAGCCCGACCTCGGTCAGCACGGAGCCGGGCACGTCCATCGCCTCCTTGCCGAGCCAGCCGGGCGTGATGCCGCCCATCCACTTGGCGGACCCCACCTCGTCGCGCACCCGCACGCTGTAGCGACGGTCCGGGTCGAGCCCGTCGAGCCGCACCCGCTCGGTCAGCGCGTCCTGGAGCGACGCCACGGTCGCCACCGTCCACACGCCCGCCGCCCGGTCGGGGGAGACGAAGCCCGTGACCCGCAGCGCGGGGTCCACCGTGTCGCCGTGCACGACCGTTCCGGTGTGCACGAGCGAGCGGAGCTCCTTGTAGAGCGCCGCGTACGCCGTGACCGCGATCAGCTCGTCGTCCGTGCAGGCCAGCAGGTCCCACTCGAACCCGGCGTGGCCCTGGAGCGCGGTGGCCACCCGGTACGAGAGGTCGGTGGTGCGTCCCGACGAGTGCGCCGGCGACGGCCCGACGTGCGCGCCGATCAGCTCGGGCGGCAGCACGAGCGACGTCCACCGCTGGATGTCCTGGCGCTCCACCGGGTCGTTGGAGTCGGAGGCCCACACGCGGTCGGTGACCTCCAGGATCCCCAGGTCGGTGCGCGCGCCGCCCGAGGAGCACGACTCGATCTCCAGCCCCGGGTGGTCCGCCTTGAGCCGCGCGATCAGCGCGTACGCGGCGAGGGTCTGCACGTGGGTGCCCGGCCGCCCCACGCCGTCGGCCCCGACGTGGACGGGCTCCGTGAGGTCGCGGTTGTGGTCCCACTTGATGAAGTCGATGCCCAGCTCCGTGACCAGGGCCGAGATCTGGCCGCGCACGTGCTCCCAGGCCTCGGGGACGGCGAGGTCCAGCACGTACTGCGTGCGGAACGACAGCCCGTCCGGCGACGGGACGGCCGCCGTGTTCGAGAGGATCCACTCCGGGTGGGCGCGCGCCAGGTCGGAGTCGAGGTTGACCATCTCGGGCTCGAACCACAGCCCGAACTCCATGCCCAGCTCGTGGACCAGGCCCGCGAGCGGGCCCAGGCCGTCGGGCCAGACGTCGTGGTCGACCACCCAGTCGCCCAGCCCGGTGGTGTCGTCGCGCCGGGAGTGGAACCAGCCGTCGTCGAGCACGAAGCGCTCCACGCCCACCGCGGCGGCGCGCCGCGCGAGCCGCTCCAGCTTGGCCGGGGAGTGGTCGAAGTACACGGCCTCCCAGGTGTTCAGCACCAGCGGCCGTGGGCTCGTCACGTGCTGCGGACGCGCCCGCATCCACGTGTGGAACCGGTCCTGGACGCCGTCCAGGCCCCGCGGAGACCAGGCGAAGTACGCGACCGGCGTGCGGTACGCCTCGCCGGGCGCCAGCCGGACCTCGCCCGGGCGCACGAGCTCGCCCGCCCCGAGCAGCGTGGCGTGCTCGGTGAGGTGGTCCACGCGGTGCGTCACGTCGGCGCTCCACCCCAGGTGGGTGGCCCATGCCTCGCCGGTGCGGTGGCGCGGGGTGCCCGACGACGCCACCGTCACCCAGGGCGCGTCGTGACCCGACCGGCCCCGGCGGGTCTGCCGGGCCGTGCTGCCGCCCGGCATCGGCGTGGTGACGGGCGACTTCTCGCGGGACCAGCGGCCGGTGAACTGGGTCAGGTGGTCCGCGGACCGCGGCACGGGCAGCGTGGCCTCCAGCCAGTGCACGTCCACGGGGTCGTGTCCCTCGTTCGTCAGCTCGTGCCACAGCAGGACCAGCCCGCCCGAGCCGATCTCCAGGTGCGACCGCAGCGTCAGCCCCAGGTCCGGGTCGTGTGCCGTGACCAGCAGGTCCGCGGTGTCCCGCTCCGCCTCGGTGACGGTCCAGCGCGGGAACAGCGAGACGCCGCCCGCCGCCACGAGCAGGCCGGGGCGGCCCGCCCAGCCGTCCGACTCCTGCGGCAGCAAGGAGGGCCGCCACGCGGCGTCGAGCGTGCCGGGCGCGGTCTGCCGGCTGGTCGCCGAGTCGAGCCCCTGCAGGTCGGCGGGCGACAGGTCGCCCAGGTCGGACCCCCAGTGGAGCACGAGCGGCAGCCCGCGCTCGGGGTGGGCCACGACCACGGCGACACCGTCGCGGCGCAGCACCGACCAGCTGGAGACCTCGTCGAACCTGTGCATCGTGCTGTCCTCTCGCCCCCTGAACCACACCGTACGCGCGGTCACTGACATGGGATCGGGTTTCGTCCTGCTCGTACGGGTGATGTGCCGCGGATGACGTGCCTAGCGCGCCACGAGGTCGTTCTCGGTGCGGAGCACCGGCCGGGAGACCAGTGCCGCCGGATCGAGGTCACGGCTCGTCGTCACGTGGAACACGGCCGTCGCACCCTCCGGGAGGTCGACCACCTGCTCGTCCACCTCGGCGTCCGGGTCGAGCCGGTCGGCCAGCACGGACACGCCCAGCGCCAGCGACGTCGCCGTCACCTCGACGCGGTAGCCGCCGTCCTGGGCCGTCACCGCGGTCTCCAGAGGTGCGGGGTCGAGTGCCAGGTCCTTGCCCTCGGCCCAGCGGTGCAGCCCGCGCTCCGCGCCGAGGGTCACGACCAGCACCTCGTGCGCGGCGTCGGCCACGGCGACCAGGTCGCCCGCCAGGGGGACCAGGAACACCGAGCGCGGCGGCACCACCACCTCGCGGTCCGACGTCGCCAGCACCTCGCCGCCCAGCGTGGTCCGGGCCGCCGCCACCTGCCCGGCCCACGGCTCGTCGGTATCGTTGACCAGCGCCGCGACCAGCTCGTCCCCGCGGGGCTGCACCGTGACCACACGGTCGGCGAACGCCTGCCGCAGCGCGTACCAGAGCGGCTTGCGCCGGCCGTCGCCGTCCACGGCCGCCCAGGAGGTCACGGGCCAGCAGTCGTTGAGCTGCCACACGATCGCGCCCGCGGTGCGCGGCCACCACGACCGGTAGTGCTCCACGGCGTACCGCACCGCACGCGCCTGGTTGAGCTGCGTGGCCCAGTGCCAGTCGACGAAGTCGTCGGGGACGTCCAGGTGCGGGGCCAGGCCGCGGTCGAGCTTGCCGTTGCCGTCGATCGCCTTCTGGTGCAGCAGGAAGGCCTCGGACTCCTTGAAGCCCTCCGGAACGGCAGCGCTGTCAGGAAGGATCGCCCGCTGGAGGGTCGCCCAGGTGGCCGGGCCCTGGAAGCCGAACTCCGACGCGAACCGCGGTACGTCGTCGCGGTAGTGGGTGTAGTCCACGCGGTTCCACACGTCCCACTGGTGGTGCGTGCCGTGGTCCGGGTCGTTGGGGTGCACCTGCTCGGGCGTGAAGCCGGGGGAGTAGGGCGAGCCGTCCGAGTAGGGGCGGGTCGGGTCGACCTCGGCCAGCACCTTCGGGAAGAGCTCGTAGTAGTAGCGGGCGCCCCAGGTCAGGTCGCCCAGCCGCTCCTTCCACCCCCAGTCCTCGTGGCCCCAGATGTTCTCGTTGCCGCCGTTCCACAGCACCAGCGACGGGTGCGGCGCCAGCCGGGCGGCGTTCTCCCGCAGCTCGGCCTCGAACTCGCCCCAGTGGGGATCTTCCTCGGGGTAGGCGGCGCAGGCCAGCAGGATGTCCTGCCAGACCATGACGCCCTTCTCGTCGCAGACGTCGTAGAAGTCGTCCGACTCGTAGATGCCGCCGCCCCACACCCGCAGCAGGTTGAGGTTCGCGCCGAGCGCCTGGTCGACGCGCTGCTCCAGGCGCTCGCGCGTGATGCGTGTCAGCAGGTGGTCGTCGGGGATCCAGTTGGCCCCGCGCGCGAAGATCCGCTTGCCGTTGATCAGGAACGTGAAGCCCGTGCCGTGCTCGTCGCGCTCGCGGTCCACCTCGACGGTGCGGAACGCGACCCGGCCCGACCACGTGTCCAGCGGGTTGGAGCGGTCCTCGCCGTCGCCCGCGTAGACGGCCACCTCGATCGGGTACAGCGGCTGGTCGCCGTGGCCGGCGGGCCACCACAGGTCGACGTCGCCCGCCTCCACGCGGACGTCCAGGACGCCGCCGGACCAGCCCGCCGGGATGCCGGTGGTCGTTCCGCGGTCCCCGACGGACACGTCGACGGTCAGCTGCGGGGTGTCGGCCAGGCCGGACGTCTCGATCTCGACATGCACGTCGACCAGCCCGCTGCCGTCGTCGGCCACGGTGGCAAGCGGCGTCACGCGCGCGACCCGGGCCACGCGCCAGCGCTCGACCCGCACGGGCTTCCACAGGCCGGCCGTCTGCAGGTCCGGGCCCCAGTCCCAGCCGAAGGAGCAGGCCATCTTGCGCACCATGTTGAACGGATGGGTGTTGGCCGAGGGTCGCGCGCCGAGGCGCTCCACCTCGGCCTCTGCCGTCTCGAGCGCTGAGTCGAGGTCGACCACCAGGTTGGCCGGCGTGCCGACGAGCCCGCGCACGTCGTACCGGTAGGAGCGGTGCATGTTCGCGGTGCGGCCCAGCTCCGTACGGCCCTGGCCGACGGCGGCGTGCTCGACGTCCGTGTCGACGGCCACGCCGGCCACCGTGTCGATGCCCTCGAAGAGCAGGTCGACCCGCTCGTCGTCCGCGGCGGGCGGCTCGTCCAGGACGGTCGCGTACCGCCAGGTGGCGCGCTGCATCCAGGCGAGCGAGGTCTCGTTGGTGCCGAGGTACGGGTCGGGGATGAGCCCCTGCTCCAGCAGGGCGGTGTGGCTCGTGCCCGGGACCGTCGCCGGGACGGGGACCCCGGCGAGGTCCGCCGGGACGGGGCCGCCCGTCGCGGTCAGGGTCCATTCGGTCAGGTCGCGGCTGATCTTCATCGATCCTCGTCCTCCCAGAGCGTGCGCTCAGTGCGTGTGCGAGCGGACCCGAGCATAGGGTGCGCGTCGCCGCGGATCGAACCGATATCACCGGTCGGTTCGCACGCCCTCGGCACGGCGTTCAGTCGGGCCGGACCACCAGGCCGAGCCGCTCCGCCAGCAGGATCGCCTGGGCCTCGCCCACCACGGCGCCGGTCAGGTTCGCGCCGAGGGGGTCGAGCGACGACAGGTCGCTGCCCCGCAGGTCGGCGTTGGTGAGGTCGGCCTCGGCAAGGTCCGCGCCGGACAGGTCGCAGCCGACCAGGACCGCCCCGGCCGCCTTGATGCCCGACAGGTCGGCCTCGCGCAGGCGGACGCCGTCGAGCTGCGCACCGGCCAGGGCGGCGCGGTGCAGGTTGGTGAAGGACCAGTTGCCGCCCTCGACCTTGAGCAGGTCGAACCGGCAGTTGTTGAACTGCGAGCCCACGAGCTTGCAGCGCTCCAGCGTGGTGTCGAAGAAGACGCACGCGTCGAAGACGCACGACGTGAACGCGAGCTCGGTGAGGTGCGCGCTGTTGAAGCGCACGCCCCGGAACACGCACGAGTCGAACGTGGCGCCCGTCCCGGTGGCCTCCGTCAGGTCCACGTCGGCGAACAGCGTGGCCATGTGGTCCTCGCCCGACAGGTCGCGGGCGTACCAGTCCTCACCCTTGACGGTGAGCTCTGTGGCGGGCATCCGGATCATGCGGTCGACCCTACGGGTACCCACTGACAGCGCCCCACCGGTGGTGCCCCACGGACAGCGCCCCGTCGCCGCGGGCGGCGGGGCACCGGGTTCAGGCGGTCAGGCGGTCATCCGCACGGGCGGTCAGGCGGCGTCCGGGAACGGGACGCCCGTGGTCGCGTGGCAGCGGTAGCCGTTCGGGTTCTTCGCGTCCGACAGGTACTGCTGGTGGTAGTCCTCGGCGTAGTAGAACGGCCCGGCCTCGGCCGCGGGGGCGATCTCCGTGGTGATGGCGTCGTACCCCTTGGCGCTGAGCACCTCGGCGTACCGCTTGGCCGTCTCCTGCGCGGCCTCGGCCTGCTCCGGCGTGGTCCAGTAGATGCCCGAGCGGTACTGCGTGCCCACGTCGTTGCCCTGGCGGAAGCCCTGCGTCGGGTCGTGCCGCTCCCAGAAGATCTTGAGCAGCTCGGCCTCGCTGACCTTGGTCGGGTCGTACGCCACCAGCGCGGTCTCCGTGTGGCCGGTCCGCGCGGTGCAGACCTCCTCGTACGTCGGGTTGGGCGTGGTCCCGCCCATGTAGCCGACGGCGGTGCTCACGACGCCGGGGACCTGCCAGTAGATCTCCTCGGCGCCCCAGAAACAGCCCATCGCCAGGTAGAGCACCCGCGTACCCGGCTCCCACGGCCCCGTGATCGACGAGCCCAGCACGGTGTGCGGGCGCGGGGCCTGGAGCAGCGGTGCGGAGCGCCCGGGCAGGGCGTCCTCGGGGGCCACCATGGTGGTCTTGCTCGAACCGGAGCCGGGGCCGAAGAGGGAGTTCAGGAAGGTCATCGAACACACATCCTTTGGGTCTGATTCGTGCGGTGGCACGTTTGTCCATCACAACACGCACGGGAGCAGCGGTGTTCCGGCCGAATCCTTCTGCCGTCGGCAGATCCGGTGGCACCACGAGCCCGCGCAGGCCATCGTCGGCACATGAGCAGCGAGGTCTCCACGGTAGCGGTCCTGTCGGACGTCCACGGGGTGCTCCCCGTCCTGGAGGCGGTGCTCGCGGAACCCGACGTGGCGGCCGCCGACCGCGTGGTCGTCACCGGCGACCACGCCGCCGGGCCACAGCCCGTCGAGGTCCTGGACCGCCTCAGGGCCCTGGGGGAGCGGGCCGTGCTGGTCCGCGGGAACGCGGACCGTGAGCTCGTGGCGCTCGCCCGCGGCGGCACCACCGACATCCCGGACCCGGTCGCGCCCTGGGCCGCGTCCCGGCTGCGGCCCGACGACGTCGCGCTGCTCGCCGGCCTGCCGCACCCCGTCGAGCTGACGGTGCGGGGGTTCGGTCGCGTCGTGTTCTGCCACGGCACCCCGCGCGACGACGAGGAGGTGGTGCTCGTCGACTCCTCGCTGGAGCGCTGGGCGGACGTGCTCGGCGGCCTCGACCCCGACGTGACCACGGTGGTCATGGGGCACACCCACATGCCGTTCGTCCGGCTCGTCGACCGGCGCCTGTGCGTCAACCCCGGCAGCGTCGGCATGCCCTACGGCCGCGCCGGCGGGTCGTGGGCCCTCCTGCGCGACGGCCAGGTCGAGCTGCGGCACACCCCGGTCGACGTCGAGGCGGCCGTCACCGCGGTCGCCGCCGGGAGCGCCTACCCCGCGGCGGAGGAGTGGGCGCGGCAGTACGTGACGTCGGCCAACAGCGACGTCGACGCGCTGCGGGCGTTCGGCCCGCGGGACGGGCGGGCGGCTCAGAGCTGAGCCGCCAGGCGCTCCACCGCCCCGGTGACGCGGGCGAGGACCTCGTGCGACCGGCGCCAGTCACCCACCTCGAGCGAGTGGTCCGCGCCGTCGACCTCCAGCACCTCCGTGTCCGGGGCGGTCGCCACACCGCCGTCCCACAGCGGGTCCGCCGTGCCGCCCACCAGCAGCGCCGGCGCCGTCCCGGCGGCGAGCGCGGCGCGGACCGGCCCTGAGGCGTTCCCGGTGAGCACCGGCGTCAGCCAGGCCCCCGGGAGGCCGAGGTCCACCGCGACCGGCAGGGCGAACGAGCCGAGCGACTTGGCGACCACGAGGTGGCGGCCGCCGTCGGGCACCGACGCGCTCCGGAGCGCCTCCCCGTAGGTCCGGCGGGCCTCCGTCCAGTCCGGGGAGAGCTCGTCCCAGGCGAACGTACGGACGGTCCAGCCGGCCGCGCGCAGCGCCTTGGCGGCGTACCAGAGCAGCGGGCACTGCGCGGTGTACCCGCTGCCCGGGAGGATCGTCGCGACCCGCGCGGGGTCGCCCGCAGTCGTGCCGATCCGCCAGGTCGTCATCCCGCCACCGTAGTCTCGGCGGCCCGCCCGTGTCAGTGACCGTGTCAGCGTCATCGTCGGTGCCGCTGTCACCGCAGGTGTCAGTGGCGATGTCAGTGGTCCGGCGTACCGTCCTGTCCATGGCCGACACCGACACCGAGGTCCTGTTCACCGACGTCGCGGCGTGGCGCGCCTGGCTCGACGAGAACGAGGAGACGTCCGACGGCGTCTGGCTGATCCTCGCGCGGAAGGGCAAGGACGCCCCGACGAACCTGACCTACGACCTGGCGTTGGACGAGGCGCTGTGCAGCGGCTGGATCGACGCGCAGGGACGCAGCCGGGACGACACGACGTCGCTGCAGCGGTTCTGCCCGCGCCGGTCGCGCAGCCGCTGGTCCGCGCGGAACGTGCGCATCGTGGACCGCCTGACCACCGAGGGGCGCATGCGGCCCCGCGGCCGGCAGGAGGTCGACAAGGCCAAGGCCGACGGCCGCTGGGACGTCGCGTACGAGGGCAGCAAGAACATCGAGGTACCGCCCGACCTGGCCGAGGCGCTCGCGGCCAGCCCGCGGGCGACGGCGATGTTCGGGATCCTCACGGCGCAGAACCGGTTCGCGATCCTCCTGCGCATCACCGGCGTCAAGAGGGCGGAGACCCGGGAGCGGAACATCGCCAAGTTCGTGGGCATGCTCGAGCGGGGCGAGACGGTCTACCCGCAGAAGCGAAAGCTGGAGGACTGAGCGCGGCCGCGATCTGCCCGGGAGCTGCCCTGAAAGCGTCCTTGAGATCCGCTGAGCGGCTTCACTAGAGTTTCCGGCAGCGGCGGTTCCTGGCAGCGCCGAGACCGGGGAGGGCCGTGGACAGTGAGGTCGTACTGCGGCTCGAGTCGGGGGACGTGCTGGTCACCTTCGTCCCCACCGCCCCCGGAGCGCCGTCCGGCGCCGCTCGCCCCGCTCCTCCCGCCGCCCGGAGCACGACGGCGGCAGGTGCGCTCGACGCGGTGGCCGCACGGCTGGCGGCCGACGGCGTCTGCGTGCACCCGGGACTGGAGGCCCTGCTCGGCCTGCCAGAGGCGGCCCTCCTGCTCCGCACGCTGGAGACGTACCTGGAGCTCGCGGGCAGCGCGCGGGCGACGGCGGAGGCGCTGCACCTGCACCGCACCTCGCTGTACTACCGGCTCCAACGGGTCGAGCTGCTCGCCGGCACCGACCTCAAGGACGGCACCGAGCGGCTCGCTCTCCACCTCGCGCTCAGGGTCGCCCGGGCGGCGGGACGGCTTCCCGACCAGGCGGCCGCGCCGGGCGCGTGACCGGCCCGGCCTCCGACCGGTCTCGGCCGGGTCAGCGCCCGGCCGGGTCAGCGCCCGGCCAGGTCAGCCCACCGCCAGCTCAGCGATGGTGGCGCCCAGCTCACGGCCCGTGACCCCCTCCGGCCAGCCGCGCAGCAGGCTGCCGTCCTTGCCGACCAGGGCCACGAGCGGCGCCTCGGCGACGGCGTACATGAGCCACGCGTCGCCGGTCGGGTCCACCGCCACGGGATAGGTGATGTCGTTCTCCTCGACGTAGGCCGCGACGTCGTCGGGGTCGGAGAGGTTCGCGACGCCGAGGAACAGCACGCGGTCCTCGTACTCGTCGACCACGTCGTTGATCGGGCCCTGCTGCCCCGCGCAGCGGGTGCACCAGCTCTCGAAGAACACGAGCACGACGGGCCGTTCCGCCCACTGCCCGGCCAGGTCCAGCGTGGTGCCGTCGGTCAGCTCCAGGGTGAGCGGGGGCGCCGGAGGCGCGCCGTCGGGCGCGGCGCGGAACTCCACGCCCGAGGGGACCGGCCCCGGCAGCTGCCCCCGCGGGGCCCCGGCGCAGCCGGCGAGGGCGCCGATCGCCAGCCCGGCCGCGAGCAGCGCCGCGAGGGTGCGCCTCACCGCAGCACCGCCTCGGGCGCGTCGTCGAGGGCGGGGTTGGGCTCGACGGGCACCGGGCCGTGGCCGTCGATCGTCAGCTCGGCACCCGCCAGGTCGACCGAGGCCGGGACCTCGATCGACATGACGCACACGGTGGGCTGCCGCTCGGTACCGAGGTCGATCGAGAAGGCCTTCTCGGCCCGGCCCTCGGGCAGCGCGCCGGCGGCAAGCACGTCGCCGTCGGCCACCAGCTCGTACGGCGCCTCCGGGTGCGCGTACCGGAAGGCCCGCGCACCCGAGCACGGGTCGGCGGGCTCGCGGATGTTCGCGTCGGGCACCACGAGGCGCACGGCCTGCGTCTCCCCGGCGCCCGCAGCCCCACCTGAGCACCCGGCCACCACCCCGAGCAGGCAGGCGCCGACGACGACCGCCGGCCACCGCCCGACCTGGCCGTGCCCGCCCCGCCAGGGACCACGCCCGCCCCGCGAGCTCACCCGGCCTCCCGCAGGTCGCCGGCCGCCGCGGCCAGCGCGGCGGCGGCGAGGTTGCGCTGCCCGACGTCGGCCAGGCCCGCGGCGTCCTGCGCGAACCGGGCCAGCGCCGCGTCCGCCGCGCCGCCGTGCGCGTGGGCCGCGACACGGAGCAGCGCCGTCAGCCCCCGGGCCTCCTCGCGGGTGAGCACACCGCGCTCCCGGTAGTCGTCCACCAGGTCGGACAGGGAGCGCAGGGTGGGCGCCTTCGCGCGCAGCGGCACGCGGACCGCGCTCGACACGGCCGGGTCGGACTCGCTGGTGACGGTGAGGGTCAGGGTCGCGGACCGCGCGGCGCCGTCCGACGCCGTCGCCCAGGCCGACACGGGCAGCGTGCCGCCCGCCTCGACCGCCGTCACCTCGTAGGGCAGCGCCACGTCCCAGCCCCGGCCCCGCACGGACGCGGAGATCCGGTACACGTCGGAGCCGTGCACGCCCTCGCCGGCCTCGCCCGTGTTGCGCAGCGGCACGTTCACCAGGGTGGTGCCGGCGCCCACGGGGTGCTGCTCCGCGCGGCCGAGCCGCGCCCCGCGCTCGAACGTGCCCGAGGCCTGGCGGTTGCGCACGGCGACGTCGTAGGTGAGCGTGCCGGAGGCGTCGCGGGCGGCGTCCAGCACGTACACGTGCAGGTCGTTCGGCTCGTCCACGTACTCGAAGGAGCTGCCCGAGCCGGTGCCCGCGTGGAACGTCGCGTCGTCGAGCTGGCGGGGGTCGCCGCGCACCACGGGGACGGGCGTGCCGTCCGGCCGGTAGTAGTCGATGCGGCCGATGTCCGCGGGGTTGGCGTCGACGACCCACTCGCGCGGGGTGCCCCGGGGCTGGTTCTGGGCCAGCAGGACGCCGTGGCCGGCGGTGAACGAGTCGTTGCCCACCCGGTCCACGACCTCCATCGTGTAGTCGGTCCAGGCCGTGCCGTCCGGGCACCAGAAGTCGGTGTCCTCCGGCACGTCCACGGCGCACTGGCCGGCGGTGTACCCGCCGTCGAGCGCGACCTCCAGGCCCACCGTGCCGTCGCCGCCCTGCGAGGCCGGCACCGCGGAGCGGGCCTGCAGCGTGGCGACCGCCACGCCCTGCTCCGCGAGCCCCGACCGGGTCAGCAGCACCTGGTCCTCCTCGGTGAGCACGCCGAGGTCCTGCTTGAAGTGGAGCATGTGGTGCGGTCCGAGGGCGGAGCCGCCCGCGTTCGGGATCTGCCACCGGTTGTGGGTGCCGCCCGGCCCGTTGAAGGAGCCGCGGCTCATCATCTCCCAGTAGCCGGTGTAGGCCCGGGTGTTGTCGGCGAACGGGTTGTTGTAGTTGTCCGGCAGGCTGCGCAGGTGGCTGAACTCGTGCGCGAACACGCTGAGGCCGGAGCTCTCCGCCTGCGTGGAGGTGCCGCCGCTCGCGTTGGGCCAGTGGTTGGCCGCCGACTGCCAGGACGTCCACCCCACGTACCGGGTGTGCGCCCAGTTCGGCATCGGGTCGCCGTTCTGGTTCAGGGGCGCCTCGCCGTCCGGGCCGCGCGGCGGGCCGAGCGCGTCCGGCACGTCCTCGGGTGACTCGAACATCATCTGCCCGAACTCCTCCCACGTGGAGGTCTCGTCGTGCCCCGCCGTCACCCAGAAGGCGTTGTCGAAGCCGCAGAGCTGCTCCGCGCAGCCGCCGAGGTCCTCGTGCCAGGCCGCGAAGCCGGCCTGCCGGATGTTCTTGCCGCACTCGTCGCCCTGCGGGCAGAACTCCTCGACGGGCGCGTTGAACGACGCGTCGTAGCCGTACTCGTGCAGCTTGCCCGGCAGCTCGTACGGCCCGAACACCTCGACGTCGACGCCGATCCGGCCGTGGCTGTCCTCCATCCAGTACCCGTGCAGGGTCTGGCCGCCGTTGTACTCGTTCGGGGTGGCGTAGTAGTCGTAGAACCACTGGTTCACGTCCTCGGGCGCCACCGGCTGGAACCCGCTGGCCGGGTTGCCGAACGGGTGCGACTGCGGGTCCTGCGTGATGAGGAACGGCTGGTCCTCGAACTCCAGCAGGATCACCGCCGTCCGGTACTGCACGTCGCTGCCCGACGAGGTCTCCGCCGAGTCCCACTCCGCGGGCCGCACCGGCGTGTAGTCCTCCCAGGTCATCTCGGCCTGGTCGGTCCAGTCCTGCGGGTCCGGCGCCGCGACCGGGCTGCCCGACGCCGGTCCGGTCGCCTCCGCGGTCGACGTCGCCCCCGCCAGGGGCAGGGTGAGCGGGACGGCGAGCGCGGCGGCGGCCGCGACGGCCGCCGTGCGCCGGACGACTCTGCCGCTGGTCCCGCCGCTGGTCGTGATGGTCGGTGCCGGTCGTGTGCCTCGTCGGAGCCTCATGCGGGTCGCCCTCCCGATCGTCCGTGGCACGACCCGGACCGGGCCGTGCCGCGAGGTTACGAGCGCCCGCGCGCGGCGTCATCGGTCAGGTGTCGGGCGTTGCCTCCGACATCTGTCGGATCCGTGTGCGCCCGGTGCACCTTCCGTGCGGCGCGTGAGCGTGCCGGCCGGGTGTCGGTGTGCTCCCCTAGGGTGTTGTCCGTGCCGCAGACCGAGGAGACAAGCGTGACGTCGAGCCAGACCACAGCGCCGCCCCGCACCGACGAGTCGGGCGCCGTCCCGCCCGCCATCCGGGCCGCCGCCTCCTGGTCGTGGCGCATGCTCCTGATCGGCGTGTTCGTCGCGGCGGTCCTGTGGCTGCTCGCGCTGCTCAAGACGATCGTGGTCCCGGTGGCGGTCGCGCTGCTGTTGACGATCATGCTCACGCCGGTGCGGCGGCTGCTGAACGAGCGGCTGCGGGTACCGCGCGGGCTGTCCGCGGGGCTCTCCCTGATCGGCCTGATCCTGGTGGTCGCCGGTCTGATCACCCTGGCCGGGCAGTCGATCGCGAACGGGTTCGCCGACCTGCGGACGCAGGCCATCAGCGGCTTCAACGAGCTGTGGTCGCAGCTCTCGGCGACGTTCGGGCTCGAGAACGAGCTGGAGAGCTACAGCACGGACATCCTCGACCAGCTCGAGGCGCAGCAGAGCGCCATCGTCAGCGGCGCCCTGGGCGCCGCCGCGACAGCGGGCAGCGTGCTGGTCGGGGCGCTGATCGCGCTGTTCTGCACCTTCTTCTTCCTGCACGACCCGCGCGGCATCTGGGGCTGGATGGTCGGGCTGCTCCCGATGTCCGCCCGCGAGCGGGTCAACCAGGCGGGGCGGCGTGGCGCCGTCACGCTGGCGGCCTACACCCGCACGCAGATCCTGGTCGCGGCCGTGGACGCCTTCGGCATCGGCATCGGCGCGGTGTTCTTCGTCCCGTCGCTGGCGCTGCCCATCGCGATCCTCGTGTTCGTCGGGTCGTTCGTGCCCGTGGTCGGTGCCATCGTCACCGGCGCCATCGCCGTCGTCGTCGTGCTCGTGTCGAACGGCTGGGTCGCGGCGCTCATCATGCTCGGCGTGGTGCTGTTGGTGCAGCAGATCGAGTCGCACGCGCTGCAGCCGTTCCTCATGGGCCAGGCCGTCTCGCTGCACCCCGTCGCGGTGATCCTCGCGGTGGCCGCCGGCTCGTTCGCCGCGGGCATCGTGGGCGCCCTGTTCGCCGTGCCGCTCGCGGCCGTGCTCAACACCGTGATCCTGTACCTCAACGGGCACGACAAGTTCCCCGAGCTCGGCGACGAGGACGCGCTACCGATCCGATGGCGCGCCGCCGACGCCCCGCCGATCCCGCTCCGGCTCCGCCGCAGCCCCGGTGTGCTGGCCGAGAACGCCGTCGAGGACGTGTCCACCGACGATCAGCCCGCCGCGCCGGAGGGTGATCCGAAGCCCTGAACGTGCATCTCGCGGCGCAGTCGGGCAACATGCGCGCTGTGCCACTGGATCCGTTCGACCTGGAGTCCTACGGCGGTCACCTCACGGTGTCCGCCGACGACGCCCGGGCTGCCGCCGAGCTTCTCGACGGCGTCATCACCCGTACGCCCGTGACCGAGAGCCGCGCGCTCTCCACGATCGCCGGGACGAAGGTGCTGCTCAAGTGCGAGAACTTGCAGCGCGCCGGCTCGTTCAAGGTGCGCGGCGCCTACGTGCGGCTCGCCCGCCTGTCGCCCGAGGAGCGCGAGCGCGGCGTCGTCGCGGCCTCCGCCGGCAACCACGCGCAGGGCGTGGCGCTCGCCGCGGGCATGCTCGGCATCGACACCGTCGTCTACATGCCCGTGGACGCGGCCCTGCCCAAGGTCGCCGCGACCCGCGGGTACGGGGCCGAGGTGCGCATGGTGGGCACCTCCGTGGACGAGGCCCTCGCCGCCGCGCGCGTCGAGGCAGCCCGCTCCGGGCGGGTGCTCATCCACCCGTTCGACCACGTGGACGTCGTGGCCGGCCAGGGCACCGTCGCCCTGGAGATCCTGGAGCAGGTGCCCGACGTCGCCACCGTCGTCGTGCCGCTGGGCGGCGGCGGGCTGGTCGCCGGGATCGCGGCCGTGCTCGCCGAGGCCGCGCCGCACGTCAAGGTCGTGGGCGTGCAGGCGGCGTCGGCCGCGGCCTACCCCGGCTCGCTGAAGGCGGGCAAGCCGATGGCGGGCACGCTCGGCGCCACCATGGCCGACGGCATCGCCGTGGGCCTGCCGGGCGACGTGCCGTTCGGGATCGTGCAGAAGGAGGGCGTCGAGGTCCGCACGGTCACCGAGGACCAGCTCTCGCGCGCCCTGCTCGCGGTGCTGGAGCGCTCCAAGCTGATGGTCGAGCCGGCGGGCGCGGCGGGGGTCGCCGGGATCATGGCCGCCGGGCCGGGCGTGTTCCAGGGGCCGGTGGTCGCGGTGCTGTCGGGCGGCAACATCGACCCGCTCGTGCTGCTCCGCGTGGTGCAGCACGGCCTGGTCGCCGCGGGGCGGTACCTGAAGCTGCAGGTGCGGCTGATGGACAAGCCCGGTGCGCTCGCGCGGCTCGTGGAGACCATCGCCGCCGCCGGCGCCAACATCGTGGCCGTGGACCACACGCGCACCGACGTCTCGCTCTCGGTGTCCGAGGTGTCGGTCAACCTGCAGCTCGAGACCAAGGGCGAGGAGCACCGGACCGCCGTCGT
This sequence comes from Promicromonospora sp. NPDC050262, assembly GCF_040655935.1. Taxonomy (NCBI): domain Bacteria; kingdom Bacillati; phylum Actinomycetota; class Actinomycetes; order Micrococcales; family Promicromonosporaceae; genus Promicromonospora; species Promicromonospora sp. NPDC050262. Next base: position 32,023 of record NZ_JBFAKX010000021.1, on the reverse strand, counting down.
GGAGCGGCTGGAGTCCGAGGGCTACGAGGTCGCCGCGTTCTGAGCGGGACCGGGTGTCGCGCGGGCGTGCTCCCGTTCGTCGTCAGGGTGACGCGGCCGTCCGGCCGCGCCACCATGTGACCGGGGACCACCCCGGAAGGGAGCACGCCATGCGTTACCTCATGCTCGTCCTGTCCACCCCCGACGCCCCGGCCGACCCGGAGAACGTGCCCGAGATCGAGGACTGGGTGCGGGACACCTACGGCAGCGGCCGGGCCGTGCTCGGTGACCGGCTGCGCCCGCCCGCGGACGCGGTCGGCGTCCAGGTGCGCACCGGCGAGGTGATCGTCACCGACGGCCCGTTCTCCGAGACCAAGGAGGTCATCGCGGGCTTCGACGTGCTCGACGCCCCCGACCTCGACGAGGCCATCCGGATCGCCGCCGCCCACCCGATGGCGCACACCGGCGCGATCGAGCTGCGCCCCTTCTGGCCGCTGGGCCTCGACGACGGCGCCGCGGCCGAGGCGTGACCGACGTCGGGCAGGCCGTCTCCGCCGCCTTCCGGGACGAGTGGGCCCGGGTGCTCGCCGCCGTCGCGCGCAGCACGGGAGACCTCGACCTGGCGGAGGACTGCGCGCAGGAGGCGTTCGCGGTGGCGCTGCGGACGTGGGAGCGCGACGGCGTGCCGGACCGGCCGGGCGCCTGGCTCACCACCACGGCCCGCAACCGTGCGCTGGACCGGTTGCGGCGCCGCAAGGTGGAGGGGGAGAAGACCGCCACCGCGGCCCGGCTCGCCTACCGGGCCGGCGGGGTGCCCGGGGCCGACGACGGCGCGGCGGAGCCCGACCCGGTGGGTGACGCGGCGGTGAGCACGCTGGACGGCGCGGCGTGGGACGCCGTCGGACCGGACGAGCCCGACGGCGACCTGCTACGCCTGGTCTTCACGTGCTGCCACCCGGCGCTGCCGCTGGAGGGCCGCGTGGCGCTCACGCTGCGCTCCCTGACCGGCATGACGACGGCGCAGGTGGCGCGGGCCTTCCTGGTGTCCGAGACCACCATGGCGCAGCGCCTGACCCGGACCAAGCGCAAGATCCGCAGCACGGGCATCGCGTTCCGGGTGCCGCCGCCCGAGCTGCTGCACGAGCGCGTCTCCGCGGTGCTCGCGGTGCTGTACGTGCTGTTCACCGAGGGCTACGACGCGTGGGCCGAGCCCGCGGGCGATGTCGCGGGCGCCGCCGCGCGCCGGGCCCTCGCGGACGACGCCGTGCGGGTGGCCCGGCTCGTCGCCCGGCTCCTGCCCGACGAGCCCGAGGCGCGCGGGCTGCTCGCCCTCCTGCTGCTCCAGCACGCGCGGCGGGCGGCGCGGCTGGGGCCGGTCCGGTCACCTGTCGCCGGGTCCGGCAAGGGGTCCGCCAGTGGGTCCGGCACGGCGTCCGGCACGGCGTCCGGCACGGCGTCCGGCGAGGAGTCCGGCACCGTGCCGCGCACGCTGGAGGAGCAGGACCGCTCGCTGTGGCGGCAGGACGAGACGACCGAGGGGCTCGCGGTGCTCGACGACGCGCTCGCGGCGCGGCGTCCGGGGCCGTACCAGGTGCAGGCGGCGATCGCGGCGCTGCACGCGCGGGCGGCGTCGGCCGACGAGACGGACTGGGCCGAGATCACCGCGCTCTACGACGTCCTGCTGGACATGACGCGCTCGCCGGTGGTGGCGCTCAACCGGGCGGTCGCGGTGGGGATGCTGCGCGGGCCCGAGGAGGGCCTGGCCGAGCTGGACGCCGTGGCGTCCGCGCCCGAGCTGGCGACCTACCACCTGCTCCCGGCGGTGCGGGCCGACCTGCTGCGGCGCGCCGGCCGGCCGGCCGAGGCCGCCGTCCAGTACGAGCGTGCGCTGGGTCAGGTGGACCGGGAGGGGGACCGCCGGCTCCTGAGCCGGCGGCTCGCGGAGCTGGCGGACGCCGACAGGCCCGCCTGACGTTCGACCCACCTGAGGTGGGCGGACGTCGGGCGGGCCTGTCGGACTGCCGGGATCAGCCCTGGAAGGGCTTGGCCCCCGTGATCTCAACGGGGATGTCGTTCCCGTTGGGAGCGTGGTAGCTCGTCTTCGCGCCGATCGACTTGCCGTCGATGGCGGCGCCCAGGGGCGACGTCGGCGAGTAGACGTCGAGGTCCGTGGACCCGGCCATCTCGCGCGACCCGAAGAGGAAGTTCATCTCGTCGCCGGCGACGATAGCGGTCACGACCATGCCCGGCTCGACCTTGCCGTCGTCCGCCGGCGTGCCGACGTGGACGTTACGAAGCTTTTCGGTGAGCTCGAGGATGCGTGCCTCGTTCTTCGCCTGCTCCTCGCGTGCGGCGTGATATCCGCCGTTCTCCTTGAGGTCGCCCTCGTCACGGGCAGCGGCGATGCGCTCGGTGATCTCCGACCGGTAAGGGCCGGAGAGATGCTCCAGCTCAGCCTTGAGCTTGTCGTGCGCCTCCTGGGTGAGCCAGGTGACAGAAGCGTCGGCCACGGGGGCTCTCCTTTCGTCGTTGCTCGTTCGAGCCACAGTTTTGGCAGCGCGCAGGTCCCGGCCGACGGAGCGGATCGGGCACGCGCGTCAGCCGGTCAACACAGCGTGTGAAACGACGAGAATACCAATTGCCGGGAAAGACATGCCAAGACATTCCCCGGTTCCGCTCTGAGCGGACGGTGTATCTATTTCCGAGGACGAACTCTCAGCGCAGGTCACAGTGGTCGACGAGGCCCGTGGTGGCGAGCTCCGTCGTGGCGATCGTCACCACGTGGCGTGTGGTGCGTGTCTCCTCCGGGCCCACCTCGACGTCGACCGCGCCGACCTCGGCGAAGTTCCGGGCGAGGGCGGTCACGGTGCACACGGCCTCGGTCCCGGGCGGCATGCTGACGTCGAACGTCACCTCGACCTCCTCGGCGCTCGCCACGGAGAACCCGACGTCGACGAAGCTGACGGGGTCGCGCTGGGTGTCGACGATCGTGAACCACGCGGCGATCGCGACGCCGGCGGCCAGCGCCAGGACCACGGCGATCCGCGCGCCGACCGACAGCCTGGGCCGCGGGCGGACGCCGTCGGCCTCGTCCCACGGGTCGTCCTGGCCGGTCCGCGCGGCGGGCCGCCGGGTGCCGGTCCTCCCGCGGCCGTAGCGCGCGGCGAGGTCCGGCGCCGGCTCGTTCGAGTCGCCGGTGGGGACGGCTGGGTCTTGGTCGCTCATCACAGCTCGCTCGGATCGGGGGTGTCGGTGGTTCGTAGCAAGATTGTCCGTGGACCATCATGGTCCATGAGAGTGATTGTCTCTCCGGACGCTCAGACTCTCAGACTCAGTCCCAGTCCCTGCCCCACAGGAGGACCCAGTGTCCGTACCCGAGCGCGAGCCGCTCCGTCTGATGGCGGTGCACGCGCACCCTGACGACGAGTCGAGCAAGGGGGCCGCGACGACGGCCCGCTATGCCGCAGAGGGGGTGGAGGTCCTCGTCGTGACGTGCACCGGGGGCGAACGGGGCGACGTCCTGAACCCGTCGTTCGAGGTGCCCGAGGGGCACGAGTTCGAGTCGATCGAGGGTCGCCGGGCCGTGCGTCGCCTGGAGATGGCCCAGGCCGCCGAGGCGCTGGGCGTGCGTCAGCAGTGGCTGGGCTTCGTGGACTCCGGCCTGCCGGAGGGCGACCCGCTGCCCCCGCTGCCCGAGGGCTGCTTCGGGCTGGTCCCGCTCGAGGAGGCGGCGGAGCCGCTGGTGCGGGCGGTGCGCGAGTTCCGGCCGCACGTCATCACCACCTACGACCCGTCCGGCGGATACCCCCACCCGGACCACATCAAGTGCCACGACGTGTCGTTCGAGGCGTTCGCCGCGGCCGGCGACCCGGACCGCTACCCCGGGACGGGCGAGCCGTGGGAGCCGCTCAAGCTCTACTACAACCACGGGTTCTCGATGAAGCGCATCCGCGCGGTGCACGAGGCCATGGAGGGCGCCGGGCTGGAGTCGCCGTTCGGCGACTGGGTCGAGTCGCGCGACGCGCGCGAGATCCCCGAGCGCACCGTGACCACGCTGGTGCCGGTGGCCGACTTCTTCCCGAACCGGGACGCCGCCCTGACGGCGCACGCCTCGCAGATCGACCCCACCGGGTTCTTCTTCGCGGTGCCGCGCGACCTCGAGGTCGACGTCTGGCCCTGGGACGAGTACGAGCTCGCCGAGTCGCGCGTGCCGCTGCCGGAGCGCGCTCCCGGCGAGTACGAGGAAGACCTGTTCGAGGGTGTCCGGTCGGAGGTCCACGCATGAGCCCGCTGTTCGCCGGCGCGCTCGCGCTCGCTGCCGACCCGTCGCCCAACCCCACCGAGGGCCAGCTCCGCCCGGGGCTGGAGCCGTGGCAGGTCTCGCCGGGTCTGGTCGGCTTCCTCGTGACGTTCGCGCTGGCCGTCGCGTGCGTGCTGCTGTTCCTGAACATGAGCAAGCACCTGCGCCGGGCCGGGCACAACGCCCGCCAGCAGGGGCTGCCGGTCCCCGAGCCGGAGGTCATCAGCTTCAGCCGTCCGGGCGAGGACGGCGCGGCGGGCGAGGGCGACGGCCCCGACGCCGGGACCGACGGAACCTCGACGCCGGACGGTGACGGCGCACCCGGTGCCGACGGCGCCGGGAGCGGCAACACCAAGGGCAGCGGCTCCGTTGGCTGACCAGGCCGGCGCCGTGCGCGTGACCGTCGGTCAGGTCGCGGTCTCCGACGACCACGCGGCCAACCGCCAGACGGTGCTCGACGCGTTCAAGGTCGCCGACCGGGTCGGGTCCGACCTGCTGGTGCTCCCGGAGTACGCGTCCGCCTACGACCCGCGCGGGGTCGGGCCGGAGCACGCCGAGCCGCTCGACGGCCCGTTCGTCACGCTGCTGCGGGACCGGGCGCGCAAGCACGGGATCGCCGCGATCGCCGGCGTCACGCTGCCGGGATCGGACGGGGTTCGTGCGGCGAACGCCCTGGTCGTGGTCGACGGCTCGGGCGAGCTCGCCGGGGTCTACCGCAAGGTGCACCTGTACGACGCGTTCGGGTACCAGGAGTCGGAGCTGCTCGAACCGGGCCCCGCGGACGCGGACCCGGTCACGCTGCGCCTGGGCGGGCTCACCTTCGGCGTGCTGACCTGCTACGACCTGCGGTTCCCCGAGTCGGCGCGCCGCGTGGTCGACGCCGGGGCGGACGTGCTGGTCTACCCGGCGGCCTGGGTCGCCGGCCCGCTCAAGGCCGACCACTGGCGCACCCTGCTCCGGGCCCGGGCCATCGAGAACACCGCCGTGGTCATCGGCGTCGGCATGACGGGCAAGGGCGTCACGGGCCGCACGCTGCTCGCGGGGCCGGACGGCGTGGTGGGGCTGGAGATGGGCGAGGAGCAGGCCTACCGCACGGTCGACCTGGACCCCGCACCGCTCGCCGAGGTGCGCAAGGCCAACCCGTCGCTGGCGAACCGCCGGTACACGGTCGTCCCCACCGGCGCCTGAGCGCCTTCGGACAGCGCCGAATGTCGTGGGCAGGCGCCGGCCGCGCGAGCACCATGGCTCCATCCGTCGTCGGAGGGAGAGTGCCATGGTGGTCGTCCGGAGGTTCCCGTCGAGCGTTCGCGCACTCGCGTCGGCGGCGCTCGCCCTGGGCGTGGCCGGTGGCGCGGTGACGCCGGCCGCCGCCGTCGAGCGGCCCGGCGGGACCGACGTCGGCGGAGCAGGCCGGCCCGTACCCGTCGTCTACGACTCCGACCTGGACTTCGACGACGCCGCGACCCTGCTGTATCTCTGCCAGGCCGACAAGCGCGGGCTGATCGACCTGCGCGCCGTCACGGTCGTGAACAACGGCGTGGGCACGCCGGGGCGCTCGCTGACGCACGCGCGCACCATCCTGGCCGACTGCGGCCTGCCCGACGTGCCGGTCGCGGACGGGTCGCCGGAGTGGGTCAACGAGCCGCCGCCGGAGGCGCGCGAGCTGTTCGAGCAGGTCCTGTCCGGCGCCCTCGGCGACGCGGACGTCCCGGACGTGCCGGGGCCGACGTCGGCGGCCGATCTCATCGCGGCCACCGTCCGCGCCTCGCGGACCCCGGTGACGGTGCTGGCCACGGGGCCGCTGAGCAACGTGTCGGCGGCGCTGGACCGGATGGGCCCGCGCACGCTGCGCGACCGCCTGGGCCGCGTGGTCGTCATGGGCGGGGCGTTCGACGTGGGCGGCAACCTCTTCGGCTCGACCACCGCCGGGTTCGACAGCACCCAGGAGGTGAACATGTGGATCGACCCGCCCGCGGCCGACCACGTGTTCGCGACCGTGCCCCGCGCCCGGGTGAGCATCGTCGGGCTGGACGCCACGAACCACGTGCCGATCACGCCCGCCTTCGTGGACCGCCTGGCGGCCGGGGCCGCGACCTACGAGGCGCGGACGGTGCACGCCATCGTGACGCAGCCGGGCATGCCCGAGCTGATCGGGCAGGGGGTCATGTTCTGGTGGGACGCGCTGGCCGCGGTCTCGCTCGTGACCGGTGAGGGCGTCGGCTACCGGGTGCGCCCGGTCGACGTCGTGCTGGAGGGGCCGTCGTCGGGCCGCACGGTGGACGTCCCGGGAGGGACGCCCCAGCACGTGGGCACGACGGCGGACGGCGAGCTCTTCGAGGAGCTGTTCCGCGAGGGCCTGAACGGCACCGCGGCCGACGATCAGATGGCGAGGTTGGCCAGGTAGATCGCGACCACGTGGCAGGCGAACCCGAGCACGGTGAACACGTGGAAGATCTCGTGGAACCCGAACCAGGTGGGGCTCGGGTCCGGCTTCTTGGTGCCGTAGACGATCGCTCCGGCGGTGTAGGCCACGCCGCCCGCGGCGATGAGCCACACGACCGCCGGACCGCCGGTGGCCCAGAACTGGCCCATGTAGGCGACGGCGACCCAGCCGAGCGCCAGGTAGACCGGCACGTAGACCCAGCGGGGCGCGTTCAGCCAGAAGACGCGGGCCAGCAGCCCGACCAGCGCGCCGCTCCACACGATCGCCAGCAGCACGGTGCCCTGGCCCGGCGGCAGGAGCAGCACCGCGAGCGGGGTGTAGGTCCCGGCGATGATCAAGAAGATGTTGGTGTGGTCGAGCCGCCGCAGCACCGCCTCGGTCCGGGGGGACCAGTTGCCGCGGTGGTACACGGCGGAGACGCCGAACAGCAGGCAGGCGCTCAGGCCGAAGACCGACGCGGAGATCTTGCCCGCCGCGGTCGGCGCGAGCGCGATCAGCACGATGCTGGCCGCGAGGGCCAGCGGGAAGGTGCCGGCGTGGATCCAGCCGCGCAGGCGGGGCTTGACCTTCTTCTCGACGGTCGAGGACACCGATGTGGAGATGACCTGGACCACGTCGGTGGCCTTGTCGCGCACGTCGTCGAGCGTCTCCGAGACCTTGCTCGTGACCTCGTCCAGGCGGCTGGCCGGGCGGTCGGGCCCGTCTGCTTGGGCTACCACATGGTCTCCTCACCGTCGGGCGACCGGTGCCCTCCGGGTGCCGGGACACTACCTACGGTCGCGTAACTTACTCTAGCGTAGGTTGGGGGTTCGCAGGCCGGACAACGGCCTTGTGAAGATCCTGCGCCGGGTTGGCGGGAGTCGCCCGTCCAGCGGCCTCGAAGGGCCCGGGGCGGCAGGAACATGCGTGTTCGAGGGGTACCTTTGTCCACGTCCTGCCGGGTACGAAGCCCAGCGTCAGAGCTGCCGTCCGGACCGCGCACCGCGGGTCCGACGGCCCCGATCCCCTGAGGTATCCGTGCGCCTGCCCAGCCCGCTGTACCGCCTCTACGAGCGACGCCTGGCGTCCGCCCTGCACGGCGCCACGCTGCCCCGGCACATCGGTGTGATGCTCGACGGCAACCGCCGCTGGGCGCGCTCGTTCGGCGAGACGGCGGCGACGGGACACCGCCGCGGCGCAGACAAGATCACCGAGTTCCTCGGCTGGGCCGAGTCGCTGGGCATCGAGGTCGTCACGCTGTGGATGCTCTCCACCGACAACCTGAGCCGGTCGGCGGACGAGCTGAGCAACCTGCTGGACATCATCGAGGACGCCGTCTCCGACCTCGCCGAGTCCGGCCGCTGGCGCCTGCGCGTCATCGGGCGGCTCGACCTGCTCCCGGCACGGCTGGCCGCCGCCCTGCGCGCCGCCGCCGACCGCACCGCCGGGGTCAAGGGCCTCCAGGTCAACGTCGCCATCGGGTACGGCGGCCGCACCGAGATCGCCGACGCCGTCCGCTCCTACCTCACCGAGCGCGCGAAGGACGGGGCCACGCTCGCGGACCTCGCCGAGTCGATCGACGTCGAGCACATCGCCGAGCACCTGTACACGAAAGGGCAGCCTGATCCGGAGCTGGTCATCCGCACCTCCGGGGAGCAGCGCATCGGCGGGTTCCTCATGTGGCAGAGCCAGCACACCGAGTTCTACTTCTGCGAGGCCTACTGGCCCGCGTTCCGGCGCGTCGACTTCCTGCGCGCGCTGCGCGACTTCTCCCTCCGGGAACGCCGCCTCGGACGGTGACCGGTGTCTTCCCGGGCGCGGCCCGATACCACGTACCGGCTGGGAATTCGCATGGTGAAATTCGCCACCACGCGCCCAGGTAGGTGACTGAAAGTTCAGTCAGGTAGCGTGCCGAAGATGACAAGGTGGGCGCACTGATGACCGAGCGACGGGTGCCCTCGGCGCGGGAGGCCGCCGAGGCGTGGGAGTCGTTGTTTCGCGCTCAGGTGACGGTGATGCGCCGGCTCCTGGCGGACGACATCTGGGGCGACCTGAGCATGCGTGAGTACGACGTGCTGTTCACGCTCGCGCTCGCGCCCGACGAGACGCTCCGGCTGCGGGAGCTCAACGAGAACATCCTGATGGCGCAGTCCTCGCTGTCGCGCATGGTGGAGCGGCTCGAGAAGCGCGGCCTGGTGCGCCGCCACCCCTCGCCCGACGACGGCCGCGGCGTGCTGGTGAGCCTCACGCCGGAGGGTTCGGAGACCCAGAAGGAGCTCGGGCGCCGGCACGTGCGCTCCATCGCCCACTACGTGGGGCCTGCCCTGGACGCGGAGGACCTGGACCACCTGCGCCAGCTCGCCGACGCGCTGCGCGGGGCGCAGGCGGACATCGACGACTTCTGACGGGTCCGGGACCGGACCGCTGATCAGGCGCTTCGCGCCTGGCCGCGGAGCGCCTCCACGACGATGCGCACCGCGGCGCGGTCCAGCGTGGTGCGCCGCGCCACCAGGTGGATGTCGCGCCGGGGCGGGTCGACGAGGTCGAGCGTGCGCACGGCGTAGCGGTCGTGCACCGCGAGCAGCGGCAGCAGGGTGATCGACAGCCCCGCCTCGACGTGGCTCAGCAGCGTGCCGTGGCTCTCGAACCGGGCGACGGCCCGCGGCGTGAAGCCCGCGCGCCGGCACAGGCGTTCGGCGAGGTCGGCCAGGTGCGCCCCGGGGTGCTCGAACGCCCACGGCTCGTCCGCCAGGGTGGTCAGGTCCACGCGTCCCGAGCGCTCGCCGGTCACGGTGTCGCGCGCCGTCACGAGCACCACGCGGTCGCCCGTCAGCGGCAGGCGCGCGAGGTCGGCGTCGGGCGGGACGGGCGCGTCCGGAAAGTCCGCGCAGACGGCGACGTCCACCTCGCCGCGCTGCAGCGCACCCCGGCTGACCTGGGGTTCCGCCTCGGTGAGCTGGACGGAGATGCGGGGGTACTCCTTGGCGAGGGCCGCGACGGCGGGCACGACGATGCCGTGGAACACGCTGGTGAACGCCGACAGCCGCACCACCCCGGTGGGCTCCGAGTGCAGGTCCGCGATGTCGGCCTCGGCGGCCGCGATGCGGTCGAGGATCTGCGCGGCGTGGCCCGCGAGCGTGACGCCGGCGGGCGTGAGCCGGATGCGCCGTCCGACGCGCTCGAAGAGCTGGGTCTTGGCCTCGGTCTCCAGCGTGGAGAGCTGCTGGGAGACGCTGGAGGGGCTCAGGTGCGTCGCGTCGGCGACGGCGCGCACCGTCCCGAGCAGGTGCAGCTGGTGCAGGAGGCGCAGGCGCCACGGGTTGAGCATGGGCACATCCTTGTGCAGGTTCGCCGAACATTCTATTCGGGAACGTGGTCTGGACCCGCACACCGCGAGGTGCTTACCGTCAGCCTATGAACATCGGCGTTCCCACGGAGATCAAGAACAACGAGAGCCGGGTCGCGCTCACGCCCGCCGGTGCTCACGAGCTGGTCCGCCGTGGCCACGACGTGCTGGTGCAGGCCGGCGCCGGGCAGGGCTCGGGCTTCGACGACGACGCCTACCGGCTCGCCGGCGCCCGCACGGTCGCCGCCGCCGAGGAGGTCTGGGCCGAGGCCGACCTGCTCGTCAAGGTCAAGGAGCCGATCGAGCCCGAGTACGAGCTCATGCGCCCGGACCAGACCCTGTTCACCTACCTCCACCTCGCGGCGTCCGCGCCCTGCACCGACGCGCTGCTCGCCGCCGGCACCACCGCCATCGCCTACGAGACGGTGCAGCTGCCCGACCGCTCGCTCCCGCTGCTGAGCCCCATGAGTGAGGTCGCCGGACGCCTGTCCGCGCAGGTGGGTGCCTATCACCTGATGCGGCCGCACGGCGGCACGGGGGTGCTCATGGGCGGCGTGCCCGGCACGCCCCGGGCCAAGGTCGTGGTGATCGGCGGCGGCGTCGCGGGGGAGCACGCGGCCGCGAACGCGCTCGGCATGGGCGCCGACGTCACCGTGCTGGACGTGTCGCTGCCCGCGCTGCGCCGTATCGAGGCGCGGTTCGGCGGGGCCGTGGGCACCCGGGTGTCGACCACGTACGAGGTGGCCGACCAGGTCGCCGCCGCGGACCTGGTCATCGGGTCGGTCCTGATCCCCGGCGCCGCCGCGCCCAAGATCGTCACGGACGCCATGGTCAAGGTGATGAAGCCGGGCGCCGTCCTCGTCGACATCGCCATCGACCAGGGCGGCTGCTTCGAGCACTCGCACCCCACCACGCACGACGCCCCGACGTTCGCCGTGCACGACACCCTCTACTACTGCGTCGCGAACATGCCCGGAGCGGTGCCCGCGACGTCGACCCGCGCGCTGACCAACGCGACGCTGCCGTACGTGGTGGCACTCGCCGACCGGGGCTGGCGCGACGCGCTGCGGGCCGACGAGGCCCTGGCCCGCGGGCTGAGCACCCACGCCGGGCACATCACCAACGCGGGGGTGGCCGCGGCGTTCGGCGCCGAGGCGGTCCCGGTGGCCGAGATCCTGGGGGCGTGACGGCCGCGACGGCCTACGATCGGCGCGTGGAGCCGCTGCACATCGTCGTCTGCCCGGACTCGTTCAAGGGCAGCCTGTCCGCGTCCGAGGTCGCGTCCGCGATCGCCGACGGCGTCCTGGACGCCGCACCCGGCGCCGTCGTGACGCGCCTGCCCATGGCCGACGGCGGCGAGGGCACCCTCGACGCGCTGCTCGCCGTCTGGGGCGGCGCCGCGGAGGTCACCGCCACGGTGGACGCGATCGGGCGGCCGGCGTCGGCCCGGTGGGCGGTCTCGCCCGACGGGCGCACCGCCGTGGTGGAGCTCGCCGAGGCCAGCGGCCTGCCCGGCGTCTCCGACGTGCCCCTGCAGCCGCTGCACGCGAGCACGCGCGGCACCGGCGACCTCGTCCGCGCCGCGCTCGACGCGGGCGTGGCCGAGATCCTGGTCTGCCTGGGCGGCTCCGCCTCCACGGATGGCGGCGCGGGCATCCTCACCGGCCTCGGCGTCCGGCTCCTCGACGCCGAGGGCGACCAGGTGCCCGACGGCGGCGAGGGGCTGGCCTCCGTCGCGTCCCTCGACCTGTCCGGGCTGCACCCGCGGGCGCGCGAGGTGCGCTGGCGGCTCGCCGTCGACGTCACCAACCCGCTGGTCGGCGAGCACGGCGCCGCCCGCGTGTTCGGCCCGCAAAAGGGCGCCCGGGACGGCGAGGCGGAGTTCCTCGACGCCGCCCTCGTGCACTGGGCCGACGTGCTGTGGCGGGCGACCGGGTCCGCCGTCGCGGGCCTGCCGGGCGCCGGCGCGGCCGGCGGCGTGCCCGCCGGGCTGGTCGCGGTGCTCGGCGCCGAGACCACCCCGGGCGCGGAGCTGGTCGCCGAGGCGGTCGGCCTGCCCGCCGCCCTCGCGGACGCCGACCTCGTGATCACGGGGGAGGGGTCCTTCGACTCGCAGTCGGTGGGCGGCAAGGTGGCCGACGGTGTCGCGCGCCTCGCCGCGGCGTCGCCCACCCGGCCGCCCGTCGTGGTGCTGGCCGGCCAGGTGCTGCTGCCGGAGGCGCAGGCACGGGCCGCCGGGATCGCCGCCGCGTTCTCGATCGCGCCCGGCCCGGTCGGGCTGGACGACCTGATCGCCCGCACCGCTCCCCGCCTGCGCGACCTCGCGGCCGCCGTCACCAGCCTGGTCCGCGCCGCCCGCGGCTAGCGGCGGCCGGCCCGGGGGGGACGGCAGTCAGCTGCGTGAGGTCGGCAGTTTGCCGCGCAAGTCGGCACCTTGCATCGAGGTCGGCACAGGCCTGTGCCGACCTCCGGGCAAACTGCCGACCGAGGAGGCAAGGTGCCGACCTCGGGGACGGGCCGCCGATCCTGCGGGCAAGCCGCCGACACGGAGCGACCGTGGAAGGCGCCGGGCTCAGGTCAGCAGCTCGCCGGACCGAGCTGCCGGAGACACCCGGGCAGGGGACCGCCGGGCGCGCAGCCAGACCGTCGCCCCCAGGGCCGCGACGACCTGCAGCGCACCGGTCGCCACGAGCACCGGCCCGGCGCCGAACGCGCCGATGAGCGCCCCGCCCACGAGCAGCCCGGCCGAGGCGCCGCCCGCGTGCAGCACGGTCTCCGCGGTGAACGCCGTGCGGCGTGCGGCGCCCGTGGTGCGGTCCACGATCAGCGCGTTGAGCGCGGCGATGCCGAACGGCATGGCCAGGCCGCCCAGCGCGGACACCACGCCGACGGCGAGCAGGTTCGGCGCGGCCGCGGGCAGCGCCAGGTACGCCAGGCCGAACACCACCCACGACGTCACGATCGCCGGGATGCGGGGCACCCGGTGCACCACCAGGGGCACGATGAACGAGACGCCGACGGTCGCGACGCCGTACCCCGCCATCCCCGCCGCGATCAGCTCACCCGGTCGGTCCAGCTCGACACCGAGCAGGGCGAGGCCCAGCGCGAAGGCGAACCACGTGACGCCGCCGACGCCCGCGAGGCCGAGGCCGACGGCCAGCTCGGGGTTGCCGCGCAGCACCGCGCGCAGGGGAGGGGCCGGCTCGGCGGCGGCCCTGCCGGCCTCGCCCGCCTGGGCTGCCTCACCCTCGCCCGGCGCGCCCCGGCTTTCCTCACCCGCGGGGCCCGCCTCGCCCGGGTGCGCCGCCGGGACCGTGAGCATCGCGACGGCGGCCAGCGCGACCGCCGCAGCCTCCCACCACAGCAGCGGCTCGGCGCCCCAGGCGACCAGCAGCCAGGCCCCGAGCGCGGGCGCGAAGATCATGGAGGCGCGGTGCGCCAGGTCCTGCCAGGCCAGCGCCCGGGCGCCCACACCGGGCCCGTTGCCGGGCAGCTCGGCCAGGTCCGCGGTCAGCGCCCGCTGCGCGGGCGAGAGCAGTGCCGACGTCGCGCCCGTGACCAGGCCGGTCGCGCACAGGACCACCGCGCCGACGCCCACGGTCGCCGCGGCGACGGGCACCAGGGCGAGCCCGAGCACCTGGACCGCGAGCAGCACGGCCAGCGCGCGTCCCGAGACCAGGTGCGCGCGCAGGCGCCGGCCCCACCACCCGGAGGTGAGCAGCGGCAGGCCGGCGAACCCGCCGACCAGGCCGGTGGTCCAGGCGTCGCCGGTCTGGTCGAGCGCGACCAGCGGCAGCGCGACGGCGGTGATGCGCTGGCCGGTCCAGGTGACGAACGTCGTGGCGGTCAGCGTGGCGAGGTGTGGGTGGCGCACGCTGCCATCCTGCGGCCGGCGCGGGGCGGCCGGTAGACGTCTGCCGGACATGGCGAGCCATAGGCTGGACCTATGACCTCATATCCCACGGTCGAGGACCTCCGGCTGGTCGACGCCGTCGCCCGGCACGGGTCGCTCGGCGCCGCGGCCCGCGAGCTGCTGGTGAGCCAGCCGTCGGCGAGCCAGCGGCTGGCCGCGCTGGAGCGGCGCGTGGGAACGAGCCTGTTCGACCGCGACACCACCGGCGCCCGGCCGACGGCGGCGGGGCGGGAGTTCTGCGATCAGGCCGCCCACGTCCTGGACCACCTGGGCACGATCGTCGAGCGCGCCCTGGCGGCGGCGCAGTCGCGCACCGTCTCCGTGGGCGCGTTCCCCAGCATCGCGGGCACGCTGTTCGCGGCGCTCGACGTACTGCTCGACGACGTGGTGGTGCAGCCGGAGGTGGACCACGGCCCGCGGCTGCTGGAGTGGGTCGAGCGGGGCACCCTCGACGCGGCGTTCACGGGCATCGCCAAGCAGGTCCCGATCGCGCGCGGTCTGGTGGTCACCGAGGTGGGGCGGCACGATCTGGTCACGCTGCTGCCCGCCGGCGCCCCCGTGCCGGGATCCGGCCGGCGCCCGTACGAGGGGCAGACCGTCGTCTACTGCCCGCTCGACCTGACGGGCGACGTCCTGCACCGGCGGCTCACGGAGCTGGGCGCGCACGCGCGACCCGGGGCGACGGCGGAGGCCGCGGTCCGGACGGCGCGGGAGCGGCGGTGCGCCGCCGTCGTGCCCGACATGGTGGCCCGCTGGTACGCGGCCCCCGGCGACCGCACGGTGCCGGCGCCGTTCCGCGGGCGCGTCACGCTGTCCATGGTGACGCGGAGCCCCGTGCCGCCGGCCCTCCTTGGCGCCCTCCCGGGGCTGCGCGAGCGCCTGCGGGAGGGGAACGCGCACGCCCGCGCCTGAGCGGGTGGTTCTGACAGGGCGTCGGTTCGATGTCACGTCCCGTTGGCGCCTCTCCGGTCGGTCCCGCGTGCCCGACGGTGGAAGGATGTGCGCATGCCCGCGATTTCCCCCCAGCCTGCGGCGCACGACGCCGCGCCGTATGACGCCCTCCTGCTCTACTCCTTCGGTGGCCCGAACCAGCCCGAGGACGTGGTGCCGTTCCTGCGCAACGTCACCGCGGGCAAGGGCATCCCGGACGAGCGGCTCGAGGAGGTGGGCGAGCACTACTACGGGTTCGGCGGCAAGAGCCCCATCAACGAGCAGAACCTCGCGCTGAAGGCGGCGCTCGAGGCCGAGCTCGCCGCCCGCGGCCTCGACCTCCCGGTCGTGTGGGGCAACCGCAACTGGGCGCCGTACACGAACGACGCCGTCGACGAGCTGGAGGAGCTGGGTGCCAAGCGCGCCGTCGCGCTCGTGACCAGCGCCTACGCGTCCTACTCTGGCTGCCGCCAGTACCGCGAGGACCTCGCCGTCACGCTGGACAAGCGCGGCCAGCTCGGCGCCGAGGGGTCGACCGGGGTGCAGTTCGACAAGATCCGCCCCTACTTCAACCACCCGGGCTTCGTGCAGGCGAACGTCGACGCCGTCGTCGAGGCGTACGCCACGCTCGAGGCCGACGGCGGGTCCGGGGCGGCGGCGAGGCTCGTCTTCGTCACGCACTCGATCCCGGACACCATGGAGGCGGCGTCGCGGGTCTCGCACGCCACGTACTCCGAGCAGCACCTGGACCTGGCCGCGGTCGTCGCGGCGCGGGCCGCCGAGCGGCTCGGGCACGAGGTGCCGTGGGACCTGGCCTACTGCTCGCGCTCCGGCCCGCCCAGCCAGCCGTGGCTGGAGCCGGACGTCAACGACCACCTGGAGTCGCTCGCCGCCGACGGCGTCCGCGACGTGGTCCTGTCGCCGATCGGATTCATCTCCGACCACATGGAGGTCGCCTACGACCTCGACACCGAGGCGCTCGCCACGGCGAAGGACCTCGGCATCACCGCCGTGCGAGCCGGTACGGTCGGCGTGCGGGAACCGTTCGTGAGCGGCCTGGTGGACCTGCTGCTGGAGCGGGCCGCGCTGGCTCGTGGCGAGCAGGTCACCGAGGCGACCGAGGGGTCGCTCCCGGCCCTCCGCTCGGTCTGCGCGCCGGGCTGCTGCCTGCGCCGGGACGGCGAGCCGAGCGGCGTCCCGGTCCTGTGCAGCACGGACCTGTACTCCTGAGGTCCACGCGGTGCCCGCGACCGCCCATGACAGAGAGGCAGACATGAACGACACGCACGTGCACGGGGACTCCGGGCACGAGATCGACACGACCGCGATCAACGAGGGCATCCGGTACACGATGTTCTCGGTCTTCTCGCTGACCGAGACGCTCCCGGCGGACGAGAACGAGCGCAAGGCCGTCGTGGCCGACGCCGAGGCCGCCGTCGGCGGTGCCGTGGACCCGGCCGCCACCTCCGGCGACCTCGTGGTGCGCGGCTGGTACGACGTGGGCGGCCTGCGCTCCGACGCCGACCTCATGCTCTGGACCCACGGCCCGTCGATCGAGGCCGTGCAGGGCGCCTACCAGCGGCTCCGCGCGTCCGAGCTGGGCCGCTCCCTTGAGCCGGTGTGGTCGGTCGCCGCCCTGCACCGCCCGGCCGAGTTCAACCGCGGGCACGTGCCCGCGTTCCTCGCCGGCGAGGCGCCGCGCGACTACCTGTCCGTGTATCCGTTCGTCCGGTCCTACGACTGGTACCTGCTGCCCGACGAGGAGCGCCGCACCATGCTGCGCGACCACGGCATGGCGGCGGCCCCCTACAAGGACGTCCGGGCCAACACCGTCTCCGCGTTCGCGCTGGGTGACTACGAGTGGATCCTCGCGTTCGAGGCCGACGAGCTGCACCGCATCGTCGACCTCATGCGCGACCTGCGCGCGACCGAGGCCCGCCGGCACGTGCGCGAGGAGGTCCCGTTCTTCACGGGCCCGCGCACGCTCCTGGCCGACTGGGCGGACCGCCAGCCCCTGAGCTGACCCGGCCGGCCGGTTCGCCCCGGTCGACCTCCCCTTCGAGACCCACGTCTCGTCGCTCTCGACAGCCGGAAGCGCAGAAACGTGGGTCTCGAAATGCGTCTGGCAGCCCGACGGGCCGGGCCCGTCCCGGCGGGTCAGGCAGCCGGGCGGGTCCCGGCCAGGGCCGTCGCGCCCAGGTCGTCGTCCGTCAGGACCGTCGGCTTCAGGCCCGCCGCCTCCAGGTGGCCGACGGCGGCGCTCACCTGGGTCTCGCCCGTCTCGACGAGCAGGTGGCCGCCCGGGCGCAGCAACGCCGGGGCGACGTCGATCACGCGGCGCAGGATGACCAGGCCGTCGTCCCCGCCGTCGAGCGCGGTGTGCGGCTCGTGCTCGCGGGCCTCCGGCGGCATCATGCCGATCGCCTCGGTGGGCACATACGGCGCGTTCGCGACCAGGACGTCGACGCGGCCCCACACCTCGCGCGGGAGCGGATCTGCCAGGTCGCCGGAACAGGTGTGCGCGGTGAGCCGTCCGGTCCCCGCGGCGCGCGCGGCGAAGGGCTCCGCGGCCAGCGCCTCCAGGTTCTCGTGCGCGCAGGCCACGGCCACGGGGTCGACGTCGGCGGCGTGCAGCTCGACGTCGTGCCCCGCCGCCAGGAGCCGGGCCGCGACCGCCCCGCCGAGCGCGCCGCAGCCGCAGCACAGGTCGACGACCAGGACGGGGCCGGCCGCCGCACCGGCCGCGGGGGTGCCGACGACGGCGTCGGACAGGGCGCGCGCCGTCGCCTCCCGGATCAGCAGCTCCGAGCGCTGCCGCGGGACGAAGACCCCGGGCGCCACCAGCCAGCGGCGGCCGTCGAGCTCGGCCCAGCCCACCAGGTGCTCCAGCGGCAGCCCGTCCAGCCGCGCCGCCACGAGGGACTCCAGCCGGACGGGATCGGTCGTGCCGTCGGCCGTCGCGGCCTCGAGCAGGATCCGGGCCTCGTCCTCGGCGAACACGCAGCCGGCGGCGCGCAGGCGCGCGACAAGTTGTTCCACGCCGCAAGCGTAGGTGAGCGTGTCAGACCCCCAGGTCACCGAAGTGACCTGGGGGTCCGGCACGTTCACGGGCCGGAGGCCGGATCAGGGGTACAGGCCCCGGATCTGGTGCGCCTCCGCGACGCGCTTGACGCCGATGACCAGGGCGGCGTCGCGCAGGGACAGCGCCTCGCGCTGGGCCAGCGCCGACACCTCGGCGTACGCCGTGGTCATGCGGTGCTCGAGCTTGTCGGCGATCTCCTGCTCGGTCCACCAGTAGGTCTGGTTCGCCTGGACCCACTCGAAGTACGAGACGACCACGCCGCCCGCGTTCGCGAGGACGTCGGGGACGACCGTGATGCCGTTCTTGGCGAGCAGGGCGTCGCCGGCCTCCGTCGTCGGGCCGTTGGCGCCCTCGACCACCCAGCGGGCCTTGACGGCGCCCGCGGTGACCTCGTCGAGCACGCCCTCGATCGCGGCCGGGACCAGCACGTCGACGGGCAGCGCGAGCAGCTCGGCGTTGGTGACCGGGTCGGCCTCGTCGAACCCGACGACTGAGCCCGTGCGCCGCACGTGGTCCATGAGGCGCGGCACGTCGAGGCCCGCGTCGTTCCGGATGCCGCCGTACTGGTCGCTCACGGCGACGACACGCGAACCGCGCGCCGCGAAGATCTCCGCGGCGTGCGAGCCCACCTTGCCGAAGCCCTGGATGGCGACGGACACGTCGCTCAGGCCCACGCCCGCCTCGGCGAGCGCGGCGCCCGTGACGTGCACGATGCCCGCCGACGTCGCGGTGCCGCGGCCCAGCGAGCCGCCGACCGCCAGCGGCTTGCCGGTGACGACCGCGGGGATCGTGTACCCGCGGTTGACCGAGTAGGTGTCCATCACCCAGGCCATCGTCTGGGCGTCGGTGCCCATGTCGGGCGCCATGATGTCGGTGTCGGGGCCGATCATCGGCATGATCTCCGACGTGTACCGCCGGGTCACGCGCTCCAGCTCGGCCTGCGAGTAACCGCGGGGGTCGATGGCGACGCCGCCCTTGGCGCCGCCGTACGGCAGGTTGACCACCGCACACTTCCAGGTCATCCACATGGCCAGCGCCCGCACCTCGTCGACGTCGACGGAGGGGTGGTAGCGCAGGCCGCCCTTGCCCGGGCCGAGGCTCACGTTGTGCTGCACACGGAAGCCGTGGAACAGCACGGTCTCGCCCGTGTCCCGCCGCAGCGGCACCGCGACGTGGATCTCACGGCGCGGCGTCGCCAGCATGCGGTGCAGGCCCTCGTCGTAGCCGAGGATCTCGGCCGCGGTGGCGAGCTGCGCGTGGGCGGTTGCCAGCGCGGAGCCCTCCGCGGGTGCGTCGGACGGGGCGAAGTTGGGCGGTGGGGTAGTGGTGGACGTCGTTGTCGTCGTCACGTGGGTCCTCCGGGGGAGAACGGCGCCGACCGCCTCGGGGCGGGGGCGCGGGTTGCGCGGCGCGGGGTTTGCGCCTCGGTCTCACCGTATCGCTTCGATGGGCGAATGTGCCCGGCCGCGGGGTGTCGGCCGGTGATTTTCCGGTGATCGTGCCATTGCTTGGGAATCAGCGTTCCGTCAGCCGCCAAGCGCCGGGGAGAAGGACGCCGGCCAGGGCGGCCTTGATGGCGTCGCCGACGAGGAAGACCCCCGCGCCGGCCACGAGTGCGGCGCCGGGCGCCATGCCCGTCGTCACGGCGAGCCACGGCACGCCGATCGCGTAGATCGTCGCGGTGCCGGCGGCGAACGCGAGCACCGTGCCGAGCACGCCGCGGTCCAGGCCGCGCCGGGCGAGGGCGCCCACCACGAAGCTGGCCACGACGAAGCCCACGACGTAGCCGCCGGACGCGCCGAGGATCACCTCGACGCCCGAGGCGCCGCCGGTGAACACGGGCAGGCCGACCACGCCGAGCGTCATGTAGAGCACCTGCGCGAGCGCGCCGCGCACAGGGCCGATGGCCGCCGCGCCGAGGAGCACGGCGAAGGTCTGGCCGGTGACCGGGACGGGCAGGCCCGGGATCGGGATGCGCAGCTGTGCGGCGAGCGCGGTGAGCGCGGCGACGCCGAGCACGAGCGCGATGTCGCGCGCGACGGTGCCCGGAAGCAGGTCGGCCAGCACGCGGCGAGGGTTGGAGCGCGGGACCAGGGGGAACGCGATGGTCGTCATGGTGATCGACCCTAGGCGCTCCGCGGCCGGTCGGGCAGTCGTCCCTGTGGCCAGGAACGGGTGTCCCCAGTTGTGCGGGTCGTACAGGTGCGGCATCAGCCCGCGGCCGCCCGCTTGTGCTCGATGTGGGCGACGAGGCCGTCGAGGATGCGGGCCAGACCGAACTCCATCTCCCGGCCGGGGTCCGTCGCCGCCTGGTACGCCTCGCCCGCGGCGGCGCCGACGCGTCCGGCGAGCGGGTACTCGCGCCCGGCCATCACCACGCCGAGCTCGTCGGCGTTCGCCGCCCACCAGTCGGCCTGGGTCATCCCCGACGCACGCTCCTCGGCGCGGATGCTCTCCTGGGCGCGCGCGACGTTCCCGGCGAAGCCGATGAGCAGCGCGACGGTCTGGTCCATCTCGATGTCGTCGAGCCCGGCGCCCTCGATCGCGGAGAGCTGCCACTCGTACAGGTCGGACGCGCCCGGCCCGACCCAGGCGCGCAGCCCGGAGACCTCGAGCAGCCAGGGATGCTGCCGGCACTCCTCGTAGTGGAAGCGAGCGATCAGCGCCATCCGGTCACGCAGGTCGTCCGGCATCGCGGGCAGCTCCCGGCGGCCCAGCGCCCGGTCCACCATCAGCACCACGAGCTCGTCCCGGCCGGGCACGTAGGTGTACAGGCTCATCGCGCCGAGCCCGAGCTCCGTGGCGAGCAGGCGCATCGACAGGCCGGGGAGGCCGTCGCGGTCGGCGATCCGGATCGCGGCGTCGACGACGTCGTCCACGCTCAGCCGCTGCTTGCGCCCGCGCCGCGGCGCGGACGGCGTGCCGTCGTCGTAGCGCCACAGGAGGCGCAGAACGGGGTCCGGGTGGTCCGACATGGACCCACCGTAACTTTTTCGTACGCCGTACGGAATGAGTGCTACGCTGGGCGAGCTGTTAGTCGTACGCTGTACGGAAAAGGAGACACCATGTCCCTCCCACCCCTGGTCGCCCGCGGACTGCGCAAGCGGTACGGCGACACCCACGCCCTGGACGGGTTCGACCTCGAGATCGAGTCCGGCGCCGTCCACGCGCTGCTCGGCCCCAACGGCGCCGGCAAGAGCACCGCCGTCAACACCTTCGCCACCCTGACCCGCTGCGACGAGGGCGAGGTGCGCGTCGCCGGCCGGGACGTGCGCAAGGAGCCCGCCGCTGTCCGCTCGTCCGTCGGGCTGGTGGGCCAGCACGCGGCGCTCGACGAGATCCTGTTCGGCCGCGAGAACCTCGTGATGTTCGGCCGCCTGTACGGCCTGTCGAAGTCCGCCGCGAGCGAGCGGGCCGACGAGCTGCTCGGCACCTTCGGGCTGCTGGACGCCGCCGACCGCAAGGTGTCCACCTACTCCGGCGGCATGCGCCGGCGGCTGGACATCGCCGCCGGGCTCATCCGCCGCCCGGCGCTGCTGTTCCTCGACGAGCCCACCACCGGGCTCGACCCCCGGGCCCGGAACGAGGTCTGGCAGACGGTGCGGCAGATCGTGGACGCCGGGACCACCGTGCTGCTCACCACCCAGTACCTCGACGAGGCGGACCAGCTCGCCGACCGGATCACCGTGATGGACGCCGGCAAGGTGGTCGCCGAGGGCTCGCCCCAGCAGCTCAAGCGGCGCCTCGGCGGCGACCGGGTGCTCGTGACGGCCCCCGCGCACGCCGACCTGGACCGGCTGGCCGCGGCGCTCGGCGGCACGGCCGACGCCGAGCTGCGGCAGGTCACCGTCGAGGCGGGGCAGGACGGCGGGGCGGCGGCGCTGACCGCCGTCGTCCGCGCGCTCGACGCCGCCGGCCTGGAGGTCGACGACATCCTGCTGCGCCGCCCGACCCTCGACGAGGTGTTCCTGCACCTCACGGCGCGCGACGCCGCGCCAGCCGGTATCTCGCCCACCGAAGGAGCCCTGCGATGAACGCCGTCGCCGCCACCCTGCGCCAGAGCTGGGTGATCACCCTGCGCGACCTCAAGCACTGGCAGCGCGAGCCGTGGACACCCGTCTTCGGGATCGCGTTCTCCGTGATGCTCGTGCTCGTCTTCGGCTACCTGCTGGGCGGCGCGATCGCCCTGCCCGGCGGCGGGGACTACCTCGCGTACCTGATGCCGGGCATCTTCGCGCTCTCGATGATGTTCGGCATCGAGGCCACGATGAGCGCCATCGCCAACGACTCGAAGAAGGGTGTCACCGACCGCTTCCGCTCGCTGCCGATCAGCGGCGCCGCCGTCCCGCTCGGCCGGGCCGGCGCCGACCTGGTGAACTCCGCGGCCGAGCTCGCGGTGCTCATGGTCGGCGGGCTGCTCATCGGGTGGAGCGCGTCCGGCAGCGTCGCTGCCACCGTGCTCGGCGTCGTGCTGCTGCTCTGGCTGCGGTTCGCGATGCTCGTGCTCGGGGTGTTCCTCGGGCTCACGTTCCGCGGCGAGGGCGGCGTGACGGCGGTCCAGGTGCTGGTGTGGCCCCTCGGGTTCCTGTCCAACGTGCTGGTCGCGCCCGAGTCGATGCCTGGGTGGCTGGCGGTCCTGGCGCAGTGGAACCCGATCTCCGCGACGGCGGCCGCCTGCCGCGAGCTGTTCGGCAACCCGACCGGCATCACCGGGGGTGTCCTGGCCGACCACGCCCTGCTCCTCGCGGCGCTGTGGCCGGCCGTGCTCACCCTGGTGTTCCTGCCGCTGACGGCGCGCGCCTACCGGCGGCTGTCGCGTTGAGAGGGTGACCTTCTTCGGAACGACGACGGCGTCTCGCCCGTCAGCCGCGCGAACGTGCGGGTGAACGAGGGCTGGTCGTAGAAGCCCGCCGCGCTCGCGACGTCCGCGAGCGGCACCGTGGTCGACGTGAGCAGGTGGGCCGCGCGGTCCACGCGCAGCCGGAGCACGAGCTGCCGCGGCGAGAGGCCGAAGACCCGGCGCACCCGGCGGTCCAGGGATGCGGGGGCACACCCGGCGAGCACGGCGAGGTCCGCGACCGACGGCACCTCGCCGTGCTCCAGCAGGTCCTCGATCTGCCCGCGCAGCCGGGCCATGGCCTGGATCGTCGCGTCGTCGGCGTCGCCCGACCGCAGGTCCTGCGACACGGAGACGAGGCCCACGTAGGCGCCGGACTCGTCGTGCAGCGGCAGCTTGGAGGTGAGGAACCAGCCCGGCGCCCCGCCGACGTGCCGGATCAGCTCCAGCTCGCCGCGCAGCGGCTTGTCCGTGGTGCGGACCAGCTCGTCCTGGCTCTCGTAGCGCTCGGCCAGCTCGGGGACGAACAGGTCCACGGCGCGCTTGCCGATCACGTCGCGCCGCGACCGCTCGCGCGTGCGCCCCACGAAGACCTGGTTGACCAGCACGTACCGGCCGTCGGCGTCCTTGGCGCAGAACATGACGCCGGACAGCTCGTCCATCAGGGCGACCATGGCGGGGTGCAGTGCGGCCAGCAGGGCCCGCGCCTCGGGCCGAGCGGCGCCGTTCGGCGGGTTGCTCATCGGGTCCCGATCGTACGCGGCGCACCCCACCACCCCTTGGCCGAAACAGGTGCGGATCGCGAGTGATCCTGCCAATACACGCGAGCGGCCCCGGGTGCACCCTGGTGTCATGAAGACCTCTGCCCGGCGCGGGAGCGCCGACACCGCCGACGTCCCGACCGGGGGCGCAGGCGCACCGGACAGCGCGACGCCGCAGGCTCCGACCGAGCCGCCCGCGAAGCCCGCCGCCGACACCCTCGTCGAGGACGCCGTAGCCCTCGCCCGGACCTGGATCGGCACCGCCACCGGGGCCGCCGCCGGCACCGACGGCACCGCCGGCTCGAAGACCGACAAGGCCGTCGCCCGCGCCTCCGCCGCCCTGGGCGCGCTCGTCTCCGACCCCGCGGGCCTGGAGCTCGCCGTCGGGTTCGTCGACGACGTCGCCCGCCCGCAGGACGTCCACGTCGCCGCCAAGGCCCTGGCCCGCCTCGGCAAGAAGGCCGGCAGTGCCACGTTCCTCAGCGCGAGCGACCGCGCGCTGTTCCGGGCCGGCGCGCTGACCGCCCCCGTGCTCCCGGGCATCGTGGTCCCCGCCGCCCGCGCCCGGCTGCGTCAGCTCGTGGGCCACCTCGTGGCCGACGCCGGCAACGGCCTCACCGCCCACCTCGCCCGCACCCGGGCCGAGGGCTACACCCTCAACGTGAACCTGCTGGGCGAGGCGGTGCTCGGCAAGGACGAGGCCGCCGGCCGTCTGGCCCGCACCGTCGCGCTGGTCGAGCGTCCCGACGTCGACTACGTGTCCATCAAGGTCTCCAGCGTCGCCGCGCAGCTCGTCACGTGGGACCTCGACGGCTCCCGCGACCGCGTCGTCGAGCAGCTCCTGCCGCTCTACCGCGCCGCGCGCGACCACGGCGTCTTCCTCAACCTCGACATGGAGGAGTACCGCGACCTGGCCCTGACCACCGCGGTCTTCACCGAGATCCTGGGCCGCGACGAGTTCCGCGACCTGGAGGCCGGCATCGTGCTGCAGGCCTACCTGCCCGACGCCCTGGGCGCGCTGGACGGGCTCACCGAGTTCGCCGCGAAGCGCGTCGCGGACGGCGGCGCGCGCATCAAGGTGCGGATCGTCAAGGGCGCGAACCTCGCCATGGAGCACGTCGAGGCCGCCCTGCACGACTGGGCGCAGGCGCCCTACGCGACCAAGCCCGACGTCGACGCCAACTACGTGCGCATGCTCGACCACGCGCTGCGCCCCGAGCGCGCGCACGCCGTCCGCATCGGCGCGGCGTCGCACAACCTGTTCCACGTGGCGCTCGCGATCCTGCTCGGCCGGGCGCGCGGCGTCTCCGAGGCGCTCGACATCGAGATGCTCCAGGGCATGGCGCCCACCGAGGCCGCCGCCGTCCGCGACGAGGTCGCCAAGGACAGCGGCCGCGTGGTGCTCTACACCCCGGTCGTGCGCGACGAGGACTTCGACGTCGCCATCTCCTACCTGGTGCGCCGCCTGGAGGAGAACGCCACGGAGCAGAACTTCCTGCACGCGGCGTTCGCGCCGCAGAGCGCTGCCGTCCCGACGTCAGCGATGGACCGGCAGGAGGCCGCGTTCCGCGCCTCCGTCGAGCTGGGCGTGCACTACGCGCCCGACGACGTGGCCCCGCGCCGCCGTCCGCGCCCCGCGCCGGAGCAGGTGACCGGGCCGTTCCACAACGCCGCCGACACCGACCCCGCGGTCGCCGAGCACCGGGCCTGGGCCCAGCAGGTCACGGGCACGCGCTCGGGGTACGTGCCGGCCCTGGCCGAGCCGCTGGCGACATCCGCCCAGGTGGACGACGTCGTGGCGCTCGCCCGCCGCGCGGGTGCGGCCTGGGCCAAGGTGGCCCCCGCAGACCGCGGCCGCGTGCTGCGCTCCGCGGCCCAGCACCTCGAGGCCGCGCGCACCGACCTGGTCGCCGCCATGGTGCACGAGGCCGGCAAGACCGTCGCCGAGGCGGACCCCGAGGTCAGCGAGGCCGTGGACTTCGCCGCCTACTACGCGCAGGCGGCCGAGGCCCTCGACCCGACGTCGGAGGCCTGGCCGGGCGCCCGGTACACGCCGGACGGCGTCACGCTGGTCACGCCGCCCTGGAACTTCCCCGTCGCGATCCCGATCGGCGGCGTGCTCGCCGGCCTCGCGTCCGGCTCCTCCGTGATCGCCAAGCCCGCGCCGCCCACGCCGCGCTGCCTGGAGATCGCCGTCGAGGCCGTGCACGCGGCGCTCGACGAGGTGGCGCCCGAGATCGGCCTGGACCCGGCCATCGCGCGTGACGTCGCGCAGTTCGTCCGCGTGCCGGACGGCGACCTCGGCCGCCGCCTCGTCACGCACGACGGCGTGTCCCGCGTGATCCTCACGGGCGCGATCGAGACCGCGGAGATGTTCGCGTCCTGGCGCCCCGAGCTCCCGGTGCTCGCGGAGACGTCGGGCAAGAACGCGATCGTCGTGACGCCGTCGGCGGACCTCGACCTGGCCGTCGCCGACGTGGTGCGCTCGGCGTTCGGGCACGCGGGGCAGAAGTGCTCCGCGGCGTCGCTCGTGATCCTCGTCGGCTCGGTGGGCGACCCGCGCACCGTGACGGGGGAGCGGTTCCGCCGCCAGCTCGTCGACGCCGTGTCCTCGCTCGCCGTGGGGCCCGCCACCGACCTGGCCACCGTGATGGGCCCGCTCACCGAGCCCGCGCAGGGCAAGCTGCTGCGCGCGCTGACCACGCTGGAGACGGGCGAGAGCTGGCTCGTGCGGCCGCGCCGGCTGGACGCGGTGGCGCAGGAGGCCGGCCTCGGCAAGGGCCGCCTGTGGACGCCAGGTGTGCGCGACGGTGTGCGCCCCGGCTCGTTCTTCCACCTCACCGAGGCCTTCGGACCGGTGCTGGGCATCATGACCGCCCGCACGTTGGACGAGGCGCTCGCGCTGCAGAACGCGGTGTCGTTCGGCCTCACGGGCGGCATCCACTCGCTGGACGACGCCGAGGTGGAGCACTGGCTCGACCGCGTCGAGGTCGGCAACGCGTACGTGAACCGGCACATCACCGGCGCGATCGTGCAGCGCCAGTCGTTCGGCGGCTGGAAGGCCTCCGTCGTGGGCTCCGGCGCCAAGGCGGGCGGGCCCAACTACGTGGCGCAGCTCGGCCGGTGGGCCGACGCGCCCGACGTGCCGTCGCGCACCGAGGACCCGGCGGGCTGGCTCGCCTGGGCCCGCGCCGACGACGCCCGCGCGTGGCTCACCGAGTTCTCGCAGGCGCACGACCCGTCCGGGCTCGGCGTCGAGTCGAACGTGTTCCGCTACCGGCCCGTCCCGGGCATCACGGTGCGCGTCGGAGCGGGCGCGCCGGACGCCGAGGTGCAGCGCGTGCTGGCCGCGGCCGCACGGGCGGGCGTCACGGCGACCGTCGTGGGGCAGGAGACCAGCGACGAGGCGTTCGCCGAGTCCGTCGCCGACGGCGTGGTGACCGGCCGGATCCGCGTGGTGGGCGAGGCGCCCGGGCTGCGCGACGCGGCGGCGAGCCGCCTCGGCTCGGTGACCGTGCTGGACGGACCGGTGCTGGCGAGCGGCCGCCGCGAGCTGCTGACGATGCTCCGCGAGCAGGCGGTCAGCCGCACGATGCACCGCTACGGCCACCTCCGCACGGCGTAGAGCCACCGTAGAGCCGCCGTTGAGTGCTGGGTTTTCGCCCTTCCTCGTACCTCAGAAGGGCGAAAACCCAGCACTCAACGGTTACGCGGACTCGCCCTCGATCAGGCGGGGGGCGAAGATCCGGCGCTCGTCGCGGACCGGGCGGCCCGCGACCAGGTCCACGAGCATGCTCGTGGCGGCGCCGACCATCTGCACCACCGGGTTGTGCACGGTCGTCAGCCGCGGTGACGTGGTCTCGGCGATGCCGAGGTCGTCGAACCCGACCACCGAGACGTCGCCCGGCACGGACCGGCCCCGCTCGGCGAGCACGCGCAGCGTGGCCTCCGCCATGAGGTCCGAGGCCGCGAAGATGCCGTCCAGGTCGGGATGCTGGTCCAGGAGCCGTGCGGCCGCGACGAGCGCCCCGGCGACGGTGAAGTCGCCCTCGACCAGCGCGTCGTCGGGCAGGCCGGCGTCGCGCAGGGCGTCCCGCCAGCCGGTCATCCGGTCCACCCCGGCGGGCATGTCGAGCGGCCCGGTGATGGTGCCGATGCGCCGGCGACCCCGGTCGATCATCCGCTGGGTGGCGATGCGTCCGCCCGCGACGTTGTCGACGTCGACGTAGCGCAGGCCGCGCGAGAAGAACGGGTCGGGCTCGAACAGCCGCCCCACGAAGACGGCCGGCAGCGCCGCCGGCCCGAGCTCCGTCTCGAGCTGGTCGCCCTTGTGGTGCGACGCCACGATGACG
Source organism: Promicromonospora sp. NPDC050262 (assembly GCF_040655935.1). Lineage (NCBI taxonomy): Bacteria > Bacillati > Actinomycetota > Actinomycetes > Micrococcales > Promicromonosporaceae > Promicromonospora > Promicromonospora sp. NPDC050262. The sequence goes on along the minus strand of NZ_JBFAKX010000021.1, from coordinate 4,101 downwards.
CCGTCGACGTGGCCGCTGCGCAGGTAGCGGCCCACCCGCCCGCGCTGCTCGCCCGGGCGGGCGAGCAGCAGCACGAGCTGGAGGTCCGTCCCGGCCAGCCCCTCGCTGACGCCCGCGAGGGTGCCGGAGAGGAACGGGTCGGTGAGGATGCGCTGGTCCGGCTCGGGCACCACGAGGGCGATCGAGTCGGTGCGCCGGGTCACGAGGGACCGGGCGGCTCGGTTCGGTGCGTACCCGAGGCGGGCGACGGCGTCGTCGACCGCCGCCTGCGCCTCGGGGGAGACTCGCAGGCCGCCGTTGATGGCACGCGACGCGGTCGACCGGGACACCCCGGCCGCCTGGGCCACGTCATCGAGGGTGGGTGGGCCTGAGGTCGTCACTCCGTCGGAACCGCCTTGTCTCCGCCGTCGTCGCCGGTCGGGTACGGCACGGGTGCGGCACTTCGCTCCGGAACGGCATTGGCCCGCGCGACCTGACCGTACCAGCGGCCGGACGCCTTGACCGTGCGCTCCTGCGTCTCGAAGTCCACGCGCACGAGGCCGAAGCGCTTTCCGTAACCCCACGCCCACTCGTAGTTGTCGAGCAGGGACCAGCCGAAGTAGCCGCGCACGTCGACGCCCTCGTCGATCGCGTCCTTGACGGCGCGCAGGTGTACGTCGACGAAGCCGAGGCGCTCCTGGTCGTCCACGAACCCGTCCGGGCCCACGACGTCGTCGTACGCGCTGCCGTTCTCCGTGACGTACAGGGCGATGCCGCGCGGACCCGTGTAGTCCTGCTGCAGGCGCAGCAGGAGGCGGGTGAGGCCCTCGGGCTGCACCTCCCAGTTCTGGGTGGTCACGGGCAGGCCGCGCGGGTGGGTGTACGCGCCGTCGCCGCCCGGGAACGGGTTGGACGACGGCCGGCTCACCGGCGCGCCGCCGTCCAGCGGGCGCTCGGCCGGCACCGCGGCCACGGCGTTGCCGTGGTAGTAGTTCACGCCGAGCGAGTCGATGGGCGTCGAGATGATCTCGAGGTCGCCCTCCTGGATGTGCTGCTCCAGGCCGTACTCGCGCACGTCCTCCAGCACGTCCAGCGGGTACGCACCGCGCAGGATCGGGTCGGCGAAGATCCGGGTGAAGCCCCCGTCGAGCCGGCGCGCGGCGTCGACGTCAGCGGGGTCGTCCGGGTTCAGCGGGTCCTCGACCTCGAAATTGAGCGTGATGCCCAGGTTCGCGTCCGGCGCGCGCTCGCGCAGCGCCTCCACGGCCAGGCCGTGGGCCAGCATGAGGTGGTGCGCGGCGGCGAGGCCGTCCTCGCGGGACTGCCGGCCCGGCGCGTGCTGGCCGCCCGTATAGCCCAGGAAGGCGGCGCACCACGGCTCGTTGAGCGTGGTCCACACGTCGACGCGGTCGCCGATCGCCTCGTGCATGGTCACGGCGTAGTCGCGGAACCGGTACGCGGTGTCGCGGTTGACCCAGCCGTTCGACTCGGCCTCGATCGCCTGCGGCAGGTCCCAGTGGTAGAGCGTGAGCCACGGCAGGATGCCCGCGCCCAGCAGCTCGTCCACGAGCCGGTCGTAGTAGGCCAGGCCGGCCGGGTTGACCTCGCGCCCGCCGGGCACGACCCGGGACCACGACGTCGAGAACCGGTACGCCTTGATGCCGAGGTCCTTCATGAGCGCGACGTCGGCGGGGTAGCGGTGGTACTGGTCGCAGGCGACCTCGCCGTCCTCCTGGTTCAGGACGGCGCCCGGGACCTTGGCGAACACGTCCCACACGGAGTCCTCGCGGCCGTCCTCGTGGGCGGCGCCCTCCACCTGGTAGGCGGCGGTGGCCGCGCCCCAGAGGAAGCCGTCGGGGAAGGCCACGCTCCCGGTCGCGTTCGACGACGGCGCGGTGCGCGGCGCGCTCGGCGTGTACGGCAGCGCGTTGCCGGGGGCGGGCACACGCGGCGCCGCCGGGTCGGTCTTGAAGCTCTGCGTGAGGTCGCGGGTCATCTGGTTCATCCCTTCACGGCTCCCTGCATGATTCCTGCGACGAGCTGCTTGCCGACGAAGGCGAAGATCACCAGCAGCGGCAGCGTCACGAGGAACACACCGCCCATGACCAACGAGTAGTCCACGAAGTAGTTCGACTGCAGCGACTTTACGACGAGCGGCAGCGTCGGGTTCTCCGAGCTGAGCACGATCGACGGCCAGAAGAAGTTGGTCCACTGCTGCACGAACGTGAACAGGCCGAGCATCGCGGCGGCCGGGCGGGCCGCGGGCAGCGCGATGCTCCAGAACGTGCGGATCATCGAGGCGCCGTCCACGCGGGCGGCCTCGATCAGCTCGTAGGGCAGCGACTCCGACAGGTACTGCGTCATCCAGAACACGCCGAACGCGCTGACCAGCACCGGGACGATGACGGCCTGGAGCTTGCCGATCCAGTGCAGGTCCGACATGAGGATGTACATCGGGATCACGCCGAGCTGGGTCGGCACGGCCATCGTGGCGATGACGAACACGAGCAGGGGCCCGCGGCCGCGGAAGCGCAGCTTCGCGAACGAGTAGCCGGCGAGCGTCGAGAACAGCACGACGGCGGCCGAGACGACGACCGCGATGATCACCGAGTTGGTCAGCGCCTTCCAGAAGTTGATCTGGGTCGACTCGATGACCGTGCGGAACTGCGTGAACAGCGACAGGTCGGGGTACCACTGCGGCACCGCGTTGCGCGAGATCTCCACCGGGTCGGACGAGCCGAGGAGCAGCGTGTAGTAGAGCGGGAAGATCGAGATCAGCAGCACGATCCCGAGCAGCGCGTAGACGATCCAGCTCGCGCGGCGGGTGGCGCTGCCGGCGGCCTTGCGGTCCCGGCGGCGGGCGGCGGCCCGGGCCGCGCGCTCGCCGGCGGTCTGGGCGGTGACGGCGACGGAGCTCATGCGTTCCCCCTGGTGATGCGCTTGCGCTTGGGCTTCTTGTCGGTGCCCGACGTCGAGATCTGGCGGGTGACCAGGAAGTTGACGAAGCCGATGAGGATGATCAGGAGGAACAGCATCCAGGCGACGGCCGAGGCCCGGCCGAGGCTGTGCTGGTTGCCCCACGCGACGTCGTACAGGAACAGGACGGTGGTCATCCAGTTCTTGTCCGGACCGCCGAGCCCGGTCGCGTCGTACATGCGGACCTCGTCGAAGATCTGCAGGCCACCGATGGTCGAGGTGATCACGACGAAGATGATCGTGGCGCGGATCTGCGGCACCGTGATGGAGAAGAACTGGCGCACGCGGCCCGCGCCGTCGATCACGGCGGCCTCGTAGAGGTCGCGCGGCACGGCCTGCATGGCGGCGAGGAAGATCAGCGCGTTGTAGCCGATCCAGCGGTAGTTCACGATGCTCGCGATGGCGACGTGGCTGGCGAACCGGTCGCCGTGCCAGGCGATCGGGTCGAGCCCGACCAGGCCGAGCAGCGAGTTGATCAGGCCGTACTGGTCGGCGAACAGGCGGCCGAAGATCATCGACACCGCCACGGGGGCGACCACGTAGGGGATCAGAACACCCATGCGCCAGAAGGTCGCGGACCGGAGGTTCTGGTCCAGCAGGGCGGCGATGGTGATGGCGATGATCACCTGCGGTACGGAGGACAGCACGAAGATCGACAGCGTGTTGACCAGGGACTTCCAGAACGTGGGCTGGTTCAGCACGTCCACGAAGTTCTGCAGGCCCACGAAGTCGCCCTGCCCGCCCAGGAGACTCCACTCGTGCACCGACACGTACGCCGTGTAGGCGAGGGGGAACAGGCCGGTCACCGCGAACAGGATGAAGAACGGCGAGATGTACAGGTACGGGGAGAGCTTCACGTCCCAGCGGCCGAGCCGCTGGGAGAAGCCGAGTCTGCGCGACTCGCGCTGTGGTGCACCGGACCCCGGTGCTGATCGTTGAGGTGTCAGGACGGCCATGTCATCTTCCGGTCATCTTCCGCTGTGTCATCGTCGTGTCGTCGCTTCGGTGCGACGCCCGCGTGGCGCGACCGGTGGCCGGGCTCGTCGAGACACGGAGCGAGACGTTGCCGCCCCCGCCCACCGCGGCGCGGCCCCCCGCCCTGCGGCCCACGCGCGACCCGCAGCTCGTGCTGCTCCGGCACGGCCA